>CANJQI010000004.1 GCA_947476215.1 Betaproteobacteria bacterium
TCAGCGCGCAGTGAGCGGCTCAAGCCGCAACAACCTCTCCGCGTTGCTGCTGAGTATCATGGCGCGTTCGCTGGCGGTCAGTTCCTTGAGGTCATCGACCACGTCCACCGGCCGCTTGTAGCCCATATCAGCGGGATAATCGTCGCCGAGCACGATACGGTCTGCGCCGATTTCACGCACCATATACATCAGAAAGTGGCTGTTGTGGGCGATGGTGTCGTAATGAAAACGCCGCAGGTAATCCGAAGGTCGCTTGGTCATGTGCTTGAACTCCGGACGCATGGTCGCGCCGTGGTTCATGCGTCCTATGAGTCCGGGAAACGTTCCGCCCGCGTGCGGCAGCATGACATCCAGTTTGGGAAATGCATCCATCACGCCGCCAAACATCAGCGACGCGGCGGCGATACCGGTGTCATAAGGATTGCCGAGCAGATTGACCAGAAAGTGTTTGGCGGTGCGATCCCCGCCTATGGGGTTGCCGGGGTGCAGAAAGATCGGCCAGTCGAGTTCCTCGCACTTGGCGTAGACCGGGAAAAAATCCTTGTCATCGAGATTCTTGCCATTGATGTGCGTCGCCATGTACAGACCGCGGACACCGGGCAGTTTGGACGCGCGTTCGATCTCCTGCACCGCCAGTTCCGGCGCCTGCATGGGCGCCATTGCCATGCCCAGGAAACGGTCCGGATATTTGGCGTGAACCGCGGCACATGCGTCATTGAACGCCTGTGACAATTTGAGACCAAATTCCGGTGGGGCCCAGTACACCATCGGGGTCGTCAGCGACAGCACCTGAACGTCGACACGCGTATCGTCCATCGTCTTCAGCCGCTGTTCGATGTCGATCTGGTCGCGCCGGAACACGATGGTGCCCCGGCCTACTTTTTCCTCTATGCCCCGGAACTGGGTTCCGGTCTTGTTGAACGTCACCTCGCCACGCGCGTTTCTGCCGATGATTGCACCGTTGTTAGCACCTTCCTTGTCGAGCAGATCGATCCACTCCGGCGGATACCAGTGTGCGTGTGTGTTGATGATGCGCATGTTGCAATCTCCGATCGTGAATGATGAGACGGAATGGGGCTGGCGCGCTCGGCGGAAAATTCGCCGGCCGTCGCCGAATCCAAAAAACATTTCCGCGGCAAGCCTGTTCGCCTTCAGTCTATGCGTATCTACACATCTTTGTTCCCTCCCCTGCGCGCGTAGCGTGCGGGGGCGGACCAGGGTGGGGGTGACTTGGTAGCACGCCGCTAGCCCCCCCCCCCACCCCTCCCCCGCACTTCATCCCCGTCCGGGGGTCCCCGTCGATGCAAGGGAGGGAGTCGAGATTTGTAGATACCCATGCCTTCATGGCTATCCGGAATTTAGCATAATTCGACAATATCGGCCCGGTCACGCACCGTCGCGGGCTTCAAACAATGTGCAATTAGCATCACACGGTTTATGATGCAGTTCGATATACGCAATGGAGAATCAACATGCCTCATGCAATTCGTATTCATGAAACCGGCGGCCCGGACAAAATGCAGTGGGAAGAAGTTCAGGTCGGCGCCCCAGGTGCGGGCGAAGTCAGAGTCCGCAACATGGCAATCGGACTGAACTACATCGACACCTATCACCGCAGCGGCTTATACAAGATGCCGCTACCGCTCACGCTGGGCATGGAGGGCGCCGGCGTAGTCGAGGCAGTCGGCGCCAAGGTCCGTGACTTCCGGGTCGGCGACCGTGTCGGCTATGTGGGCCCCATCGGTTCCTACGCCGACGTTTTGTTGCGTCCCGCGGAGCGTCTGGTGAAAATCCCGGCCGGGGTCAGCAACAACACCGCCGCGGCCAGCATGCTGAAAGGCATGACCGCATGGTACCTGCTCAAACGCACCTGCCCCATCAAGCGCGGCGACACCATACTCATGCACGCCGCGGCGGGCGGCGTGGGATTGATCCTGTGCCAATGGGCGAAGCATCTGGGCGCCACGGTGATAGGCACGGTCGGCAATGACGACAAAGTGACATTGGCGAAAAAAGCCGGTTGCAGACATGTCATCGTGCTGGCGAGGGAAAAGTTCAGCGAGCGCGTGCGGGAGATCACCAAAGGCAAGGGCGTGCGCGTCGTTTATGACGGCATCGGCAAGGATACATTCCTGGACTCCATCGATAGCCTTGCACCGCTGGGCATGATGGTCAGTTTTGGCAACGCATCCGGCCCCGTCACGCAATTCAATCCCGGCATACTGGCGCAGAAAGGCTCGCTGTTTCTGACACGCCCCGGACTCTACAATTACACCGCCAAGCGCGAGGACCTGGTCAGGGCCGCGCGGGAACTGTTTTCGGTCATCAAGCGCAAGGTCTTCACAGTATCCATCAACCAGACTTATCCATTGCGCGAAGCGGCGCAGGCGCATCGCGATCTTGAGGCACGCAAGACCACGGGTTCGACGCTGCTGTTAACCGATTTCAAGCCAGGGAAAATGAAATGACCGCGTTCACCGTAAAACCGATAGGCGCCGTCAAATGCGCCGTGACCGAAATGTCGCAGGGAGGCTGGGCGCGCATCGATTCCGAAATTCATCTCGATACGACGTTAACCGGTGGTCTGCAGGAACTCGCCAGCTACTCGCATGTGATCGTGGTTTTCTTCCTCGACCGCGCGCAGGGTTTCGATCCCGCCCAGCAGCTGTTGCGCAAGCCGCGCGGCATGGAAGACATGCATGAAGTCGGTGTCTTCGCGCAGCGCACCAAATACCGTCCCAATCCGATCGGCGTCACGGCTGTCAAATTGCTCGGCATTGCGGGCAACGTCATCACGGTGCGCGGACTGGACGCGCTCGACGGCACGCCCGTGCTCGACATCAAACCGTATCTGCCGCCGTTCGACCGGATGGAGGATGTGACGATGCCGCCATGGGTCGATCACGTCATGGATGGCTATTTCTGAACGCCTCAACCTGTTATTACAAGTTTCGCCAGACCGCGTTCCAGATCCGCGATCAAATCATCGGCGTCTTCCAGTCCGATGTGCAAACGAATCACCGGACCACCGGGATTCCATTTCGTTGCGGTGCGCAGGCGCGTCGGATCGTAACGGATCGCCAGGCTCTCGTAGCCACCCCAACTCGCCCCTATGCCGAATAGCTTGAGCGCGTCTATCATGGCGCCCACGGATGTCCAGGTAGCCGGCTTGAGGATCACGCCAAATAATGCCGCCGCACCGCTGAAGTCGCGCCGCCACAGCGCGTGGCCGGGATCATCGTCGAGCGCCGGATACAGAACACGCAGAACTTCAGGACGCGCCTGCAGCCAGCGCGCGATTTTCAGGGCACTGTGCTGTTGTTGCCGCATACGCACGCCTATAGTGCGCAACCCGCGCAACGCAAGATAGCAATCATCAGGGCTGACGCAGTAGCCGTAATCGGCAACGGTTTTGCGCACTGTGAGCCAATAGCGCTGAGTGGTCACGATGAGCCCGACCAGCGTATCCGAATGACCCGCTATGTACTTGGTGCCGGCGTGTATCGATACGTCGACGCCATGCTGAAACGATTTGAAGAAATATGGCGTGCCCCAGGTATTGTCGGCCAGGACCGGGATGTTTTTTTCATGCGCGGCGGCGGCAATCGCGGGTATGTCCTGCATTTCAAACGTCAGCGAACCAGGTGTTTCGCAAAATACGGCGGCGGTGTTGGGGCGGATCAACGCAGCGATGGCGCCGGCAATCAGCGGATCGTAGTATTCGATATCCACGCCATACGATCTGAGGCGCCTTTCGCAGAACGTGCGCGTCGGCCCGTAGGCGGTATCCGCCACCAGCAGATGATCGCCGCTCTTCACGAACGCGCTGATCGCGGCGACGATCGCGGCGAGGCCGGAGGGCAACGCCACCGCCGCATGGCCGCCCTCGAGCTGGGCCACCGCCTCTTCGAGCGCGAACGTGGTCGGCGTGCCGTGCAAGCCGTAGCGCAAAACCTTGTAGTCATCCGTGTCGCTCGCCTCGTAGGAGGCGACATCCGGATAGAGCACGGTCGAGGTACGCACGACCGGCGTATTGACCGCACCCTGATACGCGGGAGAATCGCGACCGACGCGGGTCAGACGGGTGTCTAGCTTGAAACTGTCATCATGGTCCATGTAAAGTTCGCGGCAACGCTATCTCACCGCAGCCTCCAGAAATTACGCGTATGGATTATCCATCCGCCAGCCGTCATTTTGCGCGCCACGGTATACGGCCGCAATGTGAAAGTTGGTTTTAGATTATGATGCCGGCCATGAAAATTTCTGAATTGATTCAGTCTTGTCCACGGATTTCCCATGACGGATAACGTCGAAACCGGTGCCCTGCACGGCCTGCGCGTGCTCGATCTGACGCGCATACTGGCCGGCCCTTTGTGCACCATGATGCTGGGCGACATGGGCGCCGACATCATCAAGGTCGAACCTCCGAACGGCGATGACACGCGTACCTGGGGACCGCCGTTTATCGAAGGCGAGTCAGCCTACTATCTCGGCATCAACCGCAACAAGCGCTCGATCACGCTCAATATGGCAGAGCCGTCGGGAAGGGCAGTGATCACTGCCCTGATCGCGAAATCCGACGTGCTGGTCGACAATTTCAAGCTGGGAACACTGGCAAAGTGGGGTTACACCGACGCGTGGTTCGATGAGCATGCGCCACGTCTGGTTCGCTGCTCGATTTCCGGCTACGGCAGCAGCGGTCCCAAGGCAGCCCAACCCGGTTACGACTTCTGTCTGCAAGCGGAGTCAGGGCTGATGAGTATTAGCGGTCAGCCCGATGGCGCACCGACCAAGTACGGCGTGGCCATCGTCGATGTGTGCACCGGCATGCTGGCATGCAATTCGATATTGGCGGCGCTGAACGCCCGCGCGCGCACCGGGCGCGGACAAAAGGTCGAAGTTTCACTGTACGAATCCTCGCTCGCCATGCTGGTCAACGTCGCATCCAACTACCTGACGACCGGCAAGGACGCAAGACGCTTCGGCAACAGCCATCCCAGCGTCGTGCCTTATACGACGTTCACAACCGCCGACAGCATGATCGCGCTGGCGGTGGGCAATGATGCGCAGTTCGCCAAGTGCGCCATGGTTTTAGGTCACCCCGAATGGGCGCGGGATGCGCGCTACACGCTGAATCGCGATCGCGTTGCGAACCGCGCCCCGCTCGAAAGCATGATTGCGACGGAACTGAAACACGATACCACCAGCGCATGGATAACGCGGCTGCAGGCGGTGGGCGTGCCATGCGGCCCTATCAATACGGTGGCGCAGGCCCTGGACGATCCCCACACGGCGGCGCGAGATATGATAGAAACCATAACACACCCGACCATAGGTCCGCTCAGGATGTTGGGCATGCCGTTCAAGTTCAGCGACACACCGGCATCGGTGCGCCGCGCGCCGCCGACGCAGGGCCAGCATAGCGACGAAATATTGCGCGATGTCCTGGGCATGGACCACGCGCAGGTCGCCGCTCTGCGGCGTGACAAAGTGGTGGTTTAACCTTCAGGCCACCTGCCGTTGCCAGGGCGCCTCGCATACCCTCGTACTCTCGACACAGCCGCCGGCGCCGGTGCGCTCCATGCGCACGGTAAACCCCCACAGGCGCGCGAGGTGTTTCATGACTTCCGTGGCTTCGTCTTCCACCAACTGCCTGCCGCGCAGCGCCTGGTGACGCAGCAGCAGTGAACGGTCGCCTTCGCGATCGAACTTGACGATCTGGATGTCGGGCAGGCGATAGTCCAGGGCGTATTGCGCGGCAAGCAGCTTCCGCACGCGCGCATAGCCGTCATCATTGTGTATGGAATCGACTTTCAGCATTTCCCTTGCTTCGTGATCCGCCACGGAAAACAAGCGAAACTCGCGCATGAGGCGCGGCGACAGGTATTGCGCAATAAATGATTCATCCTTGAAGTTGCGCATCGCAAAGTCCATCACCTTGAACCAGTCGCCGCCGGCAATGTCCGGAAACCAATGCCGATCTTCCGGCGTCGGGCGCTCGCAGATGCGACGTAAATCCTGCATCATGGCGTAACCCAGGGCGTAGGGATTAATACCGCCGTAGCCTTGCTCGTCGAAATCGGGCTGGCGGATCACATTGGCATGGCTTTGCAGAAACTCCAGCATGAATCCGTCATTGACCAAGCCCTTCTCATACAGACGGTTTAACAGTGTGTAATGCCAAAACGTCGCCCACCCTTCGTTCATGACCTTGGTCTGGCCCTGCGGGTAGAAATACTGCGCGAGTTTCCTCACGATGCGCACGAGTTCGCGCTGCCAGGGCGTGAGCCTGGGCGCGTGCTTTTCCACGAAGTAGAGTATGTTTTCCTCGGGCTCGGCGGGAAAATTCTTTTTCGATGCTTCGATCCGTGAAACCGGGGTGGCTGGCAGGGTGCGCCAGAGATCGTTGTACTGGAGCCGCGCGATCTCCTGACGTTCCGCGCTGCGCGCCTTTTCCTCGACCAGCGAGAGAGGCGCTGCGCGCCGGTATCGATTCACGCCGTACTCCATCAGCGCATGGCACGAGTCCATGATTTCCTCAACCGCGGTCACGCCGTAGCGCTCTTCGCAGCCGGCCACATAGTTGCGCGCGAATACCAGGTAGTCGACGATCGCCGACGCCTGCGTCCACTGCCGGAACAAGTAGTTGCCTTTGAAGAAAGAATTGTGCCCGTAGCTCGCATGAGCGATCACCAGTGCCTGCATCATCATGGAGTTCTCCTCCATCAGATAGGCGATGCAAGGATCTGAATTTATTACAATTTCGTACGCCAAGCCTTGACGCCCGGTACGGTAGGCACGCTCGTTTGCAATGAAAGCCTTGCCGTAGGACCAGTGCGCATAGCCGATCGGCAACCCGGTGGACGCGTACGCGTCCAGCATCTGCTCGGAGGTGATGACCTCGATCTGGTTGGCGTAAGTGTCGAGGCCAAACTCGCCGGCGCAGGTCGCGATGGCGGCGTCGTAGCGCTCAAGCAGTTCGAACGTCCAGTTTGATCCCGTGGAAATGAGGCTCATGCGTTCGACCCTTTGCTGAAAAGTTCCCGGAACACCGGATAGATGTCCCCGGGCCTGGCCACTCGACGCATCGTAAAATATGGGAGCGTCACTGCCTCATAGCCCGCCCACAGGCTGCTCGCGTGCCGGCTTTCAAATTCGTTGGTCTCAATATAGGCAAAATAGCGCGCCATTGGCAGCAGGTGCTGCTGCAGAAAGCTCGCGCAACGCCCTGCATCCGCGCCAAATGCATCGCCATCGGAAGCCTGGGCGAAGTACAGATTCCACTGGCCGGCGGGGTATCGATCCGTAACGATTTTGTGCGCGAGTTCCAGCGCCGAAAGCACCACCGTTCCACCCGAACGCGTATCATGGAAAAACGTCTGCTCATCCACCTCCTCGGCGTCATCGGTGTGGCGGATGAATATGAGGTCCACCTTTTCATACTTGCGCGTGAGGAACAGGTATAGCAGCGTGTAAAAGCGTTTTGCCAGATCCTTGCGCGTCTCGTCCATCGACGCCGACACGTCCATCAGGCAAAACATGGCAGCTCTTGCGACCGGTTGTGATACGGTCACGACATTTCGATAACGCAAGTCGAGTTCGTCCAGCATGGGAACGTGCAAGCGTCTGGATTCGAGGATGACGATCTCCGTTTCAATGGCGGCAATGTCCTCATCGGATCGGCACTCTGCCCGCGCCTGATCCAGGCGCTCGCGCGCATCGCGCAACTGCTCCGCCACCACGCCCGACAGCGCGATCCGACGCGCAAGCGCGGTACGCATGGTTCTAGTTATCGAGAGGTTGGCGCGTGAGCCGTCTTTCACAAAGCCCGCACGCGAGAATTTCTTCTGTTCGGTGTCGCCGATTGCCGTACGGGCGAGGCGCGGCAGCTCCAGATCATCAAAGAAAATATTAAGGAACTCTTCGCGCGACAGGCTGAAGACGAAGTCATCGGTGGCTGCGCCGGAACCCGGTGCACCACCCTTCCCGCCCCCGCCGCGCTGCGGCCGGGGAATCGAAGTGCCGGGAATAAACTCTTTGTTTCCCGGATGCACGCTTTCACTATCGCCGCCGCGGTCGTGGCGAAACGACGGTTCCGAAACGTCACGCGCGGGAATGTTCACGTCCCCGCCCTTGTCCATGTCGGCGATGGAACGCTCGCCGACCATGCCTTTCACGGCTTCGCGGATGCGCTCCTTGTAGCGACGCAGGAAACGCTCGCGGTTGACCGCGCTCTTGTTGCGCCCGTTCAGACGCCGGTCGATGATTTGCAGCATGACGTCGCGATCAGGCCGATTTACGCACCCGCAGGTACCACTCCGACAGCAGCCGTACCTGTTTCTCGGTGTACCCCTTCTCTATCATGCGAGAAATGAAATTCTGGTGCTTCTCGCGGTCTTCCAGCGAGGCCTTGGCGTTGAATGAAATAACCGGCAGCAGGTCCTCGGTGTTGGAGAACATTTTCTTCTCGATCACCTCGCGCAGTTTCTCATAGCTGTTCCATGCCGGATTCTTGCCGCCGTTGTTGGCGCGGGCGCGCAACACAAAATTGACGATCTCGTTTCTGAAATCCTTGGGGTTGGCTATGCCTGCCGGCTTTTCAATCTTTTCCAGCTCCTCGTTCAGTGCCGCGCGGTCAAAACTTTCGCCGGTCTCGGGATCGCGGAAATCCTCGTCCTGAATCCAGCAGTCGGCGTAGATCACATAGCGGTCGAATATGTTCTGGCCATACTCCGAGTACGATTCGAGATACGCGGTCTGAATCTCCTTGCCGATGAATTCGGCATAGCGCGGCGCCAGCCAGCCCTTGATGAATTCCAGGAAGCGGCGCTGCGTCTCTTCCGGCAGATCATCGCGTACAATGCGTTGTTCCAGCACGTACATGAGGTGCACCGGGTTGGCCGCTACTTCCGCGGCATCGTAGTTGAAAACCGAGGACAGTATCTTGTAGGCGAAACGCGTCGACACGCCCGACATGCCTTCGTCGGTGCCGGCATAGTCGCGGTACTCCTGGTAGCTCTTGGCCTTGGGATCGATGTCCTTCAGGCTCTCGCCGTCGTAGACGCGCATTTTTGAATGTATGCTGGAATTCTCCGGCTCCTTCAGTCGAGTGAGCACCGAGAATTGCGCCATCATTTCAAGGGTTCCAGGTGCGCAGACAGCCTTCGACAGCGCGCTGCCCGCGAGTAACTTCTGGTAGATGCTGACTTCCTCGGTCACCTGCAGGCAGTACGGCACCTTGACGATGTATATGCGGTCGAGAAAAGCCTCGTTATGCTTGTTGTTGCGAAAGCTTTGCCATTCCGACTCGTTGGAGTGCGCGAGGATGATGCCCGAAAACGGCAGGGCTGAAATTCCTTCGGTGCCCTTGAAATTGCCCTCCTGCGTCGCGGTAAGCAGCGGGTGCAGCATCTTGATGGGCGCCTTGAACATCTCGACAAACTCGAGCAGACCCTGATTGGACAGACACAAGCCGCCCGAGTAGCTGTAAGCATCGGGGTCATTCTGCGAATAGCGGTCGAGTTTGCGAATATCGACCTTGCCGACCAACGACGAGATGTCCTGATTGTTCTCGTCGCCGGGCTCGGTCTTGGAAATCGCCACCTGGCGCAGAACGGAAGGCCGCACGCGACAGACACGGAAACGCGTGATGTCGCCGCCAAACTCGGTGAGGCGTTTGATCGCCCACGGCGACATGATGCCGGACAGATAGCGCCGCGGGATGCCATATTCCTTTTCCAGCACCTCCGCGTACTGCGCCGGAGCGAACAGGCCCAGCGGCGACTCGTTGACGGGAGAGCCCTTGAGCACGTATATCGGCTTCGCCTCCATCAGCGACTTCAGGCGTTCGGCAATCGACGACTTGCCGCCCCCCACGGGTCCCAGCAGGTAGAGCACCTGCTTGCGCTCCTCCAGTCCCTGCGCCGCGTGTTTGAAGAAAGATACGATTTGCGCGATGACGTCTTCCATGCCGTAAAACTCGGCAAACGCCGGGTAGCGTCGTATGACCAGGTTGGAGAACAGCCGCGACAGTCGCGGGTCATTGCGCGTATTAATGGTTTCGGGCTCGCCGATGGCGGCTAGCATGCGCTCGGCGGCACTGGCATATGCGCCAGGATCCTGCTTGCACAGTTCGAGGTAATCCTCGATGGACATTTCATCGTCCTGCGCCTGGGCATAGTGCGTTTTGTAGCGTTCAAGCAACTCGATCATGATTTGGCTCCTAATCGATTACACATCGCGCGTCGCCACTGCCTCGCAGCACCCGACGGCACCGGACTTCCTTTTCACGCTTGATGAACGGTAGCACCGACGATTCGGCGCCATTAAGTTGAAAACCCAAGTTAAATCGGGCCAATTCCCGCGATTGCGGTCGAATGATCGCAGGACGAGCCGGGCGATCGCGGGCGCGCGATGCCGCATGGACGAGTCAGTGGCTACAGGCTGTAGTGCTGGTGATACACTCGTCTCTTGCCGTCCGGCTTCGGGAAAAACTGTCCACGTGAACTCCGCGGCAGCGGCAAAAAGCGTAATATTTGCCTTCGCGGTCGACACAAACCCGGCGCTTGCGATATCTTCAGGCTCAACCGCTCGGCATACCGTAAGGCACAGAGTTAATCACGCAAAAACATTCATCGCGACATGAAATATTTTCTTGTCTTTTTTCTGGCCGGCCTCGTGTACCTGGAAGTCGCTCACCAACTCTCCAACGGCGATGATCTCAACACGTTGATGTGCACCAGTGCGCATCCGGATTACCACGCGCTCGGAAACAGCTACCGCGAGCACCTGGATAACCGGCGCTAGATTTTCAATTTCGGCGTTCGCTCTTCCATGCGCCGATCACGATGCGCGCATAGCGTTGGAATGAAAAATATGCCCATGCCCAGTCGGGCATCACGATGATGCGATTGCGGAAACCAATCAGAAAATAGATGTGGGCAAACAACCATACCAGCCACGCCGGCATGCCCGATAGCCTGATCTTGCCGAGCAGCACCACGGCGGCCCATCTGCTTGGTCGCCGGGCTCACGCCGGGTACCGGCTTTCCGTCGCACACCATGTGCGCAAGGTCACCGATGACCGACACTTCAGGATGACCGGGCAGCGACAAGTCCGCGTTGACCACGACACGTCCGGCGCGGTCCAGCGACGTGTTCAATGTTGCACCAAGCGCGGATGCAGCGACGCCGGCGGCCCACATCATGGTGCGCGCCTGGATTTCCGTGGCGCCGCCGTTTTCGGCTATTGTCACGCCACCTTCGGTGACAGCGGTAACACGGGCGCCGGTGCGAACCTCGACGCCCAGTTCTTCGAGCTGCAGACGCGCCCGCTCGGGCAATTCGCCCGGAAACGCAGGTAAAACGCGTTCACCGCCTTCGAGCAACAGCACGCGCGCCGTGCGAGTATCAAACCGGCGGAATTCACCCGACAACGTATGGCGGGCGATTTCCGCGAGAGTGCCCGCGAGTTCCACCCCGATGACGCCCGCGCCGATGACCACGAATGTGAGCCACGCACGACGCAGGCTCTCATCGGTTTCACGCTCGGCGTGCTCAAATGCGAGCAGCACGCGCCGGCGCAGTTCGAACGCGTCTTGCAGCGTTTTCAGGCCCGGTGCATGTCTGGCCCACGCGTCGTTTCCGAAGTAGCTGTGCGTTGCGCCGGAAGCAACGATCAGATGCTCGTAATCAATGTCACCCATTCCTTCGACGCTTACGCTGCGCGACGCAGTATCGATAGCCGTGACCTCGCCCATCAATACAGTGACGTTGCGCTGCTTGCGGAAGATATGGCGTATGGGTGCAGCTATGGATGGGCCAGACAAACCCGCCGTTGCGACCTGCTACAGTAGCGGCTGGAACAGATGTGGTTGCAGCGGTCTATCACGGTGACGTCTACGAGCTTGCCGCACAAGGTCTTGGCGGCTTCCAGTCCGCCGAAGCCACAACCGATAATCACTATGCGTGGCAATGCCGCCATGGCAGTTAGTTTACCGAAGCATTAAGCCGTATGGACTTTCCTGATCACCTGCGCCAGCGTCTTCATGTCCGTCAGCCGCGACGTGGAGCGCCGTGCCGCGAGCGCGATCGTACGCTTGGGGCTGGGCTTGGCCATTGGCCGGGATACGAGGTTCGGGCCATGTGTCAGTCCCCGTTTCACCGCCATTTCCGGAACCAACCCTATGCCTAGTCCGGACTCTATCATCTGCACCAGGGTCAGGAGACTGGTGGCTTCCACGCCCAACGTTGCATGCCGGTCGGATGCACCACACACGTACAGAACGTGATCGCGCAAGCAGTGCCCCTCCTCTAACAGCAGCAGACGGTCGGTGATCACCGGTGTGACGTTAATCGTCCACGACTTCAATTCCGCATCGTTTTTGCGCCCGACGACCCATAGATTGTCGTCAAACAGCGGCTCCACGAGCAAATTCGCGGTGTCGTACGGAAGCGCAATCAGAACAAAATCGAGCTTTCCGCCTTCGATCCTGGACAACAGGCTGGCGGTGAGATCCTCGCGTACAGGCGTCACCAAAGCGCTGGGCATCGACATGAGCAAGATAGGCAGTTGCGCTCCTCGTCACGGGCATGCCCGTGGCCTAGTACAACATTGCCGGCGCGTCGATAGGCCTGCCGTTCGGAGCACAGGCGCGCACACAGATTGTGCTGTTCATGAACAGCAAGGTGCTGGCCGCGTTTCGAAACAGCAAGGGCTGGCAGGCGGGCGTCGATGGCAGCGGCCACCCAGATTTTCCGCGCCAGTGGCCCCATTCGTTCCGGTCATTTGTTTTGCTCCAAAACAGACGCTCCTTGGTCCAATCTTCTCGACAAAGCCACTTTGGGCGCCTCCTCATATACGAATGAAGTTAGTTATAACATTGTTTTTACATCGAGCCTGCTAAGCCATAACATGGTTGTCACTTTGATGGGGTGGCATATGAAGACATCGATCCGCAAAATGGGCAACTCCCAAGGCGTACTAATTCCGAAACCATTTCTTGCGCAAACAGGAGTGGACGTGGGAGAGGTTGATGTTGAAATCGAAAGCGATGCGATTGTAATTCGCAAATTGAAGAAGAAAGCGCGTCAGGGTTGGGCTGAGGCAAGCAAAGCAATCGCCGCCGCCGGCGATGATGGACTCGTTTGGCCTGAATTGGCAAATGAAGACGACAAGGAGCTTGTGTGGTAAAGCGCGGTGAAATCTGGCTAGCCGCCCTCGATCCAACTGTCGGCAGCGAAATTCAAAAGACGCGACCCTGTGTGATCGTATCGCCTCCGGAGATGCATGATTATCTGAGGACCGTAATCGTTGCGCCGATGACAACTGGAAGCAAGCCGGCACCATATCGCGTACCCGTGACGTTCCGGAGGAAAAAAGGATTGATTTTGCTGGATCAGATTCACACGATAGACAAAGCACGGTTAGTCAAGAAAATGGGCGCGACAACAGATCAGACCCTGATCGATGCACTCCAGACCCTTCAAGAAGTATTCACTGAATAGGGGCCGTCGGGACGAAAAGAAATTGTAACTGTGATCGACGGCTCCAGGCCGCCGGGAGACCATCAAGCAAGAGCCACGACTTCAGAGAAGCGGTCGTTCGCGCAAGAGCCTTATCATTTTTGGGAACCGCTTTTTCGCGGAAAGTCCGGGCGCCACGCGATATTCGCTGCAGCTTCACTTCACCAAAAAATTCCCGGACACTACGGTTCTTGATATTTTTTCGACGCCAGCAGTGCCACTGCTGCTTGGCTTAATTCTGCCGCGCTTTGCGTGCGGCGTATTTGGAGTCGCGCGCGGCCTTCTGCTCCTTTTTAAGCGCAACATCGGCCTCGAGGCGGGCAACGCGCTCGGCGTCCTTGCGTGCCTTTTCTTCCGTGGCAATGAGCGCCAGCCTGGCCTTCTCGATCGCGCGCTTTGCGTCTCTCTGTTCGGCAGCGGCCCGGTTCGCGGTTTTCCGTTCGGCCATGCGGAGTTGGCGCGCTTCCGCCGTTTCCACCCGTGCAGCCTGCCGCTCGGCGGATTGTGCTTCGTGAGCCATTGCAGTCTCGCGTATCTTTTGCAACTGGACCTGCTTGGCTTTTTCCGCCGTCTGCAGGCGTTCTGCGAAACTTGGTTCTTTACGTGACATGTGATGATTCTTTCATAGAAGTGGCCCCGCCAGGTCACCAGCCATTTCTGATGGCTGGCATTTGCGTTATCACGGGGTTACCACACCATCATTATCGCTGCTTTCGATCCATCAGGGGGCATCTGAATTCCTTTTGGGTCGTCACCAGAGACCGTCAAGCCTGTCTTGAATGGCGCGGGGCACCGGTGCCCGACATCAATGAAAGCGGTGGTTTACGCTGCGCTAGCCCACCCTACGCATTGCATCCGTGACAAATTGGCAGACTGCCACTGATGCCGCGAGTACATCATCATCATCAACACAACGGCGAAAAAGGCGTGGGAACAACGAGCATGTTCTGCATGCGAAACGGCAGGTGTTTGGTAGCACGCTTCAGCCGCTGGTCTACGACCGACATCGGCCAGATGCCGGCCTTCGAGGTTTCCGCGCGTATGCGCTCGCGCTCACCGGCGTTTTCATAGGCCCAGATGTGTATCCAGTGATGCGCCGGCCCCTGGTCGATGTACCACGCGCCGACCAGCGGCGAATACTTGAGACGTTCCGGCAGTATTTCGTTCCAGGTGTCTATGACCCAGGGTACGGTGCCGGGCTCATAGTCGTAGATGCGCACTTCATAGACATTCCCCAACTTGCGCGGCGTCAGCGCGGGTGAGAACGGCGCCGGCGTCCATATCCGGGTCGACTCATCAAGCACGTGGTCGCGTAACTGCGGTGGCCATCCCCCAATTTTCGCTTCCGAAGCACGCATCTTGTCGCGCTCCTCCGCGCTGGCATACGGCCAGATGAGTATCGCCTGATTGAGCACGCCGATTTCCGAGCGCCAAAAGGCCGCCAGCGGCGATAGCGCGGTGCGTGCCGGCAACGCATCTTCGAACATCTTGATGGCTGCGCCGACGCTGCGCGTTTTCAACGTGTACGTCTGCATTTCTATGATCATGCGTCATCCCTTCTTTGTCGGCATACACTTCTTTCATACACGAAAGATTCTCCGCGATCGCCGCGACTGACAGCAGTTTCCTATTCATCAGGATAGGGACCGGTATTGCGCGCGGAAGAACCTGATGTAAAACATATTTTACCGTGGGGTATGGTCGTCAGAGGCCCATGGCCGCTATGGTGATGTCGCCTTGTCGAGTACGTCGATGAACGCGCGGACGTTCGACGACAGCAGGCGCGCATGCGGGTAAACAATGCTGACCGGCATGGGCGGCGATTCGAAATCCTGCAGCACGCGCTTGAGGCGTCCGGCTTTGACCAGCGCATCGACCTGATAACACAGGAACTGCCCACAGCCGAGGCCGTGCAGACAGGCATCAATCGCCGCATCGAACTGGTTGGTTCGCAATATTGGCCGCACCAGGACTCGCTCATGTGGTTTACCTGAAAACTGCCATTCGTTGGTTTGGGCAAGCCCGGTGAAGACCACGCAGCGCGCTGCGCCGAGATCGTGCGGGGATTTCGGCATGCCGACGCGTTTCAGGTAACTTGGGGCTGCGCACACGACACGCCGCGTTTCGCCGATGCGTTTGGCGACCAGCGTCGACGCGGGCAAATGACCGATGCGTACTGCCGCATCAACCCCCTCCTCGACCAGATCAATCACGCGATCCAGCAGAAGCAGATCGACCTCGACTTCGGAGTAACGCGCAAGAAAAATGTTGACGGCCGGTGCAATATGCAGTCGGCCGTACGTGACCGGCGCGGTAATACGCAGCCGGCCGCGCGGCTGCAAGCGTCGTGCCGACAGCGCCGCATCGGCCTCTTCGACCTCGGCCAGCACGCGCTTGCAGCGCTCGTAGTACTCACGGCCTTCGTCGCTCAACGAAGAGCGGCGCGTCGTGCGATTCATCAATCGCACACCAACCGCTCGTTCCAGCGCCGCCAGCGCGCGCACGACCGACGGCGCTGACATGCCGAGCGCGTTGGCTGCGGCAGTCAGGCTGCCTTTTTCAACGATGCGCACAAATATCTCCATCGAACGCAATTTGTCCATGCGTGGATTATTACTACGTAATTTGCATTAATCAAGTTAACTTTACAGTATTTATTCTTTCTCCCGTATGAATCATCATACATTCCGTTGAGCAACCGAATGGTTCGCCCCCCGCAAATAGAGGAGAAACACCATGTCACGCATTACACCTGTCGACCCGAAAACCGCTACCGGCGACGCCCGGCGATTGCTTGACGCTGTCCAGGCACAACTCGGCTTCACCCCGAATTTTTGACTTTCCGAAAGTCGCACTGTTAAACGCCGCAGTGGCCAGGGCCGCGTAAGGAGCATGTCATGAAGACCTTCGCCGGAATTGCATTTTCGTCTGCGGTGCAGGCACTACAGTCCACGCACGGGTCGCGCGCCGCTTACGCGCGCCTCCCGGACGAACGACCGACCGGCGAAGGTCTCAGTGCCGTCGAAACCGATTTCCTGCAACGCGCCGACAGCTTTTACATGGCATCGGTTGGTGAAACCGGATGGCCTTACGTGCAACACCGGGGCGGCCCGCACGGTTTCGTCAAGGTAATTTCGCCTGCCCGGATTGCGTTCGCCGATTTTCGCGGCAACCGGCAATACGTGAGCGCCGGCAATGTGACCAACAACGACCGCGTGGCGCTGATTTTCATGGACTACGCCAACCGCAAACGTCTGAAGCTGCTCGGACACCTGCGTTACCAGGATGTCGGGAATGCCGAATCTGATCTCGTTGCAGCGGTCGAACTGCCAGCCTACCGCGCGCGCCTTGAGCACGTTGCGGTCATCGAAATAGAAGCCTACGACTGGAACTGCCCACAACACATTACCCAGCGTTTCACGCTCGATGAAATCGAGTCTTCGACCAATCCACTGCACGAGCGCATCGCACAACTGGAGGCGGAAATCGCATCGCTAATAGCGAACTGAGTCGCACAAAATAGTCGCAGCCGTCCTCGACATCGCGCGCGCTCACTCCAATCGGCGCAGACGCGGAACCAGCAGTACTATGGCCAGCATGATGACGATGGCAATCGCCGCGTAGGCGGCCTGTGCCACGGGAGCGCCGAAGCGCTCCGCAGCCGCACCCGCCAGAAGGTTGCCAAAGGGCAGGCTGATCACCACGCCGGTGCGCAGCCCCATGACCCTGCCGCGCATGGGCTGCGTCGTATTACTCAATATCAGGGTGGCGATCACGGTCCATGTGATGGCTTGTGTGAGCCCGGCCGCGAATGCCAGCGCCAGCGACAGGTGATACGACTTGGACGCGGCAAACAGCAGCAGCGAAACCGGCCAGGCGATACCGCCCCACACGACCAGCCAGCCCTTGCGCTTGAAGTTCCCCATCGATACCACCCAAAGTCCGGCCGTCAGCGCCCCAACGCCAGCCATGGATGTGAGCATGCCGTAACCCGCCGGACCGGCGTTCAGGACATAACGAGCGAATATGGGCAGAAACGAATACCGGTAAGGGGCGGCTAACAGGTTAAGCAGACACGCAATCACCAGCAGCACAAGTACCGTCTGATTGCTCCACACATAACGCAAACCGCTGATCAGGCTGCTCGCGGGCGACTCGCTAGCCTTGGGGACAGCCTGTTGCACGCGATTCATCCGGAATAAAACGACCAGGTCCAGGAAATAGATGCTTGCTATCAACCCATAGGCGCCGCTATTGCCTAAGGCCGGGATCAGTATCCCGCCCAATGCCGGACCGATGACCACGGTAAGCTCGGTCGCCACGGCGATGAGCGCGATCGCATTCGCCAGGTTTCCCTTGCCTACCAGATCCGGCACGAACGCCTGCCGGGCGGGGCTGTCCAGGGCCCAGGTCAGACTGCCCACCATGGACAAAACGATGATGTGCCACAGCACAAGCGCGCCAGTCAGCAAGAGGACCAGCATCATAAAGGCCACGGCCCAGTTCACGAACGCCGCGATGATCAGAAGCAGGCGCCTGTCCATCCGGTCCGCAGCCACGCCCATAAACGGTGCCGCGAGGTAGCCGACCATCTTGCACGCGGCGACTATGCCCACCATCAGTGCGGACTCGGTCAACTCGAGTGTCAGCCAGCCTATCACCACCAGATCCGCCCACTTGGCAGTCGACGAAAGCAGTGTGGCCGTCCAAAGCAGGCGGAATCCTCGATGGCGCAGGGCGGTTGTCTGGCCGAATTGTTTCAGACGAGACAGGATGTTATGCGTCATTTAGCTTTTCAGTGTGCATGCTTGGGGTTCGCGTCAATAACGCACTTACCGGGAAGCCCGCCGCGAGAATTGCATGATGAATATTGACACGGGTACGCCGGGACCGCGTTGATAATAACGGAAAACCGCACACGAACCGCGCATTGAAAAACAGCTCAGCAAGGAAGTCCATGGCAACCCAACAGGCAAAATAGACACCGGTCCCGATACTGGGTCTGGCGCACATCGGCATCCGCGTTCACGACCTCGAACGCTCAGTGCGCTTTTACGAGCTGCTGGGATTCAGGAAAACCGCCGGACCTCTCGGTCCCGAGCCGTTGGCCATACTTGCGCATCCGTCCGGCGTGGAAATAAATCTCGTGCTAAACGCACCTAAGGCAAGCGAACCCAATGTCCTCATGGACTTACCGCAGAAGCATCCTGGCATCACTCACTTTGCGCTGCTGTGCCCGGATATCATGACTGCAAAAGCTCACCTTGAATCCGTGGGGATTCCGCTGAGCGGCGGGCCTATACGCTTCGGGCCCGAAGCACAGGGCTTCTTCCTGCGCGATCCCGATGACAACGTAATCGAGCCACATCAGCGCGATTGAATTTCTTGAACGGACATTATCAGGCAATATGAGGCGCATGCCGTATTGTCGCGTGTAAATTTAGCCGTCGCTGCGCTTCGACATGGCATTCTCGATGCGCCTGTCGGGGGTTAACCACATCAACGCAACCGCCACGAAAAACGCAAGCCCCGCCCACGGCGTAATGAACCATGTCGCGGCAATCCCCAGCACATACAGCAACGGTGATGCTTGGCCTTTGGCATCAGGTGCGATGGCTTTTGCAAGCGGACCATGGGGACCCTGATGGCGCACCAGGCATCCCTGCAGTACGAAATAAGCCAGCGCACACACGCGCAGTGTTGATGCCATACAGCGCGGTAGGTAACCGCGCGAAATGTTTTTCACCCATCCAGCCGGCGGTAAACGGCAGTAACGACAACCAGAACAGAAGATGCAGGTTGGCCCACAGGATCGTTCCGTTCACTTCGCGCACTGTCTGCAACATGCGGTGATGGTTGTTCCAGTAGATTCCGATGTAAACAAAACTGAGCACGTAGCTCAGGAATACCGGCCACAGTGGTTCCAGAGCCTGCGGCTCGGCACCGTGCGGCACTTTGAGTCCAACACCATGATGGTGATGATAATCGCCAGCACACCATCGCTGAAGGCTTCAAGTTGATTTTTCTCCATGTCCTCTCCGTTAGGTTCAACCTGATGACGTTCATTTACCGTTTGCTTCGCGGACTATCAGCGTGCGCTTGCGTGCTATTCCCCAACGATATCCGGAAAGCGATCCATCGCGTCTTACCACCCGATGACAAGGTATGGCCACCGCCAGCGCATTCGCGGCGCACGCACTGGCCACTGCGCGCACGGCCTTGGGTGCGCCTATTTTGCGGGCAATTTCGGTATAGGTGGCAGTTGAACCGGCGGGTATCTTTTGCAGCGCCTGCCAGACCCTGAGTTGAAAGGTGGTTCCGTGAATATCGAGCGGCAGATTGAGCCCGAGTCGCGGCGCCTCGACGAACCCGACGACTTGCGCCACCCAGTTCTCGAAGTTTACGTCGCCGCCGACTAAGCGGGCGCGCGCAAAACGATCCTGCAAATCGCGAACCAGCGCCTCGGGATCATCACCCATCAGAATCGCACAGATACCCTTGTCACTTGCTGCCACGAGGATGGCGCCCAGAGAGCACCTGCCGACGGCAAACCGTATGACGGTATTGATACCGCCAGAACGATAGTTGCCGGGCGTCATGCCGAGCAGCTGATTGGACTTCTCATAGAAGCGGCTGCTGGCGTTAAAACCGGCGCTACAGATGGCATCAGTGACCGGACTTTTCCTGCCGAGCGCATTGCGCACTTTTTCGGCGCGATGCGCTGTGGCATAAGCCTTGGGTGTTACTCCGGTCGCCGCCTTGAAGACGCGGTGAAAATAGTGGGCACTGAACCCAGCCATTTCCGCGAGGTCCGCCAGCGACGGGCTCTGTTCGGCCTGCTCTATCACTCGGCACAGACGCGCGATCATCGCTGTGTGCTGAACCTCCGTTCCTGAAACACGCACTTTCATCGCCCTGTTCATCTGCTCACCAGAAGAGTTTCCGGAAAGATCGTATGCTATCAACGCATCGGGGAAGACGCTATCCGGATCTTGCGTACCAGTTAGCCTCAGGGGCATTGGTACATCGCAGTAGAATAGCGATCGTGTCTGAATATCCCGGAGGGCATGTGTCCAAACTGGCCAATCGCGCATGGGTCGTGCTTGCCGTAATGACGGTGACGCATGCGGCATGGGTTAGTGGGCAAACATTGTCACCCAGCACGGAACGGACGGTTTCGACTGGCTCAGAACATACCTATCCAAGTAAACCAATACGCTTTGTGGTGCCGTTTCCTGCCGGTGGCGCGACCGACATCATCGCGCGCATAGTCGGACAGAAACTGACCGAAAGTACCGGTCAATCGGTCATATTGGACAATCGTGGTGGTGGCTCAAGTATAGTCGGCACCGAGATCGCCGCGCGGGCCATCCCCGATGGCTACACCATACTGCTGGGTTCGTTTGCTTTTGCCATTACGCCGGCACTGCACGAGCGGCTGCCGTACGATACCGTGCGCGACTTCGCGGGTGTCAGCATGATAGGTAACGGCCAGGCCGCGCTGGTCGTACACCCTGCCGTACCGGCACACTCGGTGAAAGAGCTTATTGCCCTGGCGAAGGCAAAGTCAGGCGGGCTTAACTACTCATCGACCGGAGGCGGTAGTGCGAGCAATCTCGGCGCGCTGCTGTTCTGCCATATGGCGGGCGTGAAAATTACCACGGTTACGTTCAAGGGAGGAAGCCCCGCTCTGGTTGCGTTGCTGGCCGGCGAAGTCAACATGACATTCACCAGCATCGTGCCTACGCTGCCCTACATACGGTCAGGCAAGCTGCGTGCGTTAGGTGTCAGCAGTGCCAGGCGCACCAGCGTACTGCCGGACGTTCCCACCATCGCGGAAGCCGGCGTCAAGGGCTACGAGCTGATTTCCTGGTATGGCGTACTGGCGCCACGCCGGACACCCGCCGCGATTGTGGAAAAACTCAGCAGCGAATTGATGCGCGCCTTGCGCAACGTCGAGGTACAGGAAAAACTGATTGCTCAGGGTATAGATCCGGTATCCAGCTCGCCGGCGGAACTTTCAAAGTACATCGCCTCGGAGGTCGCGAAGTGGAGCAAAGTGATCAAGGAGACAGGAGCCCGGCACGAGTAAACGCGGAGAATAGCAACTACGCGGTCGGCAGTGCCGGGAAAGTTCAGGCGCTGAGCAAGCTTCGAAACACCCGCGCATCCGCGGTCTTTTCAATGTTCCAGACGGTGTCGATCAACTTGAGCGATCGCCGCTTGCCGATGATCGCCGCCGTCAGGTCCAGGACTTTTTCGGAAACATCGGCACGGTTCATCGGATTATCGACAGTTCCCCTGGCGGCACGCGTATGGTGTCTTACGTGACGGCCATCGCGGGTGAAAATTTCGATGATGCCCTGGCGTGGCGGTTTGGCGGCGGTCAGTTCTGCGCTGGGCGCGAGCACTATGCGTTGTTTCAGCCTGGTCACGCGTCGGTCTTTCATGCGCGCAACATCATGCGCCGAGTCAAACGTCAGTTCGCCGTCGAGCAATGCAATCGCCAGCAAATGCTCGATGTTGACGTCGGTCATCTTGCTGTTACTCACGATATCTATCCGGTTATCGGGGGTGTGGATGACGAGTTTTTCGACCTTGTCGGCGGTTATCGCATGGTCTTTCATCAGCGCAAACAGCGAGGTTAGCGCCGCCTGCATAGGCGAGCCCACCGACCATTTCTTCATTTGCGTATTCATGATCTCGTAGTGCACGCCGAGCCCGCGCACCATTTCTTCCGGATTCGGATTCGACGAGAACGCGGAGAAAAAATTGCGGTTGCGCTGCCCGGTGAAAGTGTCCTCAACACCGGTGAATCCACATTCAATCATGGTGGCCGCGGCAATACCGTTTTGCGCGGTCATTCCGCCGAATACATAGGCTTTCATGACGTGTTCGCCGTCGCCCTCGAATGTCCTGATGCCGGAGGCCTGCTGAGCCGCATAGGACAGCAGATGGCGGGTTTTCTCCGTATCCAGACCCGCCAGCATTCCTGCCGCCGCCGCCGCGCCAAACAGATTTCCAAAGCTGTGATTCGAGCGACCGGCTTTGCGGAATTCAACGGGATGAAATGAGCGAGTTATGCGGCAGCCGATGTCGTAGCCCAACACCACGGCCCGCAACAAAAACCTGCCATTGCGGTGTTTGTTTTCGGCCATGGCCAGCGCCGCCGGTACTATGCCGCACCCCGGATGCATGTTGGCGGCATAGTGCGTGTCGTCGGTCTCGTCAGCGTGTGCAAACATGCCGTTGGCGAATGCGGCGTTGGCGGCGGTAGTCACCAGCCGGGTGCCCGCCACGCACGCCTGTCGTGCACCCGCCAGCCCGGCGATGTAGGCGATTGCGCGCTTTCCGGGCAATAGTCGGGATCCTGAAATCATGGACGCGAGTGTGTCGAGCAGGTGGTGTTTGCCCTTCTCGACGACGTCTCCAGGCAGGGCTCTCCTGGCTGCGCCTGCGATGTAGGCGCTGACCTCTCGCATCAAAGGCGAGACCGCGGATTTCGACTTAGTCATACGAACCTCAGGACGATGTCTTGGCAGCGCTGGATTTGGCAAGCAGGGAATTCCAGTCCCGGGGCAGCCGAATTTTTGCGCTGGTGGCGTAACCCTGCTTAAAATTCTGCCGATAGATGCAGCAACGATTGCGCGTCGGATCACCTGAAACAACTACCAACCATTTGGTCTCGGGCAACAGCAAAGGTACCTCGCGATTAGGGTCGTCCGACGTACACCACGCCTTGGGCATTTCGCCTTTCGCGACCAGTTCGCACAGTGTCGTGCCGGGCGGATGCGAGGTTCCCGCGGTCATATTCCATTCAAAGTAGTGCGCCGGAACTGTCGCGTTTTTCATGATGTAATCGACGACATCCTGCTTCGAGTACCCAGCCCGGGCCACCAGCGACGCAATAACCGGTGTCATCAGAAGCACATGCGTCTCTATGTAACCGCGCGATGCCTGATACGGGTCTATCATGCGTTTGGCCCAGTCCACGATGTAATCCAGATGGCGTTCCGCGTTTTCGCCGGCCGTTGAAAACGGGTCACTCACGGCGCGCACCGAGGTAATGGTTACCGCATTGTCATCGGGTGCGAAACCGCGCATGACGTGCAGCGGCTGCCAGCCCATGTCGTTACAGGCTTTTTCGTTCTCCGCGACCACGGCTCTGAACATCTGGCCGAAGGTCGCCATATCGGTCGTGCCGGGCAGGAACTTCGGCACGTTCCTGCAAAACAACCGGTAAAAGCGGCCTATGCTGGTGTTGGCCTGATTGCCCGGACGCTGCGCGGCCACTTCGCAATTGAACTCCAGCTGTTTTGCAATGGGGCCATTCAATATGATCATGCCTTCCCATCCGGGCGTGCTGCCGCCATGCTTGGCGCCGAAATCGGGCGTGGCCATGACATCGACGATGGCGAGCAATATCGGCATGTATTCCGGACGACAACCGGCCATGACGCCGTTGACCGCGACCTTCCATACCGTGGCCTCGGCCTGACTGGGATGCAATACGCCTATGACTTCATCGGGAGAGCGGTCGGTATATTTGAGAAACGCTTCTATGCTTTCCAGGGTCGGCGGCACGACAGGCAGACCGTCGGACCAACCCTGGCGCTGGAAGTGTTCGTTGACTTCATTGAAAGATCCCTTAAATACAATGTCGCGGTCCTGCGGTTGAGCCACGGGCGCCGGCGCGCCCTTTACCGGTTCGAGTTGGGTCAGCCCCTTGACGATCTGATCGATCAGCACTTCTTCGATATTCCGTGTGATCGTTTCGTCCTTGTGCGTGGAAATGACGCCCGGATACTCTGCAACCGGAAGATTGGGATACCCGGAATCCTTGCCTATGGCTTTAACTGTGCCCGGAAAGCCCTTGATGGCGATGGTAACGCTGGGTACCCCACAATTTTCCGCAACGATGCTGGCCCGCGAACTCGCGGACGTGCAACTTCCTCAACCACCATTGCCGGAAATAACCGCATCGACCTGATATTCCTTGAGTTTGCCGGGTAGCGCCTTGATGACATCCGACTCCACCGGACCATACGTGTCGCCGAATTTTTCATGGGGGACGAATTTGATATCTGGATACCGCTTCAGCAATGCCTTTTCAACAACAGCGAATGTCAGTTCGCTGCCGAACTTGTGATTCGACAACTCGCCTATGGTCATGCCATTCAGCGATTGCAGGCGGGCCGTAACGGTTCTTGCCTTCTGGGTCAGTCTGCCCAGCGGATACACGACCTCGTACATGGATAATTCCTCTCGATGGAAAACGCTTCCTTAAGCCTCATGCACGCACAATGCGAAACATTGCGACTTGGCTAACGTGCGCTTGAACCTACAATGCGTGTTCTGCTTTGTCAAGAAAGCGGAACAGAAAGCGGAACATGTCACCCTTCATCCGTTGCAATCAGATTGCCGCGAATTACTGATATCCTCCACATGCAATATCGACCAGGAGAAATACGCAGTGATTACACGCAAGCTTGCCGCCTTTGCGGCTGAACTCAAATACCAGGACCTGCCGGTGGCGACGGTCGAAACCGCAAAACGCCTGTTGCTCGATGGCCTGGGTTGTCTGCTTGCGGGCACCGCGGGTTGGCCGGGCCGCAGCGCTGCTGCGATGACGCGCCGGCTCGGCGGCGATGCGCAGGCCATGGTATATGCCGAAGGCAAGCGCAATTCGGTGTGTCATGCCGCTTTCGCAAACGGCATTACGCTGTACAGCGTGGGGCTGAACGACTTTCTGCAACGCGCTGGCGCGCATCCGGGTGCGAGCGTGATACCCGTGTTGCTTGCGGTCGGGGAATGGCAGCGCTGTTCGGGCAAGTCGCTGATCGCCGCGATGGCGGCGGGATATGAAGTGATAGACCGGCTGGGACGGTCCATCATGCCCAGCCACAGGGAGCGTGGATTTCATCCGACCGGCACGTGCGGAACGTTCGGTGCTACCGCGGCGGCGGGCCGGTTGCTGGAACTAAACGGCGCGCAGATCGCGTGCGCGTTCGGCATCGCCGGCAGCCAGGCGGCGGGTCTCTACGAATATATCAACGACGGCACTTCCACCATCATGTTCCACGCCGGCCGCGCCGCCAAGAATGGCGTCGAAGCCACGCTGGCGACGCAGGCGGGACTGACCGGACCGGCGACTATATTCGAAGGCACGCGCGGTTTTTTTCGGGCCACCTCGGACAAGATAGACCTCGACGCCGCGTTGAAGGATCTGTCGCATCGATATGCACTGAACGAAACCACGTTCCGGCCGTATTTCGGGTGCACTTCTACCATCGCGGCATCGGGTGCAACGGCGCAGATCATGCTGCGCGTGGGCGGTGCGCGATCAGCGGACGTCGAAGAGGTCAATGTTTATTGCAATCCGGTGGTTGCCAATGACAATGCCGAAACCGATCCTCGCACCTTGCTCGGTGCACGCCTGAGCCTGCCGTTCAACGTCGCCCTGGTGCTTGCCCATGGTGACGTCATGGTCGCCGACCTCGAGGAAAAAGATCTCATGGACAGCAAGGTCCGCAGCCTGATTCCCAAAATACGGATGATCAGCGATGCAGCCATACCGCGCTTCGGCAGCACAGTCGAAGTCAAGTTCAAAGGGGGCACGAGCGAAAAGGTCGCCATGCATTCCTGGCGCGGAGACGCCGACGATCCGTTGCCCTGGAACGAAGTCGTCATGAAGTTCCGGCGCCTGGTACGCCCCGTGATCGCCACCGCGGGTCAGGACCGTATCGTTGAGCGGGTGGCGAATATCGACAGCGCCGGCGTCAGCGATCTTGCGGAGGCATTAAGCGCGGCGCTCGCGCAGGGAACCGGCTAGGCTAACCCGCGGCAGGACGTGCGCCGCTATCCTTGATCATTTTTGCGATGCGGCTGATCTCGGATTTGATGGTGGACAGCAGTTCCGCCGGTGAACTGGCAACGATTTCCAGCCCCGCGTTAAACACCCTCTCCTTGGTGTCGGGTCGATTCAGGTAACGCACGATTTCCTGATTGAGTCTCGCGACGATGGCATCGGGCGTGCGCGCTGGTGCGAATATTCCATGCGTGGTTCCGGTCTCAAAACCGGGTATACCCGCCGCGGCGGCGGTCGGGAGTCCCGGTGCCAACGGCGTTGGCTGCGCGCTGGCGACCGCCAACGCGCGCAATCTGCCCTGCTTGACGTGCGGCATCACGGAAGTCGCGGTGATCACTATCATGTCCACCTGTCCACCGACCGTGGCATTGAGCGCGGGCCCCGCGCCTTTGTAGGGAATGGCCGCGATGTTGACACCGGCCATCGCCTTGAACAACTCGGCGGAAATATAGGTTGTCGCCCCCTTGGTACCCGATGCGCAGTTGATCACACCCGGTCTGGCTTTCGCCAACGCAACCAGTTCCTTGACGGTCTTGACCGGCAGGGATGGATGCACGGCGATGACCGCAGGCGAGGTCGTGGTCAGCGAGATAGGCGCGTAGTCCTTGATCGGATCGTACGGCACATTGTCCTGAAACAGCGGCAGCAGCCAGTGTGCATTGGCGCTGAACAGCAAGGTGTAACCGTCGGGCGGAGACTTGGAAACAAGTTCAGCCGGAATGATGGCGCTGCCGCCACGATTATCCACGACCGCCTGCTGACCCAGGTTGGTGGAAAGACCTTGCGCAACGATGCGCGCCGCCAGGTCGGCGCCGCCGCCCGCCTCGGGCGCCACGATACGCAAAGGTTTGGACGGGTAGTTCTGGCAGTGCGCCACATCGCATCTCAAGAGTCCCAGCCCCATTAGAGCAATACTCAAAAACGAACCCTGCAATTGCATAATTTATCCTTACAAATCAATTCTTTGTGCGCGTAATGCGAATTACCGCAGGTATCCGGCGCAAGGCGCGCATGATCTGCGCCAGATGCAAGCGGTTTGAAACCTGCAGCGTGAAACGCAAGGTTGCGTACTGGTCGCCGTCGCCGGAATCCACTGCCACGTTGTCGATGTTGGAATTGGCCTCCGCGATTTCAGCCGCAACCTTGGCCAGCACACCGCGCTGGTTCATTGCGACCAGCCGGATGCTGACGCTAAAAAGTTTCTTGGTATCCGGCGACCATTCAACGTCGAATACCTTGTCCGGATCCGAGCGCGACTTGGCGATGACCGGGCAATCGTGCGTATGGATCGCCATCCCCTGCCCCTTGTTGATGAGTCCGATAATCGGATCACCGGGAATTGGCGTGCAACAATGGGCGAACTGCACCGCCATCCCTTCAGAGCCCCGTATCATCACCGGCCCGCTCGCTTTGCGCTCCCCGGTCGATGCATCGCCAAGCGACAACAGGCGGCGCGCCACCACGACACTCAGCCGTTTGCCGAGGCCGATGTCCGACAGCAGATCCTCAAGCGATTTTGCGCCGGTATCCTTGATCAGCTTTTTCCACTGCGGCTCCTTGAACTGGGCAAGACTTGATTTGAAAGTTCCCAGCGCCTGATTCAGCAATCGCTCACCCAGTTGCGCCGATTCCTGCGACTGCATGGTTTTCAGAAAGTGGCGGATATGGGCGCGCGCATTGGCGGTGACGACGTAGTTGAGCCATTGCGGATTGGGTTTGGCATGCGAGGCGGTAATGATTTCGACGCGGTCGCCGTTGCGCAGCTCGGTCCTGAGCGGCACCAGTTCGTCATTGATCTTGACCGCCACGCAGCGATTGCCGATGTCGGTATGCACGGCATAGGCAAAATCAACCCCGGTCGCGCCGCGCGGCTGCGACAGTATCTTGCCCTTGGGCGTAAAGACATACACCGCGTCCGGGAACAGATCGATTTTCAGGTGTTCGAGAAATGCGACGGAGTCGCCGCCGTCCAACTGGACCTGCAACAAGCTTTGCAGCCACTGGTGCGTTTTCTTCTGCAACTCGTTCAGCGACGCGCCCGAATTCTTGTAGAGCCAGTGCGAGGCGACACCGGCTTCCGCGATTTTGTGCATTTCCTGCGTGCGTATCTGCATCTCTATCGGACTGCCGAATGGTCCAAACAAGGTGGTGTGCAACGACTGGTATCCGTTCTCCTTGGGTATCGCTATGTAGTCTTTGAAACTGCCGGGTATGGGTTTATACAGTCCGTGCAGCGCGCCTAGCGCCAGATAACATGCCGGAGTGTCCTTGACGATAATGCGAAACCCGAATACGTCGAGCACTTTTGCGAACTGCAGCCGCTTCTCTATCATTTTTCGATAGATGCTGTGTACGTGCTTTTCGCGTCCCTGCACGGCGGCTTCCATGCCATCCTGTTTGAGGCGCTCCGTGATCGCGTCGCGTACCTTGCCGACGACTTCGCGCCGGTGGCCGCGCGCAGCCACGAGCGCTTTGGTCAGCACCCGATTACGCGCCGGATACAAAAAACTGAAGCTCAGATCCTCGAGTTCCTGAAAAATGTTATTCAGGCCTAGCCGGTTCGCGATCGGCGCGTAAATTTCGAGCGTTTCGCGCGCAATGCGCTTGCGTTTGGCGGCAGGCACCGCGCCCAGCGTGCGCATGTTGTGCAAACGGTCGGCGAGCTTGATGAGCATGACACGCACGTCGCGCGACATTGCGAGGAGCATCTTGCGGAAGTTTTCGGCCTGCGCTGCTTCGCGGGTTTCGAACTCAATATGATCGAGCTTGCTCACGCCGTCGACCAGTTCCGCCACCGACTTGCCGAACTTGCGGGTGATTTCGGCCTTGGTAACGGAGGTGTCCTCCATCACGTCATGCAGCAGCGCGGCAGTCAATGCCTGGGAATCCAGATGCAGCTTGGCAAGTATGTTCGCGACCTCCAGCGGGTGCGAAATGTAAGGTTCGCCGGACGCGCGGAACTGCCCGCTATGCGCGGCTTCGCTGAACTGGTAAGCGGTAGCCAGCCGCTCCATGTCTTCCGGCTTGAGATAGCCGGACCACTCCTCGGGCAGTGTTGCAGCGTCTGACATATCCGGTCAAAGGAATCTGAAGATCAGGTTACATTGTGCCGCAATTCTCCAGATCCGCAACCGGCGATGCAGGGCGCGTCAGGACGGCGTCTTGATCAGTATGTCGACGCCGTACTTGCCGGCGGCCATTTCGCGCAGTGCGATGACCGTCGCCTTGTCACGGTTTGCCTCGACCATGACCGCGGCGCCATTGGCAATCTGGCGCGCGCGGTACGTGGCGGCGAGCGTAAGCTCAAAGCGATTCGGGATCAGTTTCAAACAATCGTCGACAGTGATGCGTGCCATGTCTATTCCTCAATTCGTCAGGTCGGTCGGAGGGGCGTGCGAACACGCGGGACGTGAGCCGGTCGTTCGCACAAAAAACGTATGGAATCGTGGGCGGGCTCAGCCAGAATTAGCCTTAATAATAACACACTTAAGTCACTTTTCCCGTCCGCCGGACAAACACGCGGAGCGCCCGGCGGAAACGCGCGCCCAAGTCGCCACGAAGCTCAATACCGGGAAGCAAAACGCCCGCGATTGCGGGCGTTTTGGCGATTTCGCAAATCGATGTGCGCGGAAACTACACCTCAACCATCTGAAAATCGCTTTTGCTCGCGGCACAATCCGGACAGCTCCAGGTTTCCGGCACATCCGCCCACCGCGTGCCGGCGGGAATACCCTCCCCAGGCATGCCCTCGGCCTCGTCGTAGGCAAACGCACACAACTCGCACTGCCACTTCTTGAACCCTGCCGCCTTCGACGGCGCTTTGGCGTCGACTTCGCGCGGTGCGACGCTGGGGAAATTCATGATGATGGCTTCCAGCCCCTGGGCACCGGCTTGCAGGTCGAATGCCTTTTCATCCGGCTTGATGAACACCACGGTAGGGGCCGGACGCTCCTTGCCTTCATGTATGAGGCTGCCTTTGACGACAACCACGTATTGACCATCACCGCGTGAAGGATCGGGAGCATTGGTCCTCGTATTCGGCCCCATGGTGATGGTGGACGTGAACAGCCCCTGGTCATCTTTGATCTCGGCTACGTCCAGCGTGCTGACGCCCGAACCCTGCGAGGGAAAATTCACCTTGGCGGTGACCTGCCACGGCCTTCGCCCGGGTATCTGTTTCAACTTGTCGAGCGCGGCGGGAAAGCGTTGCGCGCCCGGATCAAAGCGGCTGCGCATGACGATGAACGCCCAACCCGTGTCCTTGTCGGATTGCAGCGGACCGTATGGCGTATACGCGCGCGAAAAATGCACGCAGTAGGGAGACACGTCGTGCCGCCCGAAGGTGCCCTTGCCTTCCATGATGACCTGGAACTGATCGACGATGTGAAAGTGCGCCGCGGAGTAGCGCGCTTCGCCGGCCGGATAGCGATTGAGCGCCGCAGTCGGTTCGTCGGGCATCTTCGCGTTGGCACGGAAAAACGTGGTGTTCAGCGCTCCGGGACTGCCGGGTACCAGCTTGGACGGCTGATTTACCTTGTCCGGACTGATTTCATTCATGGCTACAACTAATGACATAAATCCTCCATAAGAATTTAGCGTTTTGGGGTGAATACCCGAATGACGATCTGCTATCTTACTCCGCGTCCGAATTCAGCGCGCCCCGACTTCCGTCGCCGCCAGTAACGTTTCCAAATTTTCGGATTTTTCCAGATTCCATAATGCATCCAACAACTTACGTGCCTGTGCCGCGGGCAGCCGCTCGCCCACCTGCTGCAAAAATTTTGCCTCCAGTTCCTGATCCGACATGGGGTTGGCGGGGTGCCCCTTGGGATTAATCTGGTGGGCGGCAACCACTTTTCCGGACTTCAGCGTGGCTTCGATCCGGCAGTGATGCGTGTGCGAACGGGCCGCGGTGTAAACCGGATCTTCCTTGACGCTGATTTTTTTCATCAGCGCCAGTATGGTCGGATCGCGGAAGCGTCGCGGCGTCATCGTCTCTTCGGTAATTTCGCCGTCAACCAGAGCCGCGCCTAGCAAATAGGGCCCGCTGTGGTCGGCCGTCTCGCGGGTCTTGGGATCCCATCGCGCGGGGCTGAAAATGTCGTTGTAGGCAAGATGCGAATCCGCATAAACAACGATGGACTCGACATCGTCGAGCTTGAGTTTCTGGCGCAATTCGAATGCGGTGAAAACCGGCAGCTGTATCGAATACACCACTGGCAGGTACTTGAAATAGACGCCCTCGATCTTGTAAGGGACACCACCGTTGCCACCCAGATCACCGAGCTTGAACGGCGTATCAAGCTGTTTCATGAACCCCGCCGTCCCCTCGAATGGCTGCGCCGGTCCGGTGATACCCGCCTGCGCCAGTTGCGCCGCCATCAGTCCTGCGCGGCTGCCGTTGGGACCCGCCAGTCCTTTCCACACACAGAGCTCGCCTTTGCGGGTTTCTCTAAGGCAAATGTTAGCCACCAGCGCCAGACCCAGTGCGCTGTGCAGTTGCTCCTTGGTCAATCCCAATACCTTGCCGGCGCCCAGCGAGGTGGCCGCCGAATGCATGACCGGGTAATCCCATCCCTTGGATCCCAGCGTAATGTGGTCCACGAGCTGGGCGCACACCTCGTACGCGATGACAGTACCCAGTATCATTGTCCTGCCGTTACCACGCATCGATTCGGTGGCCGCCAGCAGACTGCCGATGTTGTCGCTCGGATGCGGACCTGCCTGCAGACTGTGGCTGCCGAAGTAATCATCGCTGAAGTCCAGGTAACGGATCATCGTGCCGTTGACGAATCCGGCCTGCTCGGGTGAGCTCCGGATGCGGGTGCCGATGAGCGTGGCGGGATTGGTGGCGGTTATCTTCTGCGCCAGCGCTCGCACTGCCTTAACCGGTTCCGCGTCGAACGCGCCCAAAGCGCATCCTATGGAATCGACGATACTGCGCTTGGCACCATGTATCGCCTGCGCGGTCAGATCGTCATAAGACAGACCCGCTGCGTAGCTGACAAATTTATCCGCGGTTGCATCCATAGTCATCCGTGCTTTCTGATTTTGTCGACAGGGGATACCGCGCCGGCACTTTGGTGTCTCAGGCGAGCGTGAATAGCGGCGGGAGATCCGCCATGCTCCCCATGTCTTCGAGGTTTAACAGTCGATCCAGTATGAAGTTTACTCTCTTTGCTCCCAACGCATCTTCGCTCAGCGCGCGAAACTTGTCCGTCACCAGCGACAAACTGCTGTGCGCCGACTGATCGCCCTTGCCATAGCTCACGTCAGCCGTCTGGCGCTCGCCGGAAGTCGCCATGATAGTCACGCGCGCGCACTGTCGTGCCGGCACCTGCTGGTATGCGCGTGTGTATTCTTCGTTTTCGATGACTTCGATTTTCTGCATCAACGCACGCAGATCGGGGTCCCACAAACGCGCGTTGCCGTACGAGCGCGGGGTCAACGTTCCGTCCACCAGCGCCGCCGCGACGATGAACGGGATGCTGTGATCGGCCGTCTCGGGCGAATCGGGATTCCAGTCGTGTGCTCCCGATCCGGAAGCCGCTTTCGCCTTCATGTGAACTTCGACCGTAATACGATCGATACCATTTGCACTCTTGACCGGCGCGAGTTTCTCCGCCGCGAGAGCCGTCGCGATAATCAGCCCGACCGCCGGCCGCGTCTTGATGGTCGACTCGGCAATCTTGAATGAAACCGCGCCGCCGCCGAAAGTGTCCAGGGTAAACTGCTCGCGGGCCACATGCGCACACCATCCCGCCTTGCCCGTGAAAGGCAGATGCGGACCTTCCATGCCCGCCTGCGCCAGTTGCGCCGCAAACACGCCGGCGCGCCCTGATTGCCCCGAGGCCGCCATTTTCCACGTCGTAAGGTGGCCTATTCGAGTCTGTTTCAGCGCATTGTTCGGCACTGCCGCCATGGCAATACAGTGCGCGAATTCGCTTTCCGACAGGCCCAGCATTCTGCCCGCGCCTACCGCAGCGCCCACGCAGCCGAAAGTCGTGTAATCGAAACCGTCGTTGTGAAAAATATCCGCGAGCCGTATGAAGACTTCATAGGCAAGCACGACGGCCGTGATGAAATCGCGACCGCTCGCACGTGCCGGTTCGCCGACGGCAAGCACGGGCGCAATAACGTCGCTCGGGTGTCCGTGCGCGCTTCCCGGCCAATGGTAGGTGTCGGTGAAATTGACATATCTGGCAGTCGCGGCGTTGACGAAAGCGGCGACGTCGGGCGCTGTCTTCATGCGTGTACCGAGCACGCTCGCCCCGTGCGCAGTGGGGCAACTTGCAGCCAGCTTGCGCGCAAGCTGGCAAGGTTCGCCAAAGAAACCTGCCACCAGCGCACCGAGAGTATCAATAATGCGCAGCTTGGCAGCTTGCACGGACTCCGGCGTGAGCGCCTCATAACGCAGGCTGTACGCGTAATTCGCGAGCCGCTGTTGTACGGGATCTATCGCTCTGTCGACTTTGGATTCCACCGGCTAGTTCACAATAGGTCTTTGCAAATGGCCTTGCGTGCCGGCACGTTCGCAGTTTGAAGATTCTTCCCAGGACGAAGTTTATCACGCTCACCAGACTCGACTTTGCCGCGCTGGCGTCCACGGAGTTTCATCATGATAGACTTTGAACCGGAAATCCCTTGGATAACGCGACGCTCATATCGCGTTGTGTTCACCGCCACCACCCCAAGAAAAGGCCACGCATGACTGTAATGCTCGGTTACGAAGCTCTCAAGGGCGTGCTCGGCATGCGCGATGCAATCGATTTGCTGGAGCAATCCGCGCGCCATGAGGCTGCCGGAAAAACCGTTATTTCGCCGCGCACGAATCTGGATTTTGAACACGGTTCGATGCGCATGCTGTTTGCGATCGACTACGAGTCGGGGTATTTCGCCTCCAAAGCATATAACCGCATACAGGGGGCGGGCGTGCGCTACGTGGTATCCCTCTACCGCCTCAAGGACGGCGAACTGCTCGCGTTGCTGGACGGGCAGCAAATTACGGATCTGCGCACCGGCGCGGCGAGCGGGGTGATCGCCCGCCAGGTGCGAATTAGCGGCCCCATAACCGTAGGCGTGCTGGGTTCGGGCAATCAGGCACGGGCGCAACTCGAAAGCCTGTCGGCGGCGTACGCCGTGCAGTCCGCCGTGGTGTACAGCCCCAATCGCGAACATCGCACCAAATATGCTTTCGACATGAGCGCAAAACTGGGATACCCCGTAGCCGCCGTTGATACCGCGGAAAGCGCCGCGCGAGGATGCAGCGTAGTCGCCACCGCGACCCGCTCGCGCAGCAGCGAACCCGTATTACGGGCCGAATGGCTGGATCACTGCCGGCTGCTGTGTGCGGTCGGCAATACGCGCAAACAGTTTTCGGAAGCAGACGTCCTTTGTTTCCGCGACGCCGGACTTGTCGTCGTCGACTCCATGCATGCGTTCAAGGATACCGGGGAGCTGATACAGGCCGCCAGGGACGACGGATTGCCGCCAGCACGGTGTGCGGATCTCGCGCAAGTCGTGACGGGCGCCATCACCGTCCCGACATCCGGACGCGTCGCCTTCAAATCGGTGGGCACGGCACTGCAAGATCTGGCGCTTGCGGTTCGCTACTACGAACTGCTGGGCTCGCGCAAAGGACTGCCCAACGCGCCGGATATGGGAACCTTGCGTTAACGCGGTTGTTCACGGTGCCCGCGCAAGATCCAATTCGATCTCCTGACGCAGAGGACACGGAGGACGCAGTGGTCCGCAGAGGAAAAGCGCTTGCCATACGAAACGCTTTTTTCACTTTGGGCGTATCTTACCCGGCGCACCTCTGCGTCCTCTGCGTTTAGAGGTTGCGCGTCTGATCCAGCGCAAACGGTTCCAGTATCTCGTTGACAGTCTTCATTTCGTCCAGATGCCACAACCGGTCTAACGCATTGCGGGCACGGTCCTGTCCCATGACCGGTTCGGTCAGCCTCAGGAATTTCGCTTCTATATCCTTGTCGCTCATCGGATTTTTGGGGTGCCCCTTGGCGTAGCGGATTTCGCGCAGGTGCTGGTGCCCGGATTTTGTGGTGACGGTAATGCGGAACGGATAGGCCTCCGGCCAGTCGCGATTGCAGGCGTCGGTGGCGCGCACCTGGATTTTCTGCATCAGCGCGTGTATGCGGGGTTCGCGGATGCGCTCTTCCTCGAAATCTTCCAGCCACAGTTTTCCTCTGGCGAGCCCCACAGCTGCCACGTAAGGAATGCTGTGATCGGCCGTTTCGCGGTTTTGCGGACTCCACTTGTCCGGGGTATCGGCGGATATCTTGATCGCGTGATCGTAGGTCTCGATTTCGACCTTGTCGATATCATCGATATTGCCGTGCAAAGCCGCGTGCAACTCCAGTATCGGCGTGAAAGCGCACTGCGCCTCGTAATCGCACGGGTAATACTTGAATTTGTCGGTTTCGATCGTGTACGGCACGCCCGCCCCACCAAACGCGGCCAGTTTCAGCGTGGTGCCCAGTTGTTGCTTGAAGCCCCGCGTGCCGTCGAATGCCTCCAACGGCCCGGTCATGCCACGGCGCGCCAACAGCGCCGCGAACGTGCCGTTGCGCGCCGAATTCGGCGCGGTGCACCCTTTCCACATCGAGAGATGGCCAACCCGCGTCTGCCCCATCGCGGCATAGGGCACGGCGGCCAATGCCAGCGCATACGCCGTTTGATCCTTGTTCAACCCCAGCGCTTTAGCGGCGCCGGCGGCGGCGGACACGCCGACGAATATGGCGCTGTCCCAACCCCTGGCCCTGAGATCCTTGCACGCGTCGCCGAATCGGCCCTGAACCTCATACGCAATAACGATACCGGCGATCGCGGTTTGCACCGTGGCTCCTGCATATTCCGCCGCAGCCAGCACCGCCGGAATATTGTCACTCGGATGTCCGGCATTGCCCGACATGCTGGTATCGTTGAAGTCGAGATAACGCACCATCACGCCATTGGCGAATGCAGCCAGTTCCGGCGTGGTCTTATGCCGTGTACCCAGCACAGTGGAACCCGGTGTAGACACCGCCTCCAGCGCATGTGCGCGTGCCATGCGCGGAGGCTCCATGTCATAGCAACCCATGGCGCAGCCCAGCGTATCTATCATGCGGCGCTTGACCTGATGTACCAGGCTGTCCGACAAGTCCGCGTAATTCAGTGCGTAGCCGTAGTTACTCAGAAAATTCAGTACGCCATCCATGGATTTTTCCCCGCTCGACAACTCGCACGCTCCTAAATCGGACAAACCGGCGTGGACTCTAGAGAAGATGGGCTGCGTTTGTCAATTATTTGAAAAGGGTTCGGGCTCGTGACGGGAACTGCATCACTGCGCATGGCCACGAAGTTGCATGGCCTCGTTGAATCATCGTAACATGCAGGCCAACTTTTACAATGAGTTCCGCGATGGCCAAAAACGAAGTTGTTCTGCTCGGTGTCGGTGATATGGGACCGATCCATGAACCGATCCGACCCTATAGTGAACTGGTGCGGCCCAAGCTTGCTGGCGCCGATATACGCTTTGCACAGGCTGAGCGTTTGTACTCGGACCGCGGTGCGCTGCAGGTCACGGGCATCAAACGCGGCCGCCTCAAACCACACATGATCTCGGTGTTCAGCGACTGTGGATTTGACGTGGTTTCGCTTGCCGGCAATCACGCCATGGACTGGGGCGAAGATGCTCTGATGGATACCATGAGCCTGCTTCAGGAACGGGGAATACAGACGGTAGGCGCCGGCCGCAACCTCGAGGAGGCGACACGGCCGGTGTTCATCGAACGCAACGGGGTGCGGGTTGCGATACTCGCCTACTGCTCCGTGGTCAACGAGAACTACCACGCCGGCCCGGACCGGCCAGGCATCGCGCCGCTGCGCGTGCGCACCTTCTACGAGCCCATGGAATTTCAGCCCGGCATGCCGCCCAAGGTATTAACCTTCCTCTATGAAGAGGACCTTGCCGCCATGGTCGCGAATATCGCCGCGACCAAGAAGGTTGCCGATGTGGTGGTCCTGTCGCTGCACTGGGGCATACATTTTCTGCCCAAACTGATAGCCGACTATCAGCCGGTTGCGGCCAAGGCGGCTTTTGCCGCGGGCGCGGATTTGATAATCGGCCATCACGCCCACGTTCCCAAGGCGATCGGCGTGCACGACGGCAAAGTGTGTTTTTACAGTCTCGGCAATTTCATTATTTCTACGCATGAACGCAATGCCGAACAGCTCGCGGATTTCAACCGCCGCACGCATGGCAGCGTAGTGTTGGATCCGGATTATCCGCGGCTCGGTTTCGGCGTCGATTCCAAGCGCACACTGGTCGCCAAGGCCGTGCTCTCCAAAAAGGGCGTGGGCAAGGTTTCCTTTCTGCCCACTTTTATCGACAAACAGCTGCGGCCCGACATACTTCAGCACGGCGATCCACGCTTTGATGAAGCCGTGAAATATATGGAATGGGCATCGGACGCGTTCGATCATAAATTTACGGTGGCCGGTGACGAAGTCGTCGTCAGCGCATAGTGCAAGGCGTGATGCCGGTAGGCAACTTGCGGATTCCCCCTTACAACAGCTTAACTGGAGATCTATATGCGGCATCCTTTAATGCGGGCTTTGCCCGCCGTTCTGGCGTTAAGCGCACAAGCTATTTGCGCTCAACCCTATCCCAGCAAACCTATACGCGTCGTCACCGCTGAGTCCGGCGGCGCCAGCGATCTGCTGGCGCGTTTGATAGCCAACGGGATTTCCGGCCCTCTGGGGCAACCTGTGGTGATAGATAATCGCATGGGCGGAATCCTGCTTGCTGAAGTCATTGCCAAAGCGCCGCCGGATGGTTACAACCTGCTTATCTACAGTGGCACCATCTGGGTTGGTCCGCTGTTGCGCGAAAAAATGCCGTACGATCCCATCCAGGATTTTTCCCCCGTCACTCTGGTCAGCAGAGCGCCGAGCATAGTCGTCATTCATCCATCGGTCGGGGCAAAAACGATCAAGGATCTCATCGCTATCGCCAAAGCCAAACCGGGGGTACTCAACTATGGCTCGACGTCGACCGGCGGAGCGTCCCATCTCGCCACGGAACTGTTCAAGGCGATGGCGAGTGTCGACATCCTGCGCATCCCCTATAAGAGCAGCACCATCGAAACCACCGACCTGCTGTCCGGTCAAACGCATCTGTCATTTGGCACGGTAAACGGCATGATGCCGCACGTCAAACTGGGAAAACTGAAAGCACTGGCGGTCACCAGCGCACAGCCGTCGCCGCTGGCGCCTGGTTTACCTACCGTCGCGGCAACCGGCGTGCCCGGCTATGAAGCGGTGGTGTTAGCAGCCATGATGGCGCCGGCAAAAATGCCCGACGCCATCCTCAACAGACTCAGCCAGGAAACGGTACGCTTTCTGAAATCCGCGGAAGCTCGGGACAGGCTGTTTGCATCGGGAGTCGATGCCGTCGGCAGCACTCCCGAGGAACTTACCGCCACGATCAAGGCCGAAGTCGCGCGCTGGGGCAAGGTCATCAAGGATGCCGGCATACGCGCGAACTAAAGGTAAGAAACCTTAGGTCATCCGGCCTATCATGTCGCTGTGCCGCGCCAACTGCGTCGCAGCTTGCAGCCGCTGAGCCCGCACGATGCTGATGATATCCTGCAAAGCCACGTCAAATACGTCATTGATGACCACGTAGTTGAACTCGGCGACATGGCTGATTTCGTCGCGTGCCGCGGCCAGCCGGCGCGCCATCACATCCGCCGGGTCCTGGCCACGATTGTTAAGGCGCGACATCAAAACGTCCAGCGACGGTGGCAATATGAATATGCCTATGGTGTCCGGTATCAGTTTGCGAACCTGCGCTGCCCCTTGCCAGTCGATTTCGAGCAGGATATCGGCACCGGCTGCACGTTGCTCGCCGATCCATTGCTGCGAGGTGCCGTAGTAGTTGTCATGCACCAGCGCACTTTCAAGAAAGTCGCCCTGGTCCAGCATACTCTGGAATTTCTGTTCAGAAACAAAGTGATATTCCCGCCCGTTGGATTCTCCGGGGCGCGGTTGCCGGGTCGTATATGACACCGACAGCTGAATTCGCGGGTCAGCCTTGAGCAAGGCCCCGACCAGGCTGGTCTTGCCGGCGCCGGATGGTGCGCAAACGATAAAAAGATTTCCGGTCATGATCGTCGTGAGCTGTATGGTACGCCAAAAACCAGACTGTGCCGATTACTCAATATTCTGTATCTGCTCGCGCATTTGCTCTATCAGAAGCTTGAGTTCCATCGACACTTTGGTGGTTTCCGCATTAGCCGATTTCGAACCCAGAGTGTTAGCCTCGCGATTGAGCTCCTGCATCAGAAAATCGAGGCGTTTTCCCACCGCGCCTCCCTTGGACAAAGTGCGTTTGACCTCGCTGAGGTGCGCCGTAAGTCGCGACAATTCCTCATCGACATCGATACGATTGACGAACAGCGTGATTTCCTGTCGCAAGCGTTCATCATCGCCGCCCGCCATTGCCTCGCGTAATTTGCCGGTCAGTTTCTCCTGATAAGCCGCGACAATTTTCGGCATCATGGGCGCGACGGATGCGACCTGCTGCTCGGCCGCCGCAATGCGTTCCAGCAATACTGCCTTGAGTTTTTCACCTTCGCGTGCGCGTGATTCGGTGAATTCGTCCAGAACATCGCGCAACGTTTCATGACACGCAATGCGCATCTCGTCGATAGGCACGGAGTCGGTACCCAGCATGCCCGGCCAGCGCAGTATGTCGGCGGCGGTCAGGCCCGGTACACTAGGCCACGCCGCACGCAGCTTCTCGCTCAGGGCACGCAACTGTTTCAGCGCGTCGGTGTTTAGTTCCAGCGACGGCTGTGCGTTTGGCAGCGGATTCAGGGCTATGCGGCATTCAACTTTGCCGCGCTGCAGTTTGGCGACCAGCAGTTCGCGCAGTCCCGGTTCGAGAGGACGCAGGTCATCCGGAATCCGGAATTGCAAATCGAGATAGCGGTGATTGACCGACCGCAAATCAATATTAAGACCTCTGCCCGCGAGTTCGCGCGTCGCGCTGGCAAATCCCGTCATGCTGTAGATCATATTTCACCGTAAAGGGTGTGATGCGAAGGTGCGGGGTAGAATACGCCGCTGCCGACAGTCGATATTATCGATTATTTTGAAATTTCACGCAGGAAAGATTGCACACTATGCGACCCAGCAAGCGCCAACCCGACCAGTTACGCGAGATACGCATCACACGCCGCTACACACGGCACGCCGAAGGTTCGGTGCTCATCGAGTGCGGCGACACCAGAGTGTTGTGCACCGCCAGCATCGAGGAAAAAGTACCGCCGTTCCTGAAAGGCAAAGGACAGGGCTGGCTCACCGCCGAATACGGCATGTTGCCGCGCTCGACCAATACGCGCATGGACCGCGAGGCCGCGCGCGGCAAGCAATCAGGCCGTACCCAGGAAATCCAGCGCCTGATAGGCCGCGCTCTGCGCGCGGTGGTCGACCTCAAGAAATTCGGCGAACGTACCATACAGATAGACTGCGACGTGATACAGGCCGATGGCGGCACGCGCACCGCCAGCATTACCGGCGCCTATGTCGCGGTTCACGACGCGATCAGCCAGCTTATGGAGAAGAGCATCATGACATCGACGCCGTTGCTGGATGCCGTCGCGGCGGTGTCGGTCGGCGTCTATAAGGGCACGCCCGTGCTCGACCTCGACTACCTGGAAGACTCCGGATGCGACACCGACATGAATATCGTCATGACCGGCAGCGGCGGTCTGGTCGAGGTGCAAGGCACCGCCGAGGGCGCGCCGTTCTCACGCACGGAGATGAACGCCATGCTGGACCTCGCGCACCGCGGTATCCAACAATTGATCGCGGCGCAGACTGCAGCATTAAAAAGCTAAGTTTTACCGCCAAGACGCCAAGACCGCCAAGAAAACCTTGAAGCAGACAAGCAATTTCTCGATATATTTCGTGACAAGCAGGTATTTTCTAGATCCTTGCTTCTCTTGGCGGCCTTGGCGTCTTGGCGGCTCAACCCTTTAACCCATGAAAAAAATCGTCATCGCATCCAATAACGTCGGCAAGCTGACCGAGATCGCCGCGATACTGTCGCCGCTCGAGATTGAAATTGTCGCCCAGTCGACACTGGGTGTGCCCGAAGCCGAAGAGCCGTATTGCACTTTTGTTGAAAATGCGCTTGCCAAAGCACGTAACGCCAGCCGCCACACCGGTTTGCCGGCGCTTGCCGACGATTCGGGCATTTGTGTCGCCGCATTGAACGGTGCGCCCGGCGTGCACTCGGCGCGCTTCGCGGACGAGGCGACGAGCAATACAGCTGGTGGGCACGGATCCCAGGATCAGCGCAACAACGAAAAGCTGCTGAAGCTGCTGGCGAATGAATCCAACCGCAAGGCGCATTACTGTTGTGTCATCGTGCTGACACGTCATGCCAACGACCCGCAACCGATCGTTTGCGAGGCCGAGTGGCACGGTGAAATCGTCATGACGCCGCGCGGCACTGGAGGTTTTGGCTATGACCCGCTGTTCATGGTTCCTGAATTACGCAGGACCGGCGCCGAACTCAAGGCCGAAGACAAAAACCGCATCAGCCATCGTGCGAAAGCGCTGGCGATGCTTGCTACACGGTTGGCAGAATCAACGAAGCCTCCGCACAGAACGTTCAGGACGCCGTTTCGGCGCTGACGCGTGTCACCCACGCAGTTTTCCGGCTCCTCTATACTCGATGCACAGTCGGTGCGGTTTTCGGTGCTGCCGCCACTATCGCTATACATTCACATCCCCTGGTGCGTGCGCAAATGCCCGTATTGCGACTTCAATTCGCATGAAATACGTGCGGAGACTCCGGAACAACGATACGTCGACGCACTGATCGCCGACCTCGAATCAGCACTGCCGCTCATCTGGGGCCGCAAAGTGTATACGGTGTTTTTCGGCGGCGGGACGCCCAGCGTATTCTCGGCGCACGGCATTGAGCAGATCATCAACGCGGTTCGCGCCCGTGTTCCGCTCGCGATCGATGCCGAGATCACGCTGGAAGCCAATCCCGGAACTTTTGAGACGGAGAAATTCACCGCGTACCGCGACGCAGGCGTCACTCGCCTGTCCATAGGCATACAGAGCCTGAACCCACGCCACCTGAAAGCGTTGGGGCGCATACATGACGAGCGCGAGGCGCGCGCGGCGATCGAGATCGGCATGCGCAGCTTTGAAAATATCAACCTCGACATCATGTATGGACTGCCCGAGCAAAGCGTTGCCGAGGCGCTCGCGGATATGCGCGCCGCCATCGCCTGCGCACCCCAGCATATATCGGCCTACCACCTGACACTGGAACCCAACACCTTCTTCCACCGCTATCCGCCACGTCTGCCCGACGACGACCAAACGGCGCAAATGCAGCAGGAGATCGAGGACGTTCTGGCCACGGCCGGCTACCGTCATTACGAAACTTCGGCCTTTGCGCAGACGGGCCGGCAGTCACGACACAACATGAATTACTGGACGTTTGGCGACTACCTCGGCATAGGCGCCGGTGCACACAGCAAGCTGTCGTTGCCGGACAAAATCACGCGCCAGGCGCGCTACAAGCAGCCCCGGCAATACATGGAAAGCGCGATGTCCGGTAATGCCGTGCAGGAAGAGCATGACGTCACGGCACGCGATGTGCCGTTCGAATTCATGATGAACGCGCTGCGGCTCATTGACGGATTTCCGTTGACGCTGTTTGAAGAACGTGCCGGCATGCCGCTCACTTCCGCACTAAGACCGCTGAACACAGCGGAGCAGAAAGGATACATAACACGCGATCATGCACGCCTCGCGCCGACCATACTGGGGCAGCGATTTCTCAACGACCTGCTGCAGTTATTTCTGCCCGAAGAGGACCAGTAACCCTGGAAACAGCCAGTGCGGCGGATGTTACTGCCGCAGCGCGGCAATGACTTCCGATGCCTCGGGAAATCGAGCGTCGCGAGTTTTCGAATAGACTACCGTGTCATCGCGCGTGACCTCAAAAATCCCGTTGCTGCCCTTGCGTATCTCGGGGTTTACACCCAACGCACTGGAAATCTCGGCCGCCAACCTGGTGGCCTGGAGCAGATAGTTTCACTGCACGCAATAGGTGATGGTGATTTTCATGGTGCATCCAAAAAACGAAATGAGTAATTATGGCGCATTAGTCACGGCCAAATCTCGTTGAGCACATGCGCCAGTCTGGCACCCGCGCGAGCCAGCTGCCGGGACTGAATCGCGGCCTTCATCGCCATGGTTCTTCTGGCGTCATCGAATTCGGCGATCCACCGTTCAGCGTTATCGGGATCACGACGTAACTTTATGTTTTTAAATACGTAATTTGATGTTTTCAGCGACTCAGTGGCCCACTGATCAGGCCACGACGCGGGGCTGCCCGATGATCTGCGGATAGCCATCGCCGTGGCGTGCATGCGGTCGCTGATGGCGCTGGGCACAACAGACGACGGAATGGCGTCCCACAACGCATGAAGATTGGTGGAACCGGCGTTGATCCAGTTGCCGCCACGCGTTGACATGATCGTTCTGGTCCTGTTTTCGGGCAAATCCGGATTGATCGGCTGGCCATCGCCATCCAGATAAATTGCACCGACGTGCAGCGGCTGATGCAGGTCGGCGATGAAATGCGCCAACAACAGTAATGCCTCTCTGGAGTCCTGGATGACCAAGGGCGGCGGAGTAGTCTTGCCCTGCAACACGGCGATGGCGGCACGCACACTGTGGACAATGTCGTGATCGTGGGTGCCCGCATGCGAGCGATCATACTTATCGTGCTGTGTGGCGACATCCGTGTAGTGATATTGCCGGTGGCAGGGCTCGCTGCCGGGATCGCGTGCGCAGTTGTTCCAATTGCGCCTGACGTAGTCCTCCATGCGAGCACTCCCGCCGTCGCTTTCAAATTCCACGCACGAAGCGCGGTACTGCGGCGCAGGCTCGTATCTGAACGCGCCAGTTTCCGTCTGCACGACGCCTTTCACGCAGTCGGCCCATTTACCGGCGGCTTGCAGGCTGATGCCGGCGATGGCCTGCACACGCATTCTGGCATGGGCAGTCAGCAGGCGCTCCGCGATCGCGCCCACCGCTTCATGCCCCGCATAACCCCAGCCGTGAGCGGACATTGCGCCGGTGGCCAGGCCGAGCGCGAAGAACAACGTCAACCACCAGCGACGCGCCATGGGTTGAACGTCGCGGCGGCTACTCGGCGGCACCGAGTTACACCGACAGTTCGACGGCCGCACCCGCGCGCAGCACCGTGACCGTGATGGTATCGCCCGCCTGGTGCCGTTCGATGACATCGAGGAACTCGTCCAGCGTGGCAACCGGCTTGCCCTGCATCGCGGTGATGATGTCGCCGGCAATGATCTCGCCGCGCGGGCCGCGCAAAAACGGCTTGATGCCCGTGATGTCGGCAGGACTGCGCGGCACGACGCCGACCACGGCGAGGCCCTTGGGCAGGCGCAACGCGGCGTGGACCTGCGGCAATGCCGGACGTATGCCGAATGCGGGCCGCGTAATCTTGCCATCGTGTATCAAGGTCGGCGCCAGACGATTAACTTCATCGACCAGAATCGCCAAGCCTATGCCCGCCGACGCGCCCGACGGACTGTAAATCGCGATATTGACGCCGATCAGGCGGCCGGCGGAATCGAGCAGCGGTCCGCCCGAATTGCCTGAATTGATCGCGGCATCGGTCTGTATCACGCCGCGTATCGTGCGCCGGGTCACCGACTGAATTTCGCGGTTGAGCGCGCTGATGATGCCCACCGTCAACGTCTGATCGAGACCGAATGGATTGCCGATCGCATAAACCCGCTGCCCGGCCACGAGGTCGCGGCTGGTGCCTATCATGATCGCCTTCAGTTTGTCGCGCGGCGCCTGGATGCGCAGCACCGCGAGATCGCGGTCCGCGTACGCGCCCACCAGCGTCGCCTGCCATTCGCTCTGATCGAAAAGTATCACGCGCGCCGCGCTCGCTCCCTGTATGACGTGGAAATTCGTCACCACGTGGCCGCGCTCGTCCCAGATGAATCCGCTGCCGGTGCCCTGTGGACCCTCGAACACGTCGAGCGAAAACAGATTGCGCTCGTTGGTCACAGTCGTGATGTTGACCACCGACGGCGATGAACTCCGGAAAACCGCGATATTGCTTTTCTCGTCGTCGGCGAACGCACCGCGCGGCTGCGCGAGGGCGGACGCAACCCATCCTCCGCATAGCTGATGCATCGCTGCCACGCATATCAAGGCCAGCAGCAAAGGGATACGAAAGATATTCATCGCGTAAGCAAAATCCAGTTGTGGTGTCGCGCCGTTGATTTTACGATGCGATGACACCGGCCGGCAGCGCTCATTCGACTTTGATACCCGTATCCTTGATCAATTTTCTCACCTTGGCGATCTCGGATTTCACGGTGTTGCCCAACTCTTCGGGCGTGCTGCCCACGGCCTCTACACCCCGGCTCAACAAGTTCTCTTTCGCTTCCGGCGTTCTCAGGAAACGCGCGATCTCCTGGCTCAGGCGATTGATGATCGCGGCGGGCGTCTTTGCCGGCGCAAACACCGCCGTCATCGATCCGTATTCATATCCCGGAACGCCGGAAGCCGCCACCGTCGGCAGACTGGGAAACAGCGCCGACGGCTGGGCGGTGGATACGGCCACGGCACGCAACCTGCCTGATTTGATGTGCGGGGAAAGCTCCACAGCGGTCCCAAATGTCATCTGCATCTGCCCGCTCAGAAGATCGGCGATTTCCTGCGCCCCGTTGGTGTAGGCCACGCGCGCGACGTTGATACCCGCCATCGACTTGAAGAGTTCGAATGCGATATGCCCGGAGCCGCCGTTGGAACCTGTAGAGCCGTTGAGTGCGCCCGGCTTGGCCTTGGCCAATGCGATCAACTCCTTGACCGTCTTGACCGGCAATGACGGATGCACGGTCAGAACATTGGGCGACCGGTTGGTGATCGTAATCGGAGAAAAATCATTGACCGGATCGTAGGGCGGTTTCGCCTGAAACAAGGGCCCGATCCAGAACGTTCCGGCCGCGAGTATCAAGGTATAGCCATCCGGCGCTGCCTGAGACACCAGCTGGCCGGCGATGATGCCGCTCCGATTCTCGATGATTACCTGCTGCCCCAGAGGGCCGGAAATCCCCTGGCCGATAAAGCGTGCAAAGTAATCGCTGGCGCCGCCGATGGGACCATCCATGATACGAATCGGTTTGGTGGGGTACGTCTGTGCGACCGCAATATTCGCAGCCAACATCACGAAGCTTACCGCAATCGCCTTACTAACCGAGCACTTAGGTGACATATGAATTCCTTTGTGAAGAAGGTACTGGTTCTTCTTTGACGTGGTTTGCCAAGCAATCGCGCTGTGGGAAGACGCTATTGTCCGGGACACGCCGTGTGTTGACAACTGCTATACACCACCATAAGATGTGTATATCTGTTGTATGTACGAATCAGGAGCAAGCCATGCGCGACGCCGCCATCAACCTGCGGGCACGTCCCGATCAGCGGGAATTGATCGATCAGGCCGCGCAGCTGCTCGGCAAGAACCGCTCCGACTTCATGCTCGAAGCCGCCTGCGACAAAGCTCAGTCGGTGCTGCTCGATCAGGTATTTTTCAAATTGGATGTCGAGAAGTTCCGGCAGTTCACCAAGCTGCTCGACGCGCCACCAACACGCAATCCGGGGCTTGAGCGCCTCATGGCGGCCAAGGTCCCCTGGGGCAGGAAGTCCACGAAAGCCTGAGCTTGCAACTCGGTCCGCCGGAGCCCTTAGTGGCTGCACATCGACGGGATGACTTCGAGTGCGGCGAAGTCGTGCTCGATGAATGGCTCAAGCGCAGAGCATTGTCCAACCAGGCCAGCGGTGCAAGCCGCACCTTCGTCACCACCGATGAGGGCGGCTGCGTCCATGGTTACTACACCATGGCGCCCGGCGCCGTTTCGCACCAACTCGCAACGAGCGGCGTGCGACGCAACATGCCTGATCCGGTTCCCGTCATGGTGCTCGCCCGGCTCGCGGTCGATCACAGGGCGCAGGGATTGCACTTGGGCGCCGCCTTGCTGCAGGACGCGGTCAATCGCGCCGTGGCCGTATCGCAGAACGCGGGCGTCAGAGCCCTGCTCGTGCATGCTCTTCACGAAAAGGCCAGGCAGTTCTACGAGCACTACGGGTTTCAGCCCTCGCCGACGCACCCGATGACGTTCATGCTGCGCTTGAGCAGCGTGAAGGCGTAGCGGAATCACGCCTGCGATTCTCGCCACCCCTTGCTACCGTTGCTACTCCTGCTACCGATCAACGTCCGCGCCGGGCAACGGTAGCAAGAGTAGCAACAGCAGCAGCACCCTCGGGCGCGAGAATGGCTTGACTTTATATGGTGTTTCCGCCATATTCTTGAAATGTCTGGTGCCGCCATCAAACCCGTCTCATGGATCGGTTCGAGCTACAGGGACTTCCGGGAATTTCCGGATCCCGTGCAGGACGCGATGGGCTACGCGTTGTATCAGGCGCAGATCGGCCTGAAGCATGGCAGCGCCAAACCGCTCAAGGGCTTCGGTGGGGCGGGCGTGCTGGAGATTGTTGCCGACCATGTGGGCGACACATTCCGGGCGGTGTACACGGTCAAGTTCGTGACGGCGATCTATGTCCTGCACGCCTTCCAGAAGAAGTCGAAGTCGGGAATCAAGACCACGACCGAAGACATGGAATTGATCCAGCGCCGGCTCAAGGCAGCCGATGCAGATTACAAGGCGCAGCTTGAAAAAGGAAAAGCATCATGAAAAAAGATCCGGATACCCGCATCAAGCGCGGCACGAAGAACGTTTTTGCCGATCTCGGATTCCCCGACGCTGAAACCCATCTGCTTAAAGCGGAACTGGTGACCCGCATTCAGGGGGTCATCACCGCGCAAGAGCTAACGCAGGTCGCGGCGGCCAAACGCATGGGCCTCAGTCAGCCGGACGTTTCGCGGCTGCTCAATGGGCAATTCCGCGACGTGTCTGTCGAGCGCCTGATGCGTCTGCTGACGCGACTCGGCTGCGACGTCGACATCACCATCCGTAACCATGGGAAAGCGGCGGCGCCTCGGGACACGATCCGGTTAGTAGCCGCCACGGTATAACGCCACAGTAGTAACAGCCCAAGGTCACTCCCGGTCAACCAGCAGCGCCGGATTGATCGCCACGCACCGCCGGCGTCCGTCTTTCTCCATCCGGGCCCGGCCACGCTCGGCGAGGATGGCGAGCGCGGCGCGCAGGTCTGCGCCAGTCGCATCGTCACTACGGGCTTCGCCGGTAGTGACGATGCGCGCAAATGGCAAACACCGCACAGGGTCCGGGAGGAATAATGCCGCGCCCGCGCCCCTTCCGGGTCGTCAGGCAGCGACGCGTTCGGTCTGCCGGCGAACGCGCGGTGCCGGTTTGTCGCCGAAGCCGATATCCAGGGTCAGATTGACGCAACGGGCGACGGCCACGGGTTTCACGGCACGCCGTCCGCGGCCCTGCGATCCCTCTTCCAAGCGCACCAATCCGTAATTCGCCATGGTGCGCAAGGTGCGGGACAAATTGCTTGCCTTGCGTCCTGTCATCTGCTCCAGGTCGGCAATGGATCCGGGCTGCTTGTCGTAGATGAGTCGCAACAAATCGCGGTTCTCGTCGGACAGCACGGTCGCAAAAGACTTGATCGCCGTAAACCAGATCCTGGGCTCCGTCGATTTGCGCTTGTAGGTGCCTTTGGCGATGGCCAAGGTGTAATCGCGCACGCGCTCCAACGGCATGATGCCGACGCGGATGGCTTTGACGATGCTCATAACGACGAATCCGGCCTATGGGATCGACGGTCGGAACCACGGGACATGATTTACATTATCACTCAGAGATAGGTTTAACAATGCCGTTCCGCTATTCCGGCAGACCGTGGCGGGACGATGAAACTCCCTTGATCTGTTCGCCGAGGTGTTGGACAGGAAGAATGCGGTGGCGGGGTATGCGCAGGTCAGGCAGCGGCTCAGACGTTGAAGCGGAAATGCATGACGTCGCCGTCGCGCACTATGTATTCCTTGCCTTCCAGCCGCATCTTGCCGGCTTCTTTCGCGCCGTGCTCGCCTTTGAATTTGACGTAGTCGTCGAAGGCTATAACTTCGGCGCGTATGAATCCTTTTTCGAAATCGGTATGGATTACGCCTGCGGCCTGCGGCGCGGTGTCGCCTTTGTGCATGGTCCATGCGCGCACCTCTTTTGGTCCCGCCGTGAAATAGGTCTGCAGGCCCAGCAATTCGTACGCGGCGCGTATCAAGCGGTTCAGCCCGGGCTCCTTGAGACCCACGTCGGCGAGAAATACCTGTTTGTCCTCTTCGGACATGTCGGCTATTTCGGCTTCCAGCGCGGCGCATATGGCAACCACTGGTGCGTGTTCCCTGGCGGCGTGTTCGCGAACCTTGTCGAGCAGCGGATTGTTCTCGAAACCTTTATCGTCAACGTTGGCGACGTAAATAGCGGGCTTGGCTGTCATCAGGCATAACGGCTTGATCAACAGCAACTCTTCCTTTTCCAGCTTGAGTGCGCGCACCGGTTGGCCCTGATCGAGTTGCGCACGCACGCGTTCCAGCAGCGCGGCGAGTTTGATTGCGTCCTTGTCGCCGGCTTTCGCGGTCTTGGCCGCGCGCTGTATGCCTTTTTCGACGGTCTCCAGATCCGCCAGCGCGAGTTCAGTGTGTATAGTTTCAATGTCGGACAGGGGATCGACCTTGCCGGTGACGTGAATGACGTTTTCATTTTCGAAACATCTCACCATGTTGACGATGCCATCGGTCTCGCGAATATTGGCCAGAAACTTGTTACCCAGGCCTTCGCCCTTGGATGCGCCCGCGACCAGCCCCGCGATATCGACGAACTCGACCACCGCCGGTATGGTTTTTTCGGGCTTGGCGATATCCACCAGCGGCTGCAGCCGCGGGTCGGGCACTTCAACGATACCGACGTTGGGCTCTATGGTACAAAACGGATAGTTTTCCGCGGCGATACCGGCCTTGGTCAACGCGTTGAAGAGCGTCGATTTGCCGACGTTGGGCAATCCGACAATTCCACACTTAAGGCTCATTTGGGTTTCTTCTCTTTGGTATGTAATTTCAGCATTGCTGCTTCGTGCCGGTTTTCGGAGAGCAGGGGCCACACATCGAGGCCGTGCGCAAGGGCGTCATCAATGAGCCGTTGTTCCTCGGCGCGCGGCGTGTGCAGCACGTAGTCGACGACTTCCTGTTCGGTGGCGGTATCGCGCGGATGGCCGACGCCCAATCGAAGGCGCCAGAAATCCTTGGTGCCCAGACATTCGATGATGTCCTTGACGCCATTGTGTCCGCTCGCACCGCCACCGGACTTAAGGCGTGCCTCGCCCGGCGCCAGATCGAGTTCGTCGTGCACGACCAGAATTTCGGCGGGTGCTATCCGGTAGAACGTCGCCAGCGCCGCCACGGCACGCCCCGAGTTGTTCATGAAGGTGTCCGGCATCAGTAACCACGTACCGGATGCCGGAATTTTCGCCACGCGTCCGTGAAATTTGCTGTCGCCGCGAAATTCAGCGTGCGCCGCGTGCGCAAGCTGCTCAACCCACCAGTAACCTGCGTTATGTCGTGTACGTCTGTATTTTTCGCCCGGGTTACCGAGTCCGACGACCAGTTTCATGGATCTACCGTCAAGCAACCAAAATACAGATCAAGGCAAAGAGACAGGCCGTCCCGCGATTCCATCGCGAATCAGCGGTCGGAATAAAAAAGGCCCGCCATATTCTGTCCGCTGTACGCAAACAAACAATAGGACGGGCCCGTGTACCGACGAGAGTCCCTGGTTATTCCTTCTTGCCGGACTCTTTCTTGTCGCCGCCGCCTTTTTTGTCGTCTTTTCCGGCAGCTTTGCCGGCGCCAGCAGCTTCAGTTGCCTCTGCCTGGCCCGTGATCTTCGTAACCGGCGCGGCGGCGGCTTCATCAACCGCAACCACCTTCGGCACATGCACGGTAACAACCCCGGGGTTTTCCTTCTTCAGACGTGGGATGGGTCCGACGCCCTTAGGCAGGGGCAGATCGTTGACGTGCAGGGTATGACCGAGTTCAAGCTTGTCGAGATTGACTTCGACATACTCGGGCAGATCATCCGGCAGGCACGAGATCTCGAGATCATTCAGCACGTGGTTGACCACGCCGCCGCCCTGCTTGACGCCGGGACAAATCTCGGCGTTGATAAAGTGCAGCGGCACTTTCATGTGGATTTTCTTGTTCTTGTCTATCCGCTGAAAGTCGACATGCAGCACTAACTGCCGGAACGGGTGCATCTGAACATCGCGCAGCAACACCTGTTGCTTGTTGCCCTCGTACGTCATATCCAGGATGGAGGCGTGAAATGCTTCCATCTTGAGGTGATGGTACAAGGCCTGGTGATCGAGTTCGATCGGTTGCGCGGGCAAATTGGCGCCATAAACGATACCCGGCACCTTGCCGCCGCCACGCAGACGGCGGCTCGCACCCGTTCCCTGCAGTGTGCGCGGAAATGCATTAAATTCAATTTTCATTACAGTCTCCACAATTTGGATCATCCGCGACCAGACGATCCAGGTTACAAAAAGCAGTGATGAGTGATGAGTGATGAGTGATGAGTTGGAACCAACCCAGCATTCAGCAGCCAATTTTCAACGCTGCACCAAAAACAAAATGCACAACCAAATATTCGAATCGTTTGCTATTCGACGAACAGGGAGCTTACTGAATCCTCGTTGCTGATACGCAGCATGGTCTCGGCCAACAGGCCGGCGATCGTCACCATGCGTATGCGGCTGCACTTTTCGCCCTCCGGACTCAGCGGAATGGTGTCGGTCACCACCAGTTCGTCGAGCGCCGATGTCGAAATGCGCTCTACCGCCTTGCCCGACAACACCGGGTGCGCGCAATAGGCAATCACCTTTTGCGCGCCACGTTCCTTCAATGCCCTGGCACCTTTACACAGCGTATTGGCGGTATCGACCATGTCATCGACGATCACGCAGGTGCGGCCTTCGATTTCACCGATGATATTCATTACCGTTGCGACATTGGGTCGCGGCCGCCGTTTGTCTATGATGGCAAGGTCCGCATCCAGCCGCTTCGCGAGCGCACGGGCGCGAACCACGCCCCCCACGTCGGGCGATACCACAACCAGGTTCTGATAGTCATTTTTCCATACATCGCTAAGCAGTATCGGTCCAGAGTAAATATTGTCGACCGGGATATCGAAAAAACCCTGAATCTGCTCGGAATGCAGGTCCATCGTCAGTACACGGTGGACGCCTACCGACGCCAGCATGTTGGCGACCACCTTGGCCGTGATCGGCACCCGGGCGGAACTCGGCCGGCGGTCCTGACGCGCATACCCCATATACGGAATGGTGGCGGTGATCCGCGCCGCGGATGCGCGCTTCAACGCATCCACCATCACCAGCAGTTCCATCAGATTGTCGTTGGGCGGCGAACAAATCGACTGCAGTACGAATACGTCCTTGCCGCGGACATTCTCCAGTATCTCGACCATGACTTCGCCATCGCTGAAGCGGCCTACTTTAGCCTTGCCAAGGTGGATATTCAGGTGGCGTACGACATCGGCGGCGAGTTTCGGCGTCGCACTGCCGGCAAACACCATCAGACGGTCGTACGGCATGCCGTATCACCCCTTATCAAAGTCTCGCAAATTCGCGATGACGAACTCGCACGGAACGCTACAACAATCTGGCTGGGGAGGTAGGGATCGAACCTACGAATGCCGGAATCAAAATCCGGTGCCTTACCACTTGGCGACTCCCCATTTGTTCAAAAAACTTTTGCTGCGCAGTTCGGGCACTACCACTACCCTAAGCACACATCTCCCACAGCGGGTGACGATCCAGCCCCCGCGCCACCACGCCGCGCATCGTCGCCGGTAACTGATGCTGTACGGATCGCGCCTCGGCTTCCGACACAAACTCCGCAAATACACAGGCACCGGATCCCGTCATCCGCGCCACACCGAATTGTCTGAGCCACGTCAGGTGCCTCGCGACCTCCGGAAACTGCCGGCAAACAACGGGTTCAAGATCGTTGCGCATTGCATCAACGGAAAAGGGCGGTATTCTAATCGGATTCGAATCTCTAATCAAATCTGGGTCTTGGAACACTTGCGCGGTTGTCACCGCGACCGGCGGTATTAACACCAGATACCACGCAGGGGACAGGGTCAAAGGGCTGAGCTTCTCGCCTATGCCACGCGCCTCGGCCAATTGCCCGAAGACGAAAACCGGGACATCGGCACCCAGATCCAGCGCCAGTTCCTGCAGGCGTGCACGCGGCCAGTTCACTCCCCATAGTTTGTTCAAAACGATCAGCGTGGTCGCGGCGTCCGAACTGCCACCGCCCAGCCCACCGCCTATCGGAAGCCGCTTCTTGAGCGTGATGTCCACGCCATGCCGGACCCCGCCTGCCTTTTGCAACAAGCGCGCTGCGCGCAGCGTCAAATCGTCGCTGTCCGGCACGCCTGCGACGTCGGTCGCGCGAGCCACTGCACCATCGTCGCGCAGCGCAAAATGCAGCGTGTCCCCGAAATCAATAAAACGGAATACGGTTTGCAGCAGGTGATAGCCGTCGGCGCGCCGGCCGGTCACCAGCAGCATCAGGTTCAGTTTGGCGGGCGCCGAATAGCCTTTCATGGCTGCCCGGACGTGAGACTGTCAATGACGAGCCGGATATCGGCGGCGTCTGCGGCCACATGGATGCGCGAAATCCGGATGGCCTCGGAGTCGGCGTAGCTGAATTCAATACGCAATGCATCCTGGCGAAACCGGACTATACGGCCCGCCTCATCGCGCTCCATGTCACGCACTGACATTCCCGGCGCCGTTACACCCCGGACCCAATAGCGCAATCCGCCGACCGGAAACGCCCAGCCCAAGGCGCTGCGCGTAAGGCTTTCTATGGAACTCGCGCGATATTGCCTTTGATCGGCGGCAGTCAGTATTGCGCCGTCAGCATCGGCGCGCAAATGGGCCATGGCCTGGCCTAGCGGCGTGCTCAGCCAGATCTCGTCACCATCGGGGGTCTGTTTCCAGCGCAATGCACTGGAAAAAACACGTTCCTGATAGCGCGCCGCGACCCGCCCGCTGAGATCAAATGCGGGCGCGGGAGCAACATTCGGCGAGTGGGGGCCGGTACCGGCGCATGCAGCCAGCAAAAAAAACGCGAGCGCTATGCCGCAGCGTGTAGTGTTTATCATGTCGAACGCAGCGCCGCGGCGCGACTGTCAGTCTGAAAACTTTTTTACCGTGGCCAACAATACTTCGTTGGTGGGGTTTTCTTTCAGGGCAGTGTTCCATACTTTACGGGCCTCATCCTTCTGCCCCATAACCCATAGCACTTCGCCCAGGTGCGCCGCAATTTCCGCATCAGGTCGCAGTGAAAACGCGCGTTTAAGAAATGTAACCGCCGCGTCATTCTGGGCCATGCGATACAGCACCCACCCCATGCTGTCCATGATAAACGGGTCTTCGGGTGCGAGCTTCAATCCCTGTTCGATCAGGGTGTAAGCTTCCTGCAGGCGTATGTTGCGGTCGGCAAAGGCATAACCCAGCGCATTGTAAGCGTGGGCGTGATCGGGTTTGATCTGCATAACCTTGCGCAGACTCGATTCAAGCAAGTCGAAGCGCTCGACTTTCTCCGCCGCCATGGCCTGATCATAGAGCAGCTCGGGCGAGTTTGGATGCTTTTCGACCGCCTGACCCAGCACCTCGTATGCGCCACGGAAATCGTTGGCGTCGCGCAATAGCTGCGCTTCCGCCTGTACAAACTGTGTGCCCTGCTGCGCATCGCTGCTCGGCGACTCCTGCAGATATTTTCGCGCTTCGGCCATTTTTCCCTGCTTGGCCAGGATGGCGGCGTAGCGGGCACGCGCCGGCACGTACTGCGCACCACCTTCAACGCTGCCGTACCAGCGCAGCGCCTCATTCGGCGTCTTGCGCTCCTCGTTGAGTTGCCCGAGGTAGTAACGCACGGCATCCGGATCCTTGTGATTGGTCGCCAGTGCGTGCATAAACTGCTTTTCCGCCGCTGCGTAATCGTTCAACTGCAGCGACAGCAACGCGACCGCCATCGTGACCTCTGAATTATCCGGAAACTGCTTGAGCAGAGTTTCAAACTCACCGCGCGCCGCGGGGTATTCCTTCTCGGTCGCCAGCAATCGTGCAAGCGCAAGCCTGACATCCGCCGCAAGCGGATAATTCTTGAGATAACCCCGAAAATAGGAGAGCGCGTCTGCATTTGAATTTCGCTGCAACAATTGCCCCTGGAACAGTGCTGCCTGTTCCCATTCAGGGCGCAGCTTGAGGGCCGTGCGGACTTCGTTCATCGCAAGTTCACCCTGACCGGCAGACCACGCCGCCTGGGCAATACCGAAGTGTGCCTCCGGCAAACTTGGGTACGGTTGCGCGAGATTCTGCATCAGCAGCATTACGGCAGCTTTATCCGGATGGCGTGCGAACAGCGAATTGAGCTGCAAAAAATTGTTGCCGACGTTTTCTTTGTCCGCGGCAAGCGACTTCTCCAGGTGCGGCAACGCGTCAGCCAGACGCGGCTGGTTTACGAGCAGTGTGGCCAGCACTTGCCGGGCCTGCTGCGAGTCCGGGTCCGCGGCAAGCCATATACCAGCGGTTTCCACCGCAACGCCCAAAAAGCGCGCGTTCCACGCGATTTCCGTGGCACGCTGCGCGATACGCGGGTCGCGCGTTTCACGCGTCAATTCGAGGTACGCCTGGACCGCGACATTGGCCTGCCCGCGCTGCAAGGCGATTTCGGCAAGTAAAGACTTGAACAGTATCGCCTGGCTCAGTTCCTGACTGGGCAAATTCTGCGGTTTGGCAGGCGCACGCGCGACAACCCGCGGTTTGGGCGACGGCGTATCGGCGGTTGACTGTACTCGCGAGTCGCCAGGCTGCACTGATTGTTGGGCACAAGCTGCCAGCGACAGCACTACCACTAACGCTGCAATTTTCAGGAATTTTGTCATCAGGATTCGGAAAAAGCCGGGAAAGGGATGCCCGGACACGCGTTAGAGCGGATAATAGAACGTAAGTTCTTCATGAACCTGTACATATTAGGTATATTTGGGATGTACTACAAGTCATCCGCACACTGCAACTGGCGCAATAACGAAAACCATGGATGAGCGAACGAACGAGATTACTGTTTCCGCCCAACACCTGCTGCGCAAATTCGGCGCCCATACGGCGGTTAACGACGTCAGCCTCACCCTGAAACGCGGCGAGATACTTGGGTTTCTGGGGCCCAATGGCGCCGGCAAAACCACCACTATGCAAATGCTGACCGGCAATCTCGCACCAACGAACGGTGCCGTCAGCATATGCGGCATCGATCTATTCGAGCATCCGACCGCCGCCAAAGCCCGTCTCGGCTACCTGCCGGAACATCCGCCGCTGTATCGCGAACTCAGCGTCCAAGAGTATGTCCAGCTTGCAGCTAAACTGCATCGCGTTGCCAAGAACTCGATCGATTCCGCAGTGCAAAATGCGCTTGCCCGCTGCGGCCTCACCGACGTGGGCAAGAAATTGATCGGTTCACTATCCAAAGGCTATCAGCAGCGCGTCGGCATTGCACAGGCCATCGTGCATCAGCCCGATGTGGTGATACTTGATGAGCCGACGGTGGGCCTAGACCCCAACCAGATCCGGGAAATACGCAAGCTGATACGTGAACTTGGCGACAACCACAGCGTCATACTGTCCACGCACATACTGCCGGAAGTCGAAAGCGTGTGCGACCGCGTGCAGATACTGCATCACGGCACGACCGTATACAACGACACCATCGCGGGACTGAAGCAGTTTCACGGCGGCGGCATGGTAGTGCTCGGACTGAAACGCCCGCCCGACATCAGCGCAATCGCGGCCCTGCCCGGGATAGGACGCGTCGAAGCGATGGGCGATACACAGTTTCGCGTCAGCTTTAATGGCAAGTCAGACGCCAGCGAAGACCTGGCGCGACACGCCGTGGAAAAATCATGGGGCCTATACCAGCTCGCGCCGGCTCAATCGAGTCTTGAAGACGTGTTTGTGAATCTTACTCAGAAGGAAGAAATAAATTGAACCGCCAAGACGCCAAGGCCGCCAAGAACTGCAAGAAAGGATCGAGAAATGGGTTGAATAAAAAAATAACTCACGCATTCACCATTCACTGCTTCCATCCTGTCGCTCTCTCGCCTTTCCTTGGCGGCCTTGGCGGTTAAAAAATGATTTTCACCATCGCAGCAAAAGAGCTGAAGTCACTGTTTTTCTCACCGCTGGCGTGGGTGGTACTCACGTGCACGCAACTGATCCTGGCGTTTTTTTTCCTCAAACGGATCGATGATTTCATGCAGATTCAGGCACAACTGATACAGATGTCCAGTCCACCCGGCATTACGGAACTGGTGGCGGCGCCGCTGTTTGCGACCACGGCGGTCCTGCTGCTGTTTGCAGTGCCACTATTGGCCATGCGGCTGATCGCCGAGGAGCGGCGCAACCAGACCATGGTAATGCTGCTGTCTGCTCCGCTGTCGATGACCGAAATCGTGCTCGGCAAGTTCGTGGGATTGGTGCTTTTCCTGTGGATGATCGTCCTGCTCACGGCGTTGATGCCGTTTACCTTGCTGCTGGGCGGGCAACTGGATTTCGGTTTGCTGGCTAGCCTTACGATGGGCGTCGCGTTGCTGGCGGCGTGTTTTGCGGCAGTCGGCATTTATGCTTCCTGCGTAACCGCGCAACCGCTGGTGGCTGCGATGATCGCATTCGGCGCATTGCTCGGCATGTTGCTCGCCGGCGACGCTGCGTCTGACGGATTGCGCAGCGGCGGTTGGGCCGTGCCGGCCGCGCTGGCGCAGGTGTTCGCGCCGCTCAAGAACTTTGAATCTTTCGCCAAGGGTAGCTTGGACAGCGCCAGCATCGCTTGCATGCTGTTGCTGATCGTGGTCTTTCTCGTATTGACCATACGCCGCCTTGACGCCGTACGTCTGAGGGGGTGAAACGATGCAGATGAGCTCGAAATTGCGGTGGAACCTGCTGGTGCAAAACGGCGTTTTTGTCGTACTCTTGGCTGCAATGGCGGCATTGCTCGCTTACTTCGCGCAACAGTATCGCGTCGAACGCGACATTACTCAAAATGCACGTAACACCGTGTCACAGCAAGCGCGCGAAGTACTGGGCAAACTTTCAGGGCCGGTCAAGGTGACAGCCTATGCGATGCGCCAGGAAGTGCGCGGCGACATGCGCAAGCAGATACAAGGCTTTCTGACCCGTTATCAGCAGGTCAAACCCGATATCACGCTGAATTTCGTGGATCCCCGCGAAGAACCCAAACTGGCGCAAGCGGCCGGCATACGCCTCTCCGGCGAGTCAGTCATTGAATACAATGGAAAAAATGAACACATAACGGAATACAACGAACAGTCGTTCATCAACGCGCTGATGCGTCTGATGCGCTCGACCGAACGCCTGGTCATGGCGCTGGACGGGCACGGTGAACGCCGGCTTAACGGCATCGCCAATCACGATCTCGGCGAATTCGGCAAGCAGTTGGGGGCTAAAGGGTTCAAGACCAACAGCCTGAATCTGGGCATTGCGCAAGAAGTGCCCGCCAATGCCAGCTTGTTGCTGATCGCCAATCCACAAGTGGACTTGCAGCCCGCGGAAGCGCAGAAAATCCGGCTTTACCTGCAAAAAGGCGGCAACCTGATGTGGCTGATCGATCCCGATCCCCTGCGTGGTCTGCAACCGGTGGCCGAACTATTGGGGCTGGTTTTGGGGCCCGGCACTGTCGTGGATCCCGAAGCGGTGCGCTTTAACGCGTCGCCTACCATGGCGATCGCGACCAACTACGGCCGGCACGCGATTACCGACAACTTCCGTCTCAACACCGCGTTCCCGATGGCACGACAGATTGGTATTAACGACAACGATGGAAACGTAAAAGAATGGCGCGTGACGCGGCTGATCGAAGTCGCCCCACGCGGCTGGGTCGAAACCGGCAAGCTCGACGGTAAAATATCCTTCGACAAGACGCGCGACGTGCAGGGGCCGGTCAACATCGCGCTCGCGCTGGAACGCAACGTAAACGAACGCGTGCAGCGTGTCGTCATCGTCGGCAATGGCGCTTTCCTTGCCAACGCGTTTCTGGGGAACGCAGGCAACCTGGATCTTGGCATAAACATGGTCAATTGGCTCGCCGGCGACGACTCACTGATCACGCTGCAGCCGCGACCCACCGTCGACAGCAGCCTGGACATCGGACGTGGCGCGCAATATCTGATGGTATTCGGACTGTTTATCTTCCTGCCACTGACGTTTGCTGCCATGGGCGTCATCGTCTGGTGGCGCCGCCGCCGGGCATGAAGCACCGGCTGTGGACCAACGTCGCGCTGCTGGCGGCGGTCGCCCTCCTTGCTCTGTTTGCCTGGCTCAAACCGCAGGATGGCGCACCGGAACACAAGCTATCGCTGCTGAAAACGAGCGAAGCGGACAGCGTGCAACTCCAGGTGGCTGGCACCGAGCCGGTGGTAATGCAACGCAACGGCACGGAATGGCGCATCGCCACCCCCGTAAACCTGCGCGCCGACAATTTCCAGATGCAACGCCTGCTCGGCATACTCGACGCGACGTCCAGGGATCGTTTACCGCCTGCCGGATTGGCGCGTTACGGTCTGAACGAGCCGCATACGCGCCTCACCATCAACAAACAGAGCTTCAGCTTCGGCGCCATCAACGAGATGAGCCGCGAACAATACGTGTTAACGCAGGATGGCGTATTTCTGATACCGATACGTTATGGCGCTGCGCTACCCAAGAACGTCTTGCAACTTGTCAGCAAACAGTTATTCGCCGCCGATGAAGCGCCGGTTGCTTTCGAGTTCGGTGCCTTCAAACTCGTGCAGCGGGATGGCAAATGGCAAATCACGCCCCCATCCGAGGCAGGCGCAGACGACATCAACCGTTGGGTAGACGAATGGCGGCTCGCCGCTGCGCTGGATGTTTTGCCTGCCAGCCAGCGCAAGTCCTTGCAGGCAATCAAGGTCACGCTGAAAAGCGGCAGTGACGTCACGCTTTCGGTCATGGAACAGGATCCGTCCCTCGTACTCGCACGCAGCGACCAACCGATCGAATACCGCTTCGCCGGCGCCATGGTAAAGCGACTGCTGGCCGCACCGGCCGCGGCGTCCCCATGGCCTGCACCGGCAAAGTAGTAAATGCCCGAATTACCGGAAGTTGAAACTACGCGGCGCGGGCTACAACCTCATCTTGAGGGCCGGCGCATAAAGACCGTCGTGGTGCGGAATTTCGCGCTACGCCGACCGGTCCCGCCCAACCTGCCACGCGTGCTTGCCGGTGCGACCGTGCGCACCGTTGGCCGCCGCGGCAAATATCTGCTGCTCGACTGCGGTGACGGCACCTTGATTATCCATTTGGGCATGTCGGGACGGCTGTGGCTGGTGGACGACGCCACGCAACCCCAAGTGCATGATCATTTTGATCTGGTCATGGCAAACGGAGCGATCGTGCGGCTGCGCGATCCGCGCCGCTTCGGCTTGGTACTATGGCAAAAAGGCGACGCGCTGTCGCACCCATTGCTCGTCCGCATGGGCCCCGAACCTTTGGACACTGAATTCAGTGCCGGTTGGATGTATCGCGAAACGCGCACTCGCAGCATTGCGGTCAAGCTTGCGTTAATGGACAGCCATCTCGTTGCCGGCATTGGTAACATTTACGCCAACGAAGCCTTGTTTCGTGCCGGCATCAATCCCAAAACTCCCGCGCGCCGCATCTCGCTGGAACGCTATCAAATGCTGGCGGAGAAAATTCGCATTACGCTCACGCTAGCCATAGAAGCAGGTGGATCCAGTCTGCGCGACTACGTGGGCAGCGACGGCATGGCCGGCAATTTTCAAAACGAGTTTCTGGTCTATGGCAGGTCGGGAGAGCCGTGCTTCAACTGCGGTACGCCGGTGCGGGCTATCGTGCAGGGACAGCGGTCTACGTTTTATTGTGTGCGGTGTCAGCGATAACTGAGTGATTAGTGATTAGTAAATCAACGAAAACCAACCGCTTACTGCTTACTGCTTACTGCTTACCAGTGTCACCCCTTGCCGCTCGCGACTTTCGCGCTGGTCAGTTGCAGGTACTTTTGATGTGGCTGCTCCTTGCTCTCTACGTGTGCCGGATCAAGCGGGCTGCAGTCGACCGGACAGACTTGCTGGCATTGCGGCTGGTCGAAGTGGCCCACGCATTCGGTGCAGCGACTGGGGTCTATGACGTAGATTTCATCGCCTGCGGAGATCGCATCATTGGGACATTCCGGCTCGCAGACGTCACAGTTAATGCATTCGTCGGCAATTATGAGGGGCATGAAACATCGCTCATTTCCAGGCGCCCGCCAGCTTGATTTTCTTCTTCAGGCATGAACCGACGTGCGGCGCCACGAATTTGTTCAAACTGTTGATAACGGGGAAACAGCGGTCGCGGCATGTGACAATGAAAGACCTGACCCTACATGCCCCTGACCCTACATGCCCCTACATGCCCCTACATGCCCCTACATGCCCCTGCATGCTACTTTGTCAGCTGCTGTCATGACACTCTATTCCTTTAGAGTATCTGAGTTAAACGGGACTTCCCATTCATGCTTTATCCGGAATCACTGGCGGACGATTTGCCGGCGCCGTGGAGCAGCGCATGGAGCGGTTTGAGATCCTGCGTCTGATCTATCGACAGGATCGCATCGCGGATCTGCTCCGCGCGGGACTTCGGGATGACGAGTCCGGTGTTCTCCATGAATTTCCCGATGATGTCACGCGCCGGCAGCGGCCGGTCCGCGCAACCACGGTTAATCTGCTCGCGGTGCGACAGCACGCGGCCGTCTTTCAGGGTAATGATCACCTCACCCGAGAAATGCACCGGGTGGCCCGAATGAGGATCAGACTCGTACTCAACTTTGTCCGCCAGTGCAAGTATCGCGGGGTTGGTGTACATATCTTCTTCCAGTTCCCGAAAACCGAACCGGCCGCGCATGAGGCTGCATGCCACCGCATACTGCACGCTGAACTGCGCGGCATAGCTGTTGACGGGGCGCCGCCGTTTGGCGACGGGCTCGCACACCACGAACAGCGCATCCGGCGGCACCAGTGCGCGTATCGAAGCGATGTCGTGAGCCTGGAGGTTGTGCTGTCTCGCCAGCACCACGGCGGCATCCGAACAGGCATGCACCAAATGACACGCAGGCATGGGCTTGATCGCAACCCGCATGGTTTCCCACACGCTGCCCAGGCCCGCGGTAGCCAGGGTCAGATCGCACGTCTTGGAAAGTTCCGCCATATGCGTGGCGTAGACGCCATAGACGCCCTCGTAGGTCGCCCGGGGCCCGACGTAGCCGTGTCGGGCGAGGCCCGCCGCGGTAATGCCAGCCGCGGCGCCACCACCGGGATGCAGCCGCTTGGTCCACGCGCCTTCCTGGTTATATTGACGACTGCAGCTGGGCATCGTGCTAAGTGCGATACCCTGCGCCATCACCAGCTGCTCCGCAGTCAATCCCATCATGCGGCCGGCTGCGAGCGACGACGAAAACGCCGACAACGTGCCGGACATATGGAAACCGGCTTCGAGAAATCGGCCATGCGAGGCTTTACCCAGTCGCGCCGCTACTTCGATGCCGAGGATGTAGCCCAGCAGCAGGTCGCTGCCGCTGCCCGCGGTCTGCTGCGCCATGCCGTATGCGCACGGAAAGCAACTGGAACTTACGTGCATTACGCCTTCGAGGTGAGTGTCATCGTAATCCAGCCCGTGTATCAGCACGCCGTTCATGGCCGCGGAGTCACGCACCGTGAGCCGTTCGTTCATTCCCACCACGATGGCGTTGCCCTTGTCCAGCGACGCATATCCGTCCAGCGCCCGCCGCGCGTACTCAAACTTGGTGGACGCGAATGCAATGCCCACGGCATCGAGCATCAGGTATCGCGCCCGCTCGCGGACATCCGCGGGGATGTCGGTGCAGTGAACGCCCGCGACAAACTGGGCGAGCTGTTCGGAAATCAGCGGTAGGTTCGTCGGTCGTTCAATCTTGGCCATGGCACTCAGTTTATTCAGTCGATTTTCATGGAAGTCGCTTTCGCGAGCTTGCGCGTTTTCTCGATTTCCGCGCGCACGAAAGCGGCAAGTTGCTCAGGGGTGCTGGGTGCCGGATCGTGCGCCTCGCGCGTCAGCCGCTCGATGACGTCCGGCGAGGTGAGGGCCTGCGATACCGCGCCATTCAGCGCTTTGATGATACGGGCGGGTGTGCCGCCCCGCGCAAAGAATCCGTACCAGGTCAGCACCTCAAAATCCTTGAGACCGCTCTCCGCGATCGTCGGCAAGTCCGGCAGGACAGGCGAGCGCTTGATGCTGGTTACGGCAAGCGCGTGCAGTTTGCCCGCCTTGACGTGGGGCAGGATGGTAATCACGCCGGCAAACGCCAGTTGCACCTTGCCGCTCAGTATATCCACAATCGCCGCGCTGCCTCCCTTGTACGGGATGTGGGTGTACTCAATGCCCGCCCGGGTCTTGAAGAGTTCGCCGGCGATGTGTTGTGGCGACCCATTCCCGGAGGTGCCATAACTGAGGAAGTCAGGTTTGGACTTCGCGAATGCAATCAGCTCCTGAATCGATCTGGCCGGCACGCTGGGATGCAGCGCCACCAGCAGGGGCGCGGTTGCCACCAGTGACACGGACGCGAAATCACGCAGCGTGTCGAACGGCAGGTTGGCGTTCAGTACCGGGTTGGTTGAAAACGGATTCGCGATGAACAGCAGTGTGTAACCATCAGGCGCGCTTTTGGCCACCATCTCGGAGCCGATGACGCCGCCCGCGCCGGGCCGGTTGTCTACCACCACCTGCTGGTGAAATGCTTCGCCGATTTTGAATGCCATGATGCGGGCGATCGTATCCATGCCTCCGCCCGGCGCAATCGGGACGACAACGCGGATCGGCTTCACCGGAAATGACTGAGCAGCGGCCGGCAGACTGCCACTGGCATACACGAAAATCAGCGCCAAAGCGCAACCGCTGATGTATCCCATGCAGTTTCCTTCATTGTGTTGAGCATCGCTCTGACGAAAAATTCTAACCCGCGTGCGTCGCTTTCCCGCGCACATCCAGCACCATATCCTGCTTCGCGAATAGGAAATTTAACCGCCTCTTTTGACTGACCTTAACTATATCGCCGGCCCCGCAAGCGGTCAATCGCCCGGTGTTTGGGGAAATTCCCCGCGCTCGATGACCACTCGCCCCCTGAATCGGGCCGCATCGGCTCGCTCCGACGCACTTTGAGCGCATCACGCGAGCGCAGGCCGAGCAGTATCGTCAGCCCGTTGCAGAACCGCTTTTGCCTTGAGTATCAGGCCGCCTGGAACAGATCCAGCGGCCGCGCCGGTGAGCGCGGTGGCGCGCGCGCAGGCAA
>CANJQI010000005.1 GCA_947476215.1 Betaproteobacteria bacterium
ACCAGGTCGAAGCGACCATAGAGCAGGGCACGGAAATTCCCTACCAGCAGGCAACGTCGAGCGGCGCAACCAGCGTGTCCTTCAAGAAAGCAACGCTGTCGCTTAAGGTAAAACCACAGATTACGCCCGACGACAATATCATCATGGATCTTGACGTGCATAAGGATAGCGTAGGCAGCGTGACGACGGCAGGTCCGTCGATTGATACCAAACAAATTACCACGTCGGTGTTGGTACAGAATGGCGGCACGGTCGTCATCGGCGGTATATACGCACAGACCGAATCCGACAGTACCACCAAGGTTCCGGTTTTCGGTGATCTGCCTTATGTCGGATTCTTGTTCCGCTCCAACGCCAAGGTGGACAACAAGAACGAACTTCTGATTTTTATCAGCCCGCGCATCATCAAAAACAGCGTGTCTTCGTTGCGCTGATACGCTCCAGAAGTTCCCTGACGGGGCCGGTGGTGTTCCACCGGCCGATTTTATTTGCACCACACAATTCGTTCGGCCGACCATAACATGCCGGGGAATCACGTTACAATTCGCACATGTTAACCGACCCCACTCCCCGCGAGTCCGATACGACAATTCCAGACAACATTTTCCTGGTGGGATTGATGGGCGCAGGCAAGACTTCGGTTGGACGATTGCTGGCCAGTCATTTTGGAAAAACGTTCTATGACTGCGACCATGAAATTGAACGCCGCACTGGCGTGAAAATCCCGGTTATTTTCGATATTGAGGGCGAAGAGGGTTTTAGAGCACGCGAAGCAACCGTGTTGCGAGAACTTGCAAACTTGGACAATATCGTTCTTGCTACCGGAGGTGGCGCAGTGCTGCGCGCGGAAAATCGAGCCGAGCTGAAGCAGCACGGCATCGTTATATACCTGCGAGCGGCGCTGGACGATTTATGGCAACGCACGCGACATGACCGTAACCGCCCGCTGCTGCAGACCGGCGATGGGCGTGCCCGCCTGGAGCAGCTTTACTTACAGCGCGATCCGCTTTATCAGGAGGTGGCGGCTGTCGTGGTGGATACCGGCAACCAGAGTCTGCGCAGCCTTGCCCAGAGACTGGAACAGCATTTGCGCGAGTATGTGCGCGAAAAAGACCCCGACCTTCATTAACATGTCGCCCCTAGTGTTCTGATCCGAAATGCGCACGGTAAAGGTCGAGCTGGCGGAACGCAGCTATCCCATTTTCATCGGTTCCAACCTGCTCGCCGATAAAGACCTGATTTCCCGGCATCTGCCGCAGCATCGCGCAGCCATCGTCACCGATTCGGTGGTGGCGCCGCTTTATCTTGATGCGTTTGCCGGTGCCCTGAACGATGCCGGCGTTGAAGTGATACGGATGGTGATCCCTGCCGGCGAACAGCACAAGGACTGGCAAACGCTGGGGTCCGTTTTTGACTCGCTGATAGCGCATCGTTGCGAGCGCAAGACCGCGCTGATCGCGCTGGGCGGTGGTGTTATCGGAGATCTCACCGGCTTCGCCGCGGCAACCTACCTGCGCGGCGTGCCGTTCATCCAGATTCCCACCACGCTGCTCGCGCAAGTCGACTCGTCGGTGGGTGGCAAGACGGCCGTCAATCATCCGCGCGGCAAGAATCTGATAGGCGCGTTTTATCAACCGCTTGCCGTCATTGCCGACACAGCGACACTAGCCACATTACCACAACGCGAAATTGGCGCCGGCCTCGCGGAAGTCATTAAGTATGGACTGATCCGGGATCCAGCTTTTTTCTCCTGGCTGGAAGCAAATATTGACGCCCTGACCAGGCGCGATGACGACGCCCTCGGCTATGCTATTCAGCGATCATGCGAAAACAAGGCGGAGGTCGTCGCCGCCGATGAACGCGAAGAAACCGGTATACGCGCGCAATTGAATCTTGGCCATACCTTCGGCCATGCCATTGAAGTTGGCACCGGCTATGGAAGCTGGCTACACGGCGAAGCAGTCGCAGCCGGCATGGTGATCGCGGCCCGCGTTTCGCGCCACATGGGATTGATGGGCGACGACGAAGTAACACGCATCGTAACATTGCTCAAACGGGCTCATCTCCCCGTGGTTGCGCCGGATCTCGGTGTAGACCACTATCTTGATCTGATGGGTCTGGACAAGAAGGTGGAGGGGGGGAAGATACGATTCATTTTGCTGCGTGCTATCGGGTCCGCGTTCATCACCGCCGAAGTACCGCAAGACGCCATCGCCGCCGCACTGGTTGAGTCCGCACACCATGGCTAATCTGGCGCCCTACGCAATCGACTCGCACAACAGTCGCGGCCGTCGCTATCGCGAAGCACCGCCGGTCGGTCGCAGTGAATTCCAGCGCGACCGGGACCGCATCATCCACTCGACTGCGTTTCGTCGCCTTGAATACAAAACCCAGGTTTTCGTCAACCACGAAGGCGATCTTTTCCGCACTCGCCTGACTCACAGCCTCGAAGTAGCGCAAATCGCGAGATCGATCGCGCGCAGCCTCGCGCTGAATGAGGATCTGGTGGAAGCCATCGCGTTGGCGCACGATCTCGGACATACGCCGTTCGGACACGCCGGTCAGGACGCCCTGCACCATTGCATGAAACCCTATGGCGGTTTCGAGCACAATCTGCAATCGCTGCGCGTGGTCGATCTGCTTGAGCAGCGCTATGCCGCTTTTGATGGACTTAATTTATCCTTTGAAACACGTGAGGGCATACTCAAGCACTGCTCGGTCAAGAATGCACGCCTGCTCGGCGATGTCGGCGAGCGTTTCGTGAAACGCAGGAGGGCCTCGCTGGAAGCCCAACTTGCCAACCTGGCAGATGAAATTGCTTATAATAATCATGATGTTGATGATGGACTACGATCAGGCCTCCTGAGCATGGAACAGCTTGGACAAGTTGGAATTTTCGCCGACCATATGAAACAGGTTCTGCGCGAGTACCCCAAGATCGAAAATCGCCGGCTGGTGCATGAAACAGTAAGGCGCATGATCAGTACACTGGTGGTCGATCTGACGCGGCAGACTTCAAAGAACATCAAGGCGCACGATCCGCAAAGTATTACCGCGATACATTCCGCGCCAGCACTGGTTGCATTCAGTCCGGATATGAATCGTCAGCAACAGCTTCTGAAACAATTTCTGCGCATCAACCTATACCAGCATCATCAGGTTGCGCGTATGACCAATAAGGCCAGACGTATCGTGACTGACCTGTTTGATGCTTTCGCGGCCGAACCACGGTTGTTGCCGCCTCAATATCGTGATCTCGCCCAAGCGAGCGCTACGCGCACCGTTGCCGATTACATTGCGGGCATGACAGACCGTTACGCGATTCGTGAACACAAGCGTTTGTTCGCGGTCGACGAAATCTGAAATTTGGGCCGCGCCGCAGTGCCTACGAAGTAGGTTGATCGCAAAAATTTGCTGCGTTGCCGCACCGCGGCTACGGATTTTTGGCAAATATTCCGAATTCCCGCAACTTTTCAAGGCCTTGAAGTCTGCCTGACAAGGCGGTATATTCGGTACCTTTCGGCGCGTTTCTGGTATTTTGAAGCCGGTGGTCTTCCGCCGGCTTTTTTGACTCTACAGGTAAACCGTGATGCAACCCCCATTAGCCCAAGGAATGTATGACCCCGCCAATGAGCACGATGCGTGTGGCGTCGGTTTTATTGCCCATATCAAGGGCAAAAAAAGTCATTCGATCGTGGAACAGGGGCTGCAGATACTGAAAAACCTGAGCCATCGCGGCGCGGTCGGCGCCGACCCCCTGGCGGGTGATGGAGCAGGCATACTAATCCAGATACCGGATGCGTTTTTCCGCGAAGAGATGGCCAAGCAGTTCGTCAGGCTGCCGCCGGCCGGGCAGTACGGCGTCGGTATGGTATTTTTACCAAAGGAACCGGCGTCACGCCTCGCCTGCGAATACGAAATCGAGCGCGCAATCAAGGACGAGGGTCAGCATGTGCTGGGCTGGCGCGACGTGCCGCGCGACAATTCCGGACTGGGCGCATCCGTCAAAGCGATAGAACCGGTCATACGGCAGATTTTCATCGGCCCCGGCGAAGGTGTGACCGTCACCGATGCGCTCGAACGCAAACTCTACGTTATTCGCAAAAGCTCCGGCCATGCGATCCAGGCGCTGGACCTTGAGCACAGCAAGGAGTTCTATGTGCCGTCAATGTCCGCCCGCACCATCGTCTACAAAGGCATGTTACTCGCCGGACAGGTCGGCACCTATTACCAGGATTTGCAGGATGACCGCTTAGTGTCATCGCTTGCGTTGGCGCACCAGCGGTTCTCGACCAATACATTTCCGACCTGGGATCTGGCACACCCGTTCCGGCTGATCGCGCATAACGGCGAGATCAACACGCTGCGCGGAAACGTCAACTGGATACGCGCCCGCCAAGGCGCCATTTCGAGTCCCATACTCGGCAAGGATCTGAACAAATTATGGCCGCTGATATACGACGGCCAGTCGGATTCCGCTTCGTTCGACAATGCGCTCGAACTGCTGGTCATGGCCGGCTACTCCATCGCTCACGCAGTTATGATGATGATTCCCGAAGCGTGGGAAAGCCATACGCTCATGGACACCAACCGGCGCGCGTTTTATGAGTACCATGCAGCGATGATGGAACCATGGGACGGACCCGCGGCGATCGCGTTTACGGACGGACGGCAGATCGGGGCGACACTGGACCGCAATGGACTGCGGCCGGCGCGGTACATCGTTACCGACGACGATCTTGTGATCATGGGTTCCGAATGCGGCTGCCTCCCCATCTCCGAGGACAGGATCGTCAAGAAATGGCGCTTGCAGCCGGGCAAAATGTTCCTCGTCGACCTTGAGAAGGGCCGCATCATAGACGACAAGGAACTCAAGGACACGCTCGCCTGTTCCAAGCCTTATGGCGAATGGATAGAACGCATACGCGTCAAGCTCGATGAGGTCGAAAGCGACCGGCAGCAACCCGAACGATCGAGCGTGAGTCTGCTCGACCGGCAGCAAGCCTTTGCCTATACACAGGAAGACACCAAGTTCCTGCTGACGCCGATGGCGAACAACGGCGAGGAGCCGATAGGTTCGATGGGCAACGACTCGCCGCTCGCGGTGCTGTCGAACAAAAACAAGACTTTGTATCATTACTTCAAACAACTGTTCGCGCAGGTCACCAATCCGCCGATAGACCCGATACGCGAAGAACTGGTAACGTCGCTGGTGACTTTTATCGGCCCCAAGCCGAATCTGCTCGGTATCGACGAACTGAATCCCCCGTTGCGGCTGGAGGTCAGCCAACCTATTCTCGACTTTTTCGAGATGGAGAAAATTCGCAACATCGATCGATACACGCGCGGGAAATTCAAGAGTTGTGAATTAAATATCTGTTACCCAGTCGCGTGGGGCAAACACGCCATAGAAGCGCGCCTCGCCTCGTTGCGCGCCCAGGCCGAGGACGCGGTGCGTGGCGGAGACTCCATTCTTATCATTTCCGATCGCATCCTGGACCGCGACCACGTTGCCATCCCGGCCTTGCTTGCGCTCTCGGCAATTCACCAGCATCTGGTTGCCCAGGGCCTGCGCACGTCGACGGGCCTGGTGGTTGAAACCGGCTCAGCGCGCGAGGTTCACCATTTTGCATTGCTCGGTGGATACGGCGCCGAGGCCGTGCATCCGTATCTGGCGCTTGAAACAGTGCTCGATCTCGCGAACCGTGGCCAGCTCGGACCGGACGTAGACGGCAAAAAAGCCATCAAGAATTTCGTCAAGGCGACCGGCAAAGGTTTGAGAAAAGTGATGTCCAAAATGGGCATCTCTACTTACATGTCGTATACCGGCGCACAGATTTTTGAAGCAGTAGGGTTATCCCGAGCACTGATAGACAAATATTTCTCCGGAACAACGTCCAACGTCGAGGGTATAGGCGTGTTCGAAGTTGCCGAGGAAGCGTTGCTCATACACCGGGCGGCATTCAGCAACGATCCGGTGCTGGCGAATGCGCTCGATGCCGGCGGCGAGTACGCGTATCGCGTGCGCGGCGAAGAACACATGTGGACGCCGGACGCCATTGCCAAGCTTCAGCAGGCGACGCGCGGTAATTCGGCATCCACCTATCAGGAATACGCGAAGATCATCAATGATCAATCGCAAAGGCACATGACTTTTCGCGGCCTGTTCGCGTTCAAATTTGAACAATGCACGCCGGTGCCTATCGAGGAAGTCGAGCCGGCCGCGGAAATCGTCAAGCGGTTCTCGACCGGCGCGATGTCGTTGGGATCGATATCTACCGAAGCGCACACCAACCTGGCCATCGCCATGAACCGGATCGGTGGCAAATCGAACACGGGAGAAGGCGGCGAAGACCGCAATCGCTATGCGCCTGTCAAGGCGGGCGAAACGTTGGCGTCGCGCCTCGGCAAAAGGAACATTGAAACCGATATCATCCTCAAGGAAGGGGATTTGCTAAAGTCCCGAATCAAACAGGTGGCGTCCGGCCGTTTCGGGGTAACCGCCGAATATCTTGCGTCGGCGGAACAGATACAAATCAAGATGGCGCAAGGCGCTAAACCCGGCGAGGGCGGCCAGTTGCCCGGCAAAAAAGTCTCGGAATATATTGCCTTGCTGCGCTACTCGACGCCCGGTGTCGAGTTGATATCCCCGCCGCCGCATCACGACATCTATTCGATCGAGGATCTTGCGCAACTGATCCATGACCTGAAGAACGCGAACTCGCGGGCGTCCATCAGCGTCAAACTGGTGTCCGAAATCGGGGTAGGAACGGTGGCGGCAGGCGTCGCCAAGGCCAAAGCCGATCACGTCACGATTTCCGGCCACGATGGTGGCACCGGCGCAAGTCCGTGGTCATCGATCAAACACGCCGGCACGCCCTGGGAACTGGGGCTTGCCGAAACGCAGCAAACACTGGTTCTCAATCGACTGCGCGGCCGCATCGCCGTGCAGGCTGACGGCCAGATGAAAACCGGTCGCGACGTGATCGTGGGCGCGCTGCTCGGCGCCGATGAGTTTGGCTTCGCCACCGCGCCGCTGGTGGTGTCCGGCTGCATCATGATGCGCAAATGTCATTTGAATACCTGCCCGGTGGGCGTTGCCACTCAGGACCCGGTGCTGCGCAAGAAGTTTTCGGGTAAACCGGAACACGTCATTAACTATTTCTTCTTCGTCGCGGAAGAGGCGCGCGCGTTGATGGCGCAACTCGGCATCCGCAAGTTCAGCGATCTGGTCGGCCGCTCGGACCTGCTCGAGACGAGAAAGTGCATAGAACACTGGAAAGCCCGCGGCCTGGACTTCTCGCGCATATTTCATCAACCGCAAGTGTCAGCCGACGTCGCCCGTTATCACCGCGAAAAACAGGATCATGGTCTCGACAAAGCGCTGGACATCCGGCTGATCGAGCTCTCGGCGCCGGCCCTGGAGCACGGTGAAAAGGTCAGGATAGACATGCCCATCCGTAACATCAACCGCACCGTGGGCACCATGTTGTCGGGTGAAATCGCGCGGCGGTACGGCCACGAAGGTCTGCCCGACAACACCATACAGGTGAAGTTCGCGGGCTCCGCAGGACAAAGTTTCGGGGCATTTCTGGCACGCGGGGTGACCTTGGATCTTATCGGCGATACCAATGACTACTGTGGCAAAGGTCTGTCGGGGGGACGCATCAGCGTTCAGCCGTCACCCAAATTCCGGGGCGATCCGGCGCAAAACATCATTACCGGCAACGTCGTGCTTTATGGCGCCATCGCGGGCGAAGCGTTTTTCCGAGGCGTCGCCGGCGAACGCTTCGCGGTTCGCAATTCCGGAGCCCATGCGGTCGTCGAGGGTGTCGGCGATCATGGCTGCGAATACATGACCGGCGGGACCGTGGTCGTGCTGGGCACGACCGGCCGTAACTTCGCGGCCGGCATGTCGGGGGGCATCGCCTATGTACTCGATGAAGAAGGTGAATTCGTCAAATACTGCAACACAGCCATGGTTGATCTTGAACCGGTGCTGTCGGAGTCCGAGCAGGCGGCGAAGATGACGCGCGACGTCTGGCATCTGGGACAGTCCGACGAAGCATTGCTGAAGGGCATGATAGAAAACCACGCGCGATCCACCGGCAGCAGCCGCGCGCACGACATACTCGAGAAATGGAATGTCTATCGCCTGCGTTTCGTCAAGGTCTTCCCCAGAGAATACAAGCGCGCGCTCACCGAGCTTACCGCCGCCGGCCGCAAAGCAGCAGCCTGAACCAGAAAATAGCGTAAATCGAAAACATGGGCAAAATCACGGGTTTCCTCGAATATCAGCGCTTGCAGGAAGCAAGCGAAGACAAGGAGTCGCGCAAGAAACACTATCGCGAGTTCGTGCTGCACCTTACGGACGAAGAGACCAGCGTGCAGGGCGCGCGCTGCATGGACTGCGGCATTCCGTTTTGCATGAGCGGCTGTCCAGTCAACAACATCATTCCGGACTTTAATGATCTTGTTTACAAACAGGATTGGAAGAACGCCATCGAGACGCTGCACTCAACCAATAATTTTCCGGAATTCACCGGGCGCGTCTGTCCGGCGCCGTGCGAGGAAGCGTGCACGCTGCGCATCAATAATGATCCGGTTGGAATCAAGTCGATAGAACACGCGATCATAGACAAGGCATGGAGCGAAGGTTGGATCAAGCCCCAGCCGGCCGCCGTTAAATCGGGCAAGCGCATTGCGGTGGTGGGATCCGGGCCGGCGGGCCTCGCCTGCTCGCAGCAACTGGCGCGAGCCGGACATGACGTCGTGGTGTTTGAAAAAAACGACCGGATGGGCGGGCTGCTGCGCTACGGCATTCCGGATTTCAAGATGGAAAAGTGGCTGATCGATCGACGGCTCGAACAACTGGGCGCTGAGGGGGTCTCGTTCCGAACTAACCACATGGTCGGTCAGGCCGCCGTGGGCGCGGGCAATGCCGGCGTAACCATGCTGGACGCCGCACAGGTTGCGGCCGAGTTTGACGCCGTCGTGCTATCGGGAGGCGCCGAACATGCGCGCGATTTGCCGGTCCCGGGCCGCGAGTTGGAAGGCATATATTTCGCAATGGATTTTCTGCCGCTGCAGAATCGCCGCGATGCCGGGGACAAGAATGTTGCGGATTTGTGGGCACGCGGCAAGCATGTGGTGGTGATCGGCGGTGGCGATACTGGTTCTGACTGTGTGGGCACGTCCAATCGACACGACGCCGCCTCCGTGACACAGTTTGAACTCATGCCCATGCCGCCGGACGTTGATAAAAACCCGGTATGGCCCTATTGGCCGCAACGACTGCGCAACTCGTCGTCGCACGAAGAAGGCGCGCATCGCGACTGGGCGGTGGCAACCAAGCGCTTTGAAGGAAGCAACGGCAAAGTCGAGAAGCTGATTGGGGTACGGGTGCAATGGGAAAACGGCAAGATGCAGGAAGTTTCGGGCTCGGAGTTTGAAGTGAAAGCAGACCTGGTGTTGCTCGCCATGGGATTCATATCCCCGACGCACAGCGTGTTGACGTCGTTCAATGTTGACGCGGACGGCCGCGGCAACGCAAAAGCCACGACCGATGGCAACGGCTGCTATACAACTTCGGTTCCCAAGATATTCGCCGCCGGCGATATGCGCCGCGGGCAATCGCTCGTCGTATGGGCAATACGTGAAGGACGTCAGTGCGCGCGTGCGGTCGACGAGTTCCTGATGGGAAGTTCGACGCTTCCGCGTTGACACGGGGCTGAATCGAACACACCGTGTGGAGGTTAGGCGTGGAAATATTTTCAGCAACCCTACGGTGCGCTGCCATATCTGGCTTGCGGCGCAGACATGGCGGGACATCCCGCAAGCCGTGAATCGCCAGATCTTTACCCAGTATGCTTAAACTAAGAAACGACACGCTAATACGCGCGCTTTTGCGGCAGCCCACCCCTTACACGCCAGTATGGCTGATGCGGCAGGCGGGGCGTTATTTGCCCGAGTACCGGCAGACTCGCGCTCGCGCCGGCAGTTTTCTGAAGTTATGCAAGAGCCCCGACATGGCCTGCGAAGTGACGCTCCAGCCGCTGGAGCGTTTTCCGCTCGATGCCGCCATCGTCTTTTCCGACATTTTGACCATACCCGACGCCATGGGTCTGGGTCTTTATTTCGCCGACGGTGAAGGTCCAAAATTTGAACGACCGTTGCGCGAGGAGTCGGCAATACGGGCGCTGGCCGCGCCGGATCCGGATACCACATTGCGCTACGTCTTGGACGCGGTACGTCAGGCTCGTGTAGCGCTGGACGGCAGGGTGCCGCTGATCGGTTTTTCCGGCAGCCCATTTACCCTCGCGTGCTACATGATAGAGGGTCAGGGCAGCAGTGATTTCGCGACCGTCAAGAGTATGTTGTATCGGCGACCGGATTTACTGCACCACATCTTGTCCGTCAATGCTACCGCAGTGACCACTTACTTAAACGCGCAGATCGAGTCCGGCGCGCAAGTCGTGATGCTGTTTGATACCTGGGGCGGCATGCTCTCACACGCGGCTTATGATGAGTTTTCGTTGGCATACAGCAAGCGCGTGATGGCCGGTCTCACGCGCGAACGCGATGGTTTGCGCGTTCCCAGCATCGTCTTCACCAAAGGGGGTGGCAACTGGCTGGAAAGTATCGCGGACATCGGATGTGACGCGGTGGGCTTGGACTGGACGATAGATATCGGCGCAGCACGGTCACGCGTGGGGGCGAAGGTTGCATTGCAAGGAAATCTTGACCCGGCAGTCCTCCTGTCGTCAGCCGCCGCGATCCGGCACGAAGCTGAGCGTGTGCTTACCAGTTTTGGTAACGGCTCCGGACATGTGTTTAATCTTGGTCATGGGATTTCGCAATACACTCCTCCCGAGAACGTTGCCGCACTGATCGAAACCGTTCGCAGTTTCAGTACGCGTTTTCATTGAAGAACCACGCCTGTCATGCGGTTTTGGCGTGTAACTTCATGGACTTATGCACAGCCACGGACTTTGCTGGCGACTTACCGTGGGATGACCGCGAATACCGGATGCCGGATGCCGAAAAGCATAACCATCTGTTTTTTAAATAGTTTTCTATTAATTCGGCAAGAATCATGGCAGGGAATTTCACGCGTAGCAAAGACGTCACCGCGCTGCTGAAAAAATTATCAACAAAGTTATCCACAACTATTCCCCGACCGGCAAAAAAGTCAATCGCGTAAACCGTTTGGCGGGACTTCTTAGACTTCACACGAGTACAACTCGCTAACTCCAGCACGTTTACTTCATGACTTTTGTTCGCGTCGCGCTCGACGTTCCAGTCCCGACTTTGTTCGATTATCGCGCGGAACATGCGGTCGCCAACGACGTAGGCTCGCGGGTGCTAGTGCCATTCGGCAAAAAAGTTGCGGTCGGCGTGATTTTTGAACTCGCGCAGGAAACAACGCTGGCGCCGCAGCGTGTACGCAACGTTCTCAGCATCTTGCGCGACGTTCCACCCCTGTCGAACGATATTCTGATGTTGCTGAAGTTTTCGAGCGACTACTATCACCACCCAATCGGCCAGGTTGTGATGGGTACGCTGCCGACGCGGTTGCGACGTAGGCAGGTGCTCACTTCCCGCGTGGTGCGCTACCGTTATCAGCTGACGGTTGCCGGGCAAAGTGTAGCCCCAGAAACGTTGCCGGCGCGCGCTGTGGTGAAACGCAAGCTGCTTGAATTGTTGAGGTCCAACGTATCCGGTATGGAAGAAGACCAGTTGCGCGTAGCCTCTCCCCGTGCCGCACCGGTGCTGAAAGTGATGATGCAACAGGGTTGGCTGAGACGTAACGAGGTAGCGTCATCCGATGTGCGCAGGCCGGTGATACCCGTGCGACAAACGCTGGGCCCGACGCTGACTGACGAACAGCGTCAGACCGTAGCCCTGCTACGTGGTGCAAAAGGCGGTTTCATACCGTGGCTATTGCGAGGCGTCACCGGCAGCGGCAAAACCGAGATCTATCTGCAACTGATTGCCGATACGCTCGCGGCGGGCCATCAGGCGCTGTTGATGGTTCCGGAAATCAATCTCACGCCACAACTCGAAGCACTGGTTCACGCCCGCTTCCCCGATACCACGCTGGTGTCATTGCATAGCGGTCTAAGTGAAGGCGAGCGCTTACATCATTGGCTGGCCGCGCAATCAGGCGAGGCTGGAATCGTGCTTGGAACCCGGCTTGCGATTTTTGCGCCGCTCCCCAGACTCGGGCTTATCGTCGTCGACGAGGAACACGACACCTCGTTCAAGCAAATGGACGGTCTGCGCTATTCGGCGCGAGATCTCGCGCTGGTGCGTGCCAAGAAGCGAGCCATACCCATAGTGCTCGGCTCCGCAACACCTGCTCTGGAAACATTTCAGAATGCGCTTACGGGCACTTATCGGACGCTCACGCTCGCCCAGCGCGTGAACGCCATGCCGCCCACCATCGAGTGTGTCGATACACGGTGCGAATCCATGGTGGACGGACTGTCGCAAACCCTGCTCAACGGCGTACGCGAAATGACTAAGCGCGGCGAACAGAGCCTTATTTTTATCAATCGCCGTGGTTACGCCCCGGTATTGATGTGCGCAAGCTGTGGCTGGACCTCTGGTTGCCACCGCTGTTCCGCGCGGCTCGTGGTACACCTGAAAGACCACCAGCTGCGCTGCCATCTGTGCGGACATCAGGAACGCCTGCCGGTGTCGTGCCCACAATGCGGCAATCAGGATTTGCTGCCGTTGGGGCAGGGCACGCAGCGAATAGAAACGACACTGACGCGCATATTTCCCGAAGCGCGCATACTGCGTATCGACCGCGACAGCACACGGCGCAAACACGCGTGGGGTGAAATGCGGCAAAAAATCGCCGATCGGCAGGTCGACATACTAGTCGGCACGCAGATACTCGCCAAGGGGCACGATTTTCCGCAATTGAATCTCGTCGGCGTCGTCAATGCCGACAGCTCGTTATACAGCACGGATTTTCGCGCGGCGGAGCGTCTGTTCGCACGCCTGACGCAGGTCGCGGGGCGAGCCGGCCGCGGCGCCACCCGTGGACGCGTTTTGGTTCAGACTGAATTCCCGACTCATCCCCTGTACCAGGCGCTACAGCGCGATGATTACCCGGCCTACGCGCATGAACTTCTGGCCGAGCGCAAACAGGCTGGTTTTCCGCCGTTCGTCCATCAGGCGGTGTTACGCGCCGAATCCGCACAGCTCGAAACCGCACTCGCCTTCCTGGCGGCAGCAGCACATGCCGCCGCGCCGTACGGGGACCAAGTCGCGATCTATGATCCAGTTCCGGCAAGTGTGTCGCGCATGGCCGGACTGGAACGCGCGCATCTGGTCGTGCAATCCCGCTCGCGGTCCCGGTTGCAGTCGTTCCTGCGCAATTGGCATGTCCACCTGCTCGCCACCGCGGAGCACCGCGTCCGGTGGGCGCTGGACATCGATCCGCAGGAACTGTAGCACCCATCGTGCATGATAGAATGCGCGGGCTTTTCCCTACCCATTTGCGCGATCCAATATCATGACGCAATCAGCCGGCCCGGACTTACGCGCGCATGTCGCGGAGCTGATCAGTGCCGCGCTGACCAAGATTGCGCCACAGCTAACCAACACGGCCATCGTCATCGAGCGCCCCAAGCAGATACAACACGGCGATTATGCGTGCAGTATTGCATTGCAGTTGGCAAAACCACTGAAACGCAAACCGCGCGACATTGCAACTGCACTGATTGAAGCACTCCCGTCCTCACCCTGCGTTGCGAGCACGGAAATCGCCGGCGCCGGGTTCATCAACTTCTTTCTCAGATCCGACGCACACCAGCAAACGATCTCGCGCATCCTCGGCGAGGGCAAAGCGTTCGGCTGCAGCGGCGCCGGCGGCAAGCAGAAAGTGCAGATCGAGTTTGTGTCCGCCAATCCGACGGGGCCGTTGCATGTCGGCCACGGCCGTCAGGCCGCGCTCGGCGACGCGTTGGCGGCGCTGCTCGAATCGCAAGGATACGATGTCACCCGCGAATACTATTACAACGATGCCGGCGTGCAAATCCAGAATCTGGCGCTGTCCGTGCAGGCGCGCGCGCGCGGCGTCAAGCCTGGAGACGCAAAGTGGCCGGAAGCGGGTTATCAGGGCGAATATATACAGGATATTGCCACCGATTTTCTCGCCGGCAAGCCCGTCGGAACCACGGAACCTACGGTTTCGCAGGGCGCCGGTAACGTCGATGATCTCGAGGCCATACGCAAATTCGCGGTGGCCTATTTACGCCACGAACAGGATACCGACCTGCGGACATTCGACGTAAAGTTTGACGTCTATTATCTCGAATCCAGCCTGTACGCGGAGGGTCGCGTCGACAAAGTCGTTCAGGGCTTTATCGCCAACGACAAAACCTATGAAAAGGACGGTGCGCTGTGGCTGCGCACGACGGACTACGGGGATGACAAGGATCGCGTCGTGCGCAAGTCGGACGGCACTTATACCTATTTCGTTCCGGATGTCGCATATCACGTCACCAAATGGCAGCGTGGATTCCAGCGCGTTATCAACGTACAAGGCACGGATCACCACAGCACCATCACCCGTGTGCGCGCCGGACTGCAGGCGTTGAATATCGGCATCCCCGACGCGTATCCCGACTATGTGCTGCACAGCCTGGTTCGTGTTCTGCGTGGCGGCGAGGAAGTCAAGATATCCAAGCGCGCGGGATCTTATGTGACGGTGCGTGATCTCATCGAGTGGGTCGGGCGGGACGCCGTCCGATTTTTCCTCGCATCCCGCCGCGCGGATTCCGAATTCGTGTTCGACATCGATCTGGCGCTGGCGCAAAGCGAGGAAAACCCCGTCTATTACGTGCAGTATGCGCACGCGCGCGTATGCAGCGTTTTGGCGCAGTGGGGCGGAGCGATAGAGATTTTGCGCGACGCTGACTTGGCGCCGCTGACACACGAACGCGAATTGGCACTCATGAAAAAGCTGGCCGAGTACCCGGAAACGACGGCAAACGCGGCGCGCGAGCTGGAACCTCATCAGATCGCGTTCTACCTGCGCGAACTGGCCGGCGATTTTCACGGGTACTACAATGCGACCCGGTTTCTGGTCCCGGAAGAACCGCTCAAGCTGGCACGGTTAGCGCTTGCGGTTGCAGCGCGCCAGGTGTTGCGCAATGGACTTGAGCTGCTGGGTGTATCGGCACCCGAAAAAATGTAAAAATAGCGCTACGCATGAGCAAAGACTATAAAGGAACGAACAGAAATTCCGCCGGCAAAAGCGGATCCGGCTCTCTGCTGATCGGAGTTCTGATCGGACTGGTGCTGGGACTGGGCATCGCGCTCGCGGTGGCGTGGTACATCAACAAGATGCCGACGCCGTTCGTCAATCGCGCGGAACCGACGGCCAAAAGCGAAGCCAAAAAGGGCAGTGTGTCCGATCCCGCAAAGAACAACGACAAAAGCGACAAGGCGTCCGACACGAAGCCGCGATTCGATTTTTACAAGATATTGCCCGGGACCGAAGAGCTGGTCAGCGAACAACAGTTCAAGGATGCGCAGCAAAAGCCGTCAACCGCGCAGGTCCGCGAAGCGTTTTTCCTGCAGGCGGGCGCTTTTCAAAATGCCCCCGACGCCGATAACCTGAAAGCAAGACTGGCGTTGCTGGGCCTCGAAGCGACAATACAGACGACTGCCTTGGCGGACAAAGGCGTATGGCACAGAGTGAGTGTCGGTCCATATGCCGCGATAGAAGACCTGAATCGCGCACGCGGCACACTGAAACAGAATGGCATTGAAACGACTCTGATCAAAGTACGCGAAGCACCCGCACAACCCGTCAAATAACGCCTCTGGAGACATCGGCATGATGAAATCCCTAAGTAAGAGCCTGGGCTGTCTGGCCGCATTGCTGGCGATGCTGGCGTTGAATTACGCCTTTGCGCAACAACCACCGGTAGCCGGCCGCGAGTTCACCCGTATCAATCCGCCACAGGCCGTCAGCACCGGCAACAAAATCGAGGTGCTCGAGTTTTTCTGGTACGGCTGCCCGCATTGTTATCACCTCGAACCTTCGCTGCGCGCATGGCTGAAACGCAAACCGGCGGATGTCGAGTTCCGATTTGTGCCGGGCACGTTCGGAGCCCCGCAGTGGGAGCCGTTGACACGCACCTTTTATGCACTCGATGCTATGGGCCTATCCAGCAAGTATCACGACGCAATTTTTGCCGGTATACACGAGGAAAAAGACACGAGCCGGCAGCGTGCGCTTATCAGTGATCCGAGGGTCATTGCGGACTGGCTTGCAAGCAAGGGTGTCGACAAGCAGAAGTTTCTTGATACCTACAGTTCATTTGCCGTGAACGGACGCACCCAGCGTTCGGTCGATATGACTCGCAGCTATGATGTGTCTGGGACACCTTCCCTGGTTGTCGACGGCAAGTACCTTTCCGGCCCATCGATGATCGTCAATCCTGACAACAGCCCTAACTATGAGCGGTTCTTCCAGGTCATAGACCACTTGATCGCACAGGCGCGCAAGGAAAGGGTCAGCAAGAAATAAGCCATGGTTTCCAGGGTATTTTTCCTCAGGTGCATGGGATATTTCTGGCTGGCACTGACGCTGGCCACGCTACCCGCGGGCGCGCAACAGATCAGGCGCGACATTGACTATCGACTGATTCCGCAGCCTCAAACCGTGGCAAGCGGCGAGCGCGTGGAAGTCATAGAATTTTTCTTCTATGCCTGCCCCTATTGCAACGATTTATCGCCACATATCGAACGCTGGCGTGCAAAGAAACCCGCCGATGTCGTTTTTCGCCGGGTCCCGGTGGTGCGTCACGATAGCTGGGCGCCTTTGGCCAAGACCTACTTCACGCTGGAGACCATGGGCGAGGCCGAACGCCTGCATGCCGCGGTTTATCGCAGCTACCATGTCGACGACCTGTACATGAGCCAGGACAAGGTTATCGCCGAGTGGGCCGGAAAGCACGGCCTGGATGCCGAGAAATTCATGTCCATTTACCGTTCCGACGAGACGCTCAAGAAGGTTGAGATGGCGCGCAAGATGACCATGGACTACGACATTCAGGGCACGCCGTCGGTGGTCGTCGATGGCAAATTCCTGACCTCCACCAGCATGACACCCAGCGTGCAGCAAGTCATCCCGGTTATTGACAGTCTGATCCAGCTCGCACGCCAGCAGCGCCTCGAAAAGAGCAGCGGCAAATAGGTCCGGCGCTCGCTCACGACCGCCGGGGTATCCCATGCTACGCGTGATCATCACTGGCGCATCGAGCGGCATAGGCGCCACACTGGCGCAGCTTTATGCCCGACGCGGTGCGACTCTGGGTCTGATCGCACGGCGCAAAGCGGCGCTTGATGAACTTGCCGGACTATTGCCCGTGACGGTTGAAACGTATGGCGCCGATGTGCGCGACGCCGCGGCGATGCGCGCGGCAGCACTACACTTCCTCGACCATCATGGTACGCCCGATATCGTAATTGCCAATGCCGGCGTCAGCATCGGCACATTAACTGAATTCGCCGAGGATCTGGACGCGTTTCAGGAGGTGATGGACATCAATGTCGTTGGCATGGTGAAGTCCTTTCAACCTTTTCTGATGCCCATGCGAACCGCGGGGCGCGGTGCATTGGTGGGAATAGCCAGCGTGGCCGGCTATCGCGGACTGCCGGGCGCGGCGGCATACTCGGCGTCGAAAGCAGCGGCAATTTCTTACCTCGAAAGCCTGCGCGTCGAACTGCGTTCCAGCGGCATCAAAGTCATTACCATCTGTCCCGGTTACATTACGACGCCTATGACCGCAAAAAATCCCTATCCCATGCCCTTCATATTGAGCGCCGAGGTTGCGGCGCGGAAAATTACCGGCATCATAGAACGCGGCAAGCTTTTCTCCGTCATCCCCTGGCAAATGGCGGTCGTAGCGCGCCTGCTCAGACTGCTTCCGAATTTCCTCTATGACTGGGTGTTCAGCCGCGCACCGCGTAAACCACGGCGCTGATCATCTCCGCCGTTGTATACCGGCGACATTGTCTGCAAACGCGGATTCAAACGAGAAAGCAAAAGCCTCGCCTGAGGTCACTTACCTTGTGTCGTTTGTAGCGATTTTCGGTGGTTTGTGATTTTCTCAAAGCAGTCCTCACAAACCTTGCGCAACCCGCCTCCCTGGCGAGTACGTGATTGGGGTCGCATGGCGGCAGCGTCAACCAGCCGCCTGCACTCGGGGCATTGTTTGGTCTTCGACGGATCTTTGCCCATGAACTCTAACCACACAGCGTAGGTTGTCGGCCAATAGATAATACGCTTTATCATCTGCGGGCGGTGATTCCCGTTTTAATCCATTCCCTGCACCATTCACCCCCGCGATAGCCAATCCCGGGGAAATTGGTCAAACTACCAATCGTGGGGCCATCCGCCGGTGTTTGGCCCGACGTCCCCATCATGAGAGAAACTATGATGCCACCCTGTAACACGATCTACGCGCTCACAGCCGCCCTGACCATCGTCATGGTGGGAGAGGTGGCCGGCCAATCCTACCCACACAAACCCATACGCTTTGTCGTTCCCTATTCTCCAGGCGGACCCACCGATACGGTTTCGCGGTTGATCGGGCAGAAGCTCGGCGAGACGCCCGGGTGGCAGGTGATCATAGATAACCGCGGCGGAGGTTCTGGCATCGTTGGCACTGAGCTGGTGGCAAGAGCCGCGCCGGACGGTTACACCATGCTCCTGGGATCATTCGCCTTCGCGATCAACCCGGTGCTCGTTAAAGATCTGCCGTACGATACGTTAAAGGACTTTGCGCCCGTGAGCCTGCTCACGCAGGGCGTGATAGCGCTGGTGGTTCATCCCGGCGTGCAGGCGAGTTCGGTCAAGGAACTAATTGCGTTGGCCAAATCGCGACCGGCGGCGCTCAATTACAGCACTACCGGCGGCGGTGCATCCAGTCACCTTGGCGCACTTCTGTTTCAGTCAATGACGGGCATCAAAATGACCGCCGTGAACTACAGCGGAGCGGGGCCTGGCTCTCTGGCCGTGTTAACCGGAGAAGTTCATCTGTCGTTCCATAGTATCGTGCCTGCCATACCCTTTATCAAAACGGGCAAGCTGCGGGTACTGGGTGTGAGCAGCGCCAAACGCACCAATCTTTTGCCCGATGTTCCAACCATCGCGGAAGCCGGGGTGCCCGGCTATCAGGTGACGCAGTGGTACGGGATACTCCTGCCCGGCCGCACCTCGCCGCCTGTCATCTCACGGCTAAATCAGGAGATAGTGCGCGTTGTTGAACGAGTCGATGTCAAGGAAAACCTGATCGCGCAGGGTCTTGAGCCGGCGCCCAGTTCACCGGCAGAGTTTTCCAGATATATTTCAACGGAAGTTACCAAGTGGACCCGGGTTCTTAAAGAATTCGGCTCGTAACGGAACCAGTCAAGAGCAAACGCAGATGGAAAAATTTTTCGATTGCCCCGACGGCTGCAAGTTGTTTTACCGGATTGATGATTTCACCGACCCCTGGAAGGCAGCGCCTACCGTGCTGTTTGTGCACGGCTTTGCGGAAAGCGGCGTAGCGTGGCGCGCATGGGTCCCTTACTTCGCGCGGCATTTTCGCGTGATCCGCGTTGATCTGCGCGGCTACGGTCGATCCACGCCCATGCCCATCGATTTCAACTGGACCCTGAATTTTCCGGTTGATGATCTGGTCGCGCTGATTCGGCATCTCAATTGCGGCGCGGTGCACCTCGTAGGTGCAAAAAGCGGCGGCGCGATGGTATTCAAGCTCGCGGCGGACCATCCAGAACTGGTGCAAACGCTGACGGGAGTTACGCCGGCCGTCAGGTCCGCGGCGCAAAGCGCGCCGGCGTGGGCTGCGCAGATCAGCGAGCAGGGTATGCATGCATGGGCACGGGACACCATGCAGGGACGCCTGGGCAGCACGGTTACACAGGCGGAATTCGATTGGTGGGTAAACAACGTGCAAGGCAAGACACCCGTGTCGACGGTGCTCGGTTATCTGCGCATGGTTCCGGTGATGGATGTCCGGGGCGAGCTCGAAAAGATCGTCTGCCCGACGCTGGTCGTCATGACTGCGGGTGCCGGCCGGCGCAGCGTCGCAAGCTACAAGAAGTGGCAGACGCGCATCAAAAATTCTGAACTGCACGTGGTAGAAGGCGACGCCTGGCACGCCGCAGGCGCATACCCCGATAGTTGCGCGCAGGCGACCGCCGCATTCATAAAACGGCACAGTCCGACTGTATATATATCCGTCTGAAGGCTATTCTATTAAAACAAATGATTACATTAATATGGCGGTAGGTTGAACCAACCAGGAGATCCAGCTTGAAACCCATTACCAGAATACTGGCACGTTACGTTCATGCATCAACATTTGATGCACTTCCGGCGGCGGTACGCCACGAGGGCGCACGCGCGTTCGTCAACTGGCTGGGCTGTGCCGCGGCCGGCTCCAGGGAGGAGGATGTCGAAATCATGGTCAAGCTCCTCGCTGAATACAATGGCGCGAAGACAGCGACTATCGTCGGCCGTGGTGAGCGGCTGGATGCACTCAATGCGACGTTCATCAACTCGATGAGTTCGGCCGCCCTCGCTTTCAACGATACCCACAATACGACCGTGGCACACCCAACCAGCCCGGTTGCGGCTGCCTTGCTGGCACTGGCGGAGAGCCAGCCACTGACCGGCAAGGAATTGCTGCACGCCCTCATACTCGGCATAGAAGTGCAGTGCCGCGCCGGCAACCTATTGTGCGTTCCGCCTGCGGTCTGCGCGGTTGGCTTGTCGATGCAAGGCCTGGTGGGTTGCATAGGCGCAGCGGCGGCCGCCGCCAAGGTCATGGGGCTGGACGAAAGCGGCATCACGACAGCCATAGGGCTTGCAGCAAACCAGGCTGGCGGATTGCGTGAAGCGCAGTCTTCTATGGGCAGTCACTTCACGCCCGGCAGTGCGGCACGCAACGGCCTGCTGGCGGCGCTGCTGGCGAAACGCGGCTTCAATTGCACCGAATCCATGCTCGAAGGCGCGAAAGGTTTTGCTGCATCCTTTGCGAGCAATCCCAATTCCGACGCAGCCATCGACAAACTGGGTGAAGTTTACGAGATTAGCACACTGGCCTACAAACCCTATCCGTCCGGTGTGGTCATACATTCCATCATCGACGCGTGCCTAGAGATCGTCAAGCGCGGCGTGCTCGAAGCGGGAATAATCGAACGCATAGAACTCACCATCAACCCGCTTGCGGTGAAGCTGTGCGATATCGTGGACCCCAGGGATAGAGGTCAGGCGCTGGTCAGCCTGCAACACTGGGCCGCCGTAACTTTGCTGCAGGGAGCCGCCGGCGTAGAGCAGGTAACCGACACCTGCGTGCGCGATCCGGTCGTATCCGAGGTTCGTCGCGCCGTCGTCTATACCGCGACCGCCACCATGCCCATGGAAGCGGCTGATGTAAGCGTGGTTTTCAAGGATGGCAAACGACTGCAGGCGAACGTTAAACATTGTCGCGGCAGCGCGAACCGTCCATTGACGGACGAGGACATCACCGAGAAAACGCGCGGCCTGCTGCGCAGCATATACCCTGCGGCAAAAGCCGACCAATTACTGGATCAATGCTGGCGTATGGAAGGGTGTGCGCGAGTCGACGAATTCTGCAAGAAGCTCGCCACGGACTAAGTTCACACGGAGCACACGCCATGGAATCCCGCCTGGAAAAAATCGAAACCAAAATCAGCCAAAATGAGGACTTGCTGGACGCGCTCAACAGTACGGTATACAAACAGCAGCGACAGATAGATCAGTTACAGCTGGAGCTGCGCGAGTTGCGACAGCAGGTTCAGACGATACCGGCTGAACCACGCAGTCTGCACGATGAAATTCCACCTCATTATTAACTCACCAACAAGCATGAACAGATTAACGACAGGAGCAACCATGCCGGCAAGACGAACTGCAACGATGCTGATGCTAACGGGCATCCTGTCCGCAGGGGCAGGATCGGTGTACGCCCAGGGATATCCGAATAAACCCATCCGATGGATACTGCCTTATGCGCCGGGCGGAGCGACGGAAATTATTGCGCGCATCGTGGGACACCGATTAAGTGAGGTGCTCGGGCAACAAATCATCATAGACACACGCGGCGGCGGCGCGAGCATAGTCGGAACCGAACTCGTGGCACGCGCTGTCCCCGATGGCTACACCATGTTGTTTGGCACCTTCGGCTTTGCTTTCACGCCCAGTCTGCACGCCAAGTTACCCTACGATACCGAACGTGACTTTGCGCCGGTCAGTCTGATCGGCAACGGCCTGCTCGCGCTGGTGGTTCACCCTACACTGCCGGTGCACTCGGTCAAAGAACTCATAGCCATGGCGAAAGCCAAACCCAACCAGATTAATTATGGGTCGACCGGGGGCGGCAGCTCCAGCAACCTGGGCGCGCTGCTGTTCAAATCCATGACCGGCGTGCAGATGACCGGCATTATCTATAAGGGTGCGGGGCCGAGCACGGCCGCTTTGCTGGGCGCAGAAGTCAACCTGATTTTCAGCAGCATATTGCCCGTGTTGACTCACATCAAGTCGGGCAAACTGCGCACGCTGGGCGTCAGCAGTCGCAAGCGCAGCGCAGCGCTTCCCGATGTCCCCACGATCGCCGAGGCGGGTGTGCCTGGTTATGAACTGGTTTCCTGGTATGGCATACTCGTACCGCGCGGCACGCCGCAACCTGTCATCGCCAAACTGAATCAGAGCGCGCTGCAAGCCATACAATCGAAGGAGGTACAAGAGAAACTGGCCGCCCAAGGTGTCGAGCCGGCAACCAGCACCCCGGCCGAACTCGGCAAGTATGTTTCAACGGAAATTGCAAAGTGGTCCAAGCTGATGAAAGAAATCGGCGCCACGCACGAATGAGGAGGTCATATGCCGCAAATTGCTTCTTACGAGGAATCGAAATCCAATGTCAAGCACCGCACGCTGCCGGGCGGTCATCAACACTGGCGAACCGATTTTCTTATACCGCCAAAAGGGGCCAAGGATGAGCCGGTCGCCTTTCTGGCCGCAGCCACACCACATCGGATCACGCGTCCGCACTTTCATGACGTTGATCAGTTTCAGGTCATCGTCAAAGGCGACGGCGTGCTCGGCAAGCATCCGGTGGCCATGCATGCAGTGCATTTCACGCGCGCGCATACGCCTTATGGACCCATCGTCGGAGGAGAACAAGGCATAGGCTTTCTGACCCTGCGTGCGCAATGGGACCAAGGTGCGCAATATCTGCCCGCGGCGCGTGAGCACCTTACGCAAATTCCGGATCGCAGGCCCTGGCAAGTAACCGAGATGCCGAAATTCGGCGTGCAGGATACAGGCGATGCCTGCCTCCAGGCATTCGACTACATCAAGGACGATCTGGGGCTTGCCGCGTACTCGGTAAGTCTCAAACCCAAAGCGCAAATGACCGCGCCGGACCCATCCACCAGCGGCGGCCAGTACATCATCGTCACACGCGGCAGTCTGGTTTACCAGAACAAGGATTACAACGCCGTATCGATCGCGTTCCTGAAACCGTCGGAACTGGCGATGCAGCTGATCGCCGGTCCGAAAGGACTGGAAGCACTGGTGCTACATTACCCACGCGCCAAACCGGCGGTGACCAAACAACCACCTGCTTCGAGAAACACGCATCTCCGCATCTGGCAATGCGCGCTTTGTGCATTCAGCTACGACGAAGCGCAAGGCATGCCGCACGAGGGCATTGCACCCGGCACGCGCTGGGAGGATGTGCCGGATTCGTGGTCGTGCCCGGATTGCGCGGCCAGCAAAGGCGATTTCGAGATGCAAGTCGTCCGGTAAGGCCGCAACGCGTGTTTCTGTCCCTTCTAAGCGAACAGAATCTTGGACATAGTCATGTCCGTAACATTACGCAATATCGTCGACGATATTTATCGTTCCGAGTCGCGCCACGTGCTCGCGACACTGATACGACTGCTCGGTGATTTCGATCTTGCAGAGGAGGCGCTGCACGAAGCCTTCCGTGCCGCGCTGGAACAGAACAACTTCAGTCACGCCTTCGGGAAATTGGCTTTGGTGCAACTGCCCACAGGTGCAGCGCAATTGCTGCGTGCGATGTTCGGTAACTTGAAATTGCGCAACCGGTATGTCGAACACTTGCCGGCGCTCATCCAATTGCGCATCCGCCGAATTCAGAGTGGCGCCGCACTCTTGGCAATGCTCCGGCAATGGATACTCAATCACCACGTCCACCTGATTCGAACGTTTGAGTGTCTTGCCGATGCGCCCCGCCTGTCCACCGCGCTCCGCGCCCGATGACATACGAAGGGAACCAGTCTTGTTTGTCAGTCCAAACGCCAGGCCATGTGCGGGGATGGTTGCGATCCGCTCAGGCTCTATTTCGGCACCACCAGTAGCGAGATATAGATGAGCCGCGACGCGGGCGGAAAATGGGTTTGCGTCGCGCGTCATCTGCCGGAGATATATGCGCTGGAAGCAGCTGCGCTTTAAGCCGCGTGTGCAATGAAAGTGCTCATCCCCAGTGCATTGCGCTCCTACACTGAAAGCGCTCATTCCGATGTGTGCGGCACGACGCTCGCGGAAGCACTGGCGGATCTGGATCGGCAATATCCCGGCATACGCTTTCGCATGATCGATGAGCAGGATGAGGTGCGCCGGCACATACGCATCTTTATCGACGGCGAACAGGTCTATACCTCGTCGCGACCGTTGACCGGCGTTGAGGAGCTGGTGATCGTGCAGGCAGTCAGCGGCGGCTAACAGTTACAAAAGACATAATCCGCAGAATTCGTTACCTTTTGATTCCATGCGGCTTATCTGGCATGGTTGTGCAAATGTGCAACACCAACATCAGAAGTGTTGTATTGTCACGTCAACCATAGTGAATTGTTGCTGAAAATTGGGCAATTTATTTAATTTGTTGGGAAAATTTTCACCGATATAGTGTACCGCCCGTGATTCCTGTATCATTCGGCCCCCAGTGTCGCGACTGCCCGGATCCGCACTTCTGACCGCCATGAGGAGCTTTTGAAATGCAAGAAATCCTGCAATACCTGAAAAATAACGGTGAGCGTCTCGATTCGGAAATCGCTGCCGCGACAGGGCTCTCTCTGGAAAAAGTGCGCTCAGGCGTTACGGATTTGTCCGCGCGCGGCGCGGTCATGATGTGCCGCTCGATTCGCTTTAAGGACGGCAAGGAAATCAATGCGATGTTGTGTCGTATTTCCGGCTATATTCCACCCGCCGCCCCGGGAAGAAAGCCCAAGTCTTAGATTTTCCCTGCGACGCCTAACGTAAATCGGCCACGCCTTTCGGCGTGGCCGATTGCATTACAGAGCCAGTTTTATGGCTACTTGGCTTTTTGGTTGTCGTGTTTCTCGCGTGCGATGCGCCTGCTTTGCACGTTCTGGGCATGCCCGATATGCGCTTTTTCCTTGGTGGTGACCTTGCCGCCGGCAGCTGCCTTGTCTTCCATTTTCTGCACGCGCGCCTGGCCTTTTTCCAGACGTGTGGCTTCTTTCTTGTTGAGTTCGCCGGACTTAACGCCCTGCTCTATCCGTTTTTCCTGATTTTCCTGCCGCTGGTCGATGCGCGGTGTGGAGGCCGTTTGCGCGTATGCAAGACCAGGTAACGCGACGGCGGCAATAACTACGGCAACTATGGTTGATTTGTTCATATCGAATTTCCTTCCCTAACTCGAAGTTTATGTGGATAGTCACACTCTGCAAATAACGATTACCGCGCCATGCTGTTGACAGCAAAACTGTTTCCAGTTTTAAGTTTGCTGCCCCGCGTCTAAACCGCGCCGCGGCCCGCCTGACAGCCCCGAAAGATTGTGTCATCGTGCTTGAGCTATTACCATAGCGGCTCACTCTATCGGGGAAATTCAAATGTCTGATTTACCACAATTAAAAGAATCGGCGTTGCTTCTGGAAGACCGCGTGGCCATGTTGATCCTGCAACGCGATGACGTACGCAACGCCCTGAGCGGCACGGAATTGACGGACGACCTAGTCACGACTTTAAGCTGGGCCAATACCTGTCCCCAGGTTTCGGTGCTCATCGTAACCGGCGAAGGCGGCGCTTTCTCCGCGGGCGGCAACGTCAAGACCATGGGCGCCCGCTCTCAGGCCGCTCCACACATACTGCAAAATAACTATAAGAACACGATACAACGCATTCCGCGTGCTTTTCAGGCTGTCGAGATTCCGGTTATCGCAGCGGTCAATGGGCCCGCGATCGGCGCCGGTTTCGACCTTGCCAATATGTGCGACATGCGGATAGGTTCGACCAATGCGCAATTCGGGGAAACGTTCGTGAATCTCGGCATAATCGCGGGCGATGGCGGCGCATGGTTCCTGCAACGTCTGGTCGGTTATCAACGCGCGGCGGAACTGTCCTTTAGCGGGCGCATCGTCAAGGCCGAGGAAGCGCTGGCGCTGGGCATCCTGCTGGAAGTCACCGCCCCCGAACAGTTGCTGCCCAGAGCCCGCGAAATCGCGGCCAGAATTGCCACCAAACCACCGATCGCGGTGCGTTACGCGAAGCAACTGCTCAGACGAGGGCAGCAACAGCCGCTGTCGGAACACCTGGACCTATGTTCCAGTTTTCAGGCGTTGTGCCACAAGACGGAAGATCATGCTGAAGCGCTGACCGCGTTTCGTGAAAAACGCCGGGGCAAATTCAAGGGGCAGTGATGCTGCGCGCATTAAGAACGCTGCTTGCGACGAGCTTGTTACTCGCCGCAAGTGCGGCGGCCCTCGCCGGGGACGCTCGCCTGCTCCCGGTCGACGACGCGGCCGGGGACTTAACCTGGGCCAAGTTCAAGACGCGGATGATGGAAGTGCTAAGCAAGCGCGATCATAAATCCTTGCTTGATTTGATCGATGTCAGAATACGCAATACGTCCGGGAAAAGCGGTCTGCCGGAATTCCGCAAACTCTGGGAACCGCATTCCATGGAAAGCGCGCTGTGGACGGAGCTTCCGCGCGTGCTGCATCTAGGCGGTACTTACATCCGGCGCAGGCGTGCGGTTGAATTTTGTGCGCCTTATATTTATTACAAATGGCCGGAAGATGCCTCGGCGGGCGCGGACGCCGCGCTGACATCCAGAGAAGTCCTCCTGAAGTCCGCGCCTTCCGCGCACGCTGAAACCAAGCGCACGCTTTCGTATCACCTTGTCGATGTTCTGGATTGGGAAATCAACGACGAAAACAAGGCCAGCCGGCAGAAATGGTTACGGATCCGGGTCGATGGCGAGAACGGGTATGTGCCGGAAGAGCAGATCCGGAGTCCGCTGGAACACCGCGCGTGTTTTGCAAAAACCGCCGCCGGCTGGCGTATGACCAGCTTTGAAGTCGGCGACTAAACCACCACGGATTAGCCTCCCGCGGGCTTCGACAGATGCACTTCAAGCTTGCCGATGCTCACCCACCTTGACGATCTTCATGGTATTGGTGCCGCCGGCGATGCCGTAGGGTTCGCCTATGGTCAATATGATGTAGTCACCGAGCTTGACGGCCCCGCGTTTTAACAATTCATCCTCGGCCATGGTCAACGCGCGTTCGGGGTTGCGCGTGCCCTTGAACTTGACCGGATAGACGCCACGAAATAGGGTGACTCGCCGCCGTGCTTCGATAACCGACGACAGCGCATAGATAGGCACGTTCGAATTCATGCGCGACATCAACAACACGGTCCTTCCGCTCTGCGTCAGCGCGGCCACGGCTTTAATATCGAGAGAATTGGCTGTGAATATGGTGGCGCGCGCAATCGCCTCTTCGGCGCTTTGCGGCGCTCCACCGCGTCTGCGTTCGGCAACGAACACGTCGTCTTTTTCAGCCTCCAGACACACGCGCGCCATCGCCGCGACCGTCTCGACCGGGTAGTTGCCGGCGGCGGTTTCTCCCGACAACATTACCGCATCGGTACCGTCGATCACCGCATTCGCGACATCCGATACCTCCGCACGCGTCGGGATGGGATTTTGTATCATGGATTCCATCATCTGCGTCGCGGTAATCACCAGTTTGTTGCGCTCTCGCGCCATCCGTATCATCCGCTTCTGGAGCGCGGGCACCATCGCGTCACCCACTTCAACCGCCAGATCCCCGCGCGCCACCATGACGATATCCGAGGCGTCGAGGATTTCCTCCAGCGCGTCTATGGCCTCGGCGCGTTCAATCTTGGCGCACAGCAGTGCCTTGCCGCCGGCCTTGATCATAAGATCGCGCGCATACTGCATATCGGCGCCGGAACGCGGAAACGACACGGCCAGATAATCCGCCTTGAGTCTGGCCGCCGTCTTGATGTCCTGCATGTCTTTCTCGGTAAGCGCAGGTGCTGTCAGTCCACCGCCTTTGCGGTTGATTCCTTTATTGTTCGACAGTACGCCGCCTTGAACAACCACGGTTTGTATGCGTGAGCCTTTCACGGCGGTAACGGTGAGCATGATGCGTCCGTCATCCAGGAGCAGCGTGTCGCCCGGAACTACATCCTGCGGAAGATTCTTGTAGTCGAGACCGACAACATTGCGGTTGCCCAGCGTGCACTCCGCGTCGAGCACGAACGTATCGTCCTTGGCCAGCGTAACCTTGTCATGCTCGAAGCGGCCGATACGGATTTTGGGGCCCTGCAGATCAATAAGCACGCCTATCTCGCGTCCCGCCTTGCGAGCGAGCGAGCGCACTGTTTCGACGCGATCGGCATGTTCCTTGGCCGTGCCATGCGAAAAATTCATGCGCACCACATCCATACCGGCCTCTATCATGCGCGCCAGCGTCTGTCTGTCGCTGGAGGCAGGGCCCAGCGTGGCAACAATTTTGGTACGTCGGGGCATAGGGTTCAGCTCTCGATTATTCCGGGTGAATTGAGAAGCGGAGTGATGCTGGTACGCCGCATCCGGTCAATTGCCGCGCTGCTCAAGTACTTCGACCGCCGGCAGTTTCTTGCCTTCCAGAAACTCCAGGAATGCGCCTCCGCCGGTTGATATATATGACACCTTGTCGGTAATGCCATACTTGGTGATCGCGGCTATCGTATCACCTCCGCCCGCGATTGAAAACGCCTTGGAATCAGCGACCGCACGCGCGATTCTGGCGGTGCCGGCGCCAAATTGGTCATATTCAAACACCCCGACCGGCCCGTTCCATACCACGGTGCCGGCGCACTCTATCACGCCGGCGAGGATCTCGGCGGTCTTGGGTCCGATATCCAGGATCATGTCTTCCGGACCGACATTTTCCGCCGCGACCTGATGGGCGCGTGCGCGCGCTGAAAGTTCGGCCGCGACCACCACATCCACCGGCAAAGGCACCGTCGCACCGCGCCCTTTCATGAGATCAATGATCTCCTGTGCTTCGCCGCACAGGCCGGGTTCAGCAAGCGAGCGGCCTATGCGCACGCCCGAAGCAAGCATGAAGGTATTTGCGATTCCGCCACCGACGATCAGCTGATCGACTTTTTCCGCGAGCGACTTGAGGATGGTCAGCTTGCTCGAGACCTTGGAGCCCGCGACGATCGCAACCAGCGGCCGTGCCGGATCGCGTAGTGCTTTGGCCAATGCCTCCAGTTCCGCCGCCATCAGCGGTCCGGCGCATGCGATCGGGGCAAATTTGGCGATGCCGTGCGTGGTCGCCTCCGCGCGATGGGCCGTACCGAAAGCGTCATTGGCGTAGATATCGCACAACGCCGCCATCTTTTTTGCCAGTGCGTCGTCGTTTTTCTTCTCGCCCTTGTTGAAACGGCAGTTTTCAAGCACCACGACATTGCCGGGTTTGACGTCCACACCATCGACCCAGTCACGCAGCAACGGCACGGGCACACCGAGCAATTCGCTCAATCGTTGCGCGATCGGACTCAGTGAATCCGCGCTCTTGAATTCTCCTTCCGTCGGACGCCCGAGGTGAGACGTGACCATCACCGCCGCGCCTGCTGTCAGCGCCAACTGTATGCCGGCTACCGAGGCACGGATGCGCGTGTCGTCGGTGATGGCTCCGTTGTCGTCCTGAGGAACGTTGAGATCAGCGCGTATTAGTACGCGCTTGCCGTTGAGCCGAAGATCGCTAAGACGCAAGAATCCCATGGCACTAAACTCGTTATTTCGCGACCACGCGCACCATTTCCAGCACCTTGCACGAATAGCCCCATTCGTTGTCGTACCATGAAACGACTTTAACGAACGTGCTGTCTAGCGCGATACCGGCTTCAGCGTCGAATATCGACGTGCAAGTTTCATCGCGAAAATCGGTGGAGACGACTTTTTCTTCGGTATAGCCGAGGACGCCTTTTAACGCACCCTCCGATTGCGCTTTCATCTCGGCGCAGATTTCAGCATAGGTCGCGGGTTTATTAAGCTCCACGGTAAGATCCACCACCGACACATCAGAGGTTGGCACGCGGAATGCCATACCTGTGAGCTTCTTGTTGAGTTCCGGAATCACCACGCCCACGGCTTTGGCGGCGCCGGTCGATGACGGAATGATGTTTTCGAGTATGCCGCGACCGCCACGCCAGTCTTTATTCGACGGCCCGTCGACCGTCTTCTGCGTCGCGGTGGCTGCATGCACCGTCGTCATCAACCCGCGCTTGATACCCCATTTGTCGTTGAGAACTTTCGCAACCGGCGCCAGACAGTTGGTGGTGCACGACGCGTTGGAAATTATCGTCTGCCCCGTGTACGACTTGTCGTTCACCCCATAGACAAACATCGGCGTGTCATCTTTTGACGGCGCCGACATGATGACTTTGCGGGCGCCTGCGGTAATGTGTTTCTGCGCAGTGGGTTTATCGAGGAACAGTCCGGTGGATTCGATCACGATATCAGCGCCGACCTCGTTCCACTTTAGTTCGGCCGGATCCCTGACCTGCGTCAGGCGGATCTTCTTGCCGTTCACGATCAACGTATTGCCTTCGACGGATATCGTGCCCTTGAACTTGCCGTGTACCGAATCGTGCTTCAGTGTGTACGCCAGATAATCGGGTTCGAGCAGATCGTTGATACCAACGACTTCAATGTCAGGAAAATCCGCTACTGCTGCGCGAAACACCATGCGCCCTATGCGTCCGAAACCGTTGATGCCAACTTTAATGGTCATGACAAATCTCCAAAATTATCTTTTATAACAAATGGTTACAGCTATCTAAAGAACTTGTTTTACGGTAGCCGCGACATTCACGGCAGTAAATCCAAAATACTTGAACAGTTCACCCGCCGGCGCCGACTCACCGAAGCGGTCGATGCCGACAACCGCGCCCGATGTCGAGTCCGCGGCGCCGACATATTTGCGCCAGAAGTCGCTCACCCCGGCTTCCACGGCAACGCGCGGCACCCCAGCAGGCAAAACCGCAGTGCGATAACCGGCCTCTTGCGCGTCAAACAACGAGGTGCAGGGCATGGACACGACGCGCACCGCGATGCCTTCTTTGCGCAACAACTCGCGCGCCTCGACAGCGAGCTGCAATTCCGAACCGGTTGCAATTATGACGGCACGCGGACTTCCACCGTCGGCCTCCGCAAGTACGTAGCCGCCGCGCGCGATGGCGGCAATCTGTGCCGGGTCGCGTTTCTGGAACTGCACGTTCTGGCGCGACAATATCAGGCAGCTCGGACCATCTTTTCTCTGCAGCGCGGCGCCCCATGCGACGGCTGCCTCGACCGTATCGCCCGGGCGCCACACGTGCATGTTGGGTATCATGCGCAGGCTTGCGGTCTGTTCGATCGCCTGGTGCGTGGGCCCATCCTCGCCGAGTCCGATCGAGTCATGCGTGAACACAAAAATGTTGCGCAGCTTCATCAACGCTGCCATGCGCAACGCATTGCGGGAGTAGTCCGAGAATGTCAGAAATGTTCCTGTTTCCGGAATATAGCCGCCGTGCAGCGCCATGCCGTTGGTTATCGCCGCCATCGCGAATTCGCGAACACCGAAGTTGACAATATTGCCCGCCGCGCCGCCGGCGATCACCTTGCTGCCCGGCCAGTTGGTGAAGACGCTGCCCATCAGATCCGCTGATCCGCCGATCAACTCGGGGAGCGCCGGCGCAATCTGAGTCAACGCAAGCTGCGACGCTTTGCGGGTTGCGACGGTCTCGCCTTTGCTGTTTGCGGACGCTACAGTCGCGGCCATGGTATCGGAAAATTTGGCCGGCAGTTCGCCCGCCATGCGGCGTGAAAATTCCCGCGCCAGCTCCGGATATGCAGCGCTGTAAGCTGCGAACCTATCGTTCCACGCGGCCTGCGCGCGCGCGCCTTGGTCACGCTGATTCCATGCAGCGTAGACAGCCTCTGGAATCTCGAAAGGAGCGTGGTTCCAGTTGATGTTGGCGCGCGTTGCAGCTATTTCCTCGGCGCCCAATGCCTCGCCATGCGCCTTGGCGGTGCCGCCACGCGTCGGGGCGCCCTTGCCTAGGACCGTCTTACAACATATCAGGCTGGGCTTGTCGGTCACCGCCTGCGCCTGTTTGAGCGCCGCCTCGATTTTGGCAGCATCGTGTCCATCAACACCCGCGATCACGTGCCAACCATAGGCGGCGAATCGCTGCGGCGTGTTGTCGGTAAACCATCCCGCCACCGGACCGTCGATCGAAATTCCATTATCGTCATAGAACGCGATCAGCTTGCCCAGCCCCCACGTTCCGGCGAGTGAGCACACTTCATGCGATATGCCCTCCATCAAACAACCGTCACCCAGAAACACATAGGTATGATGGTCCACGACAGGATGGCCGGGGCGGTTGAATTCCTGCGCCAACAGACGTTCGGCCAGCGCCATTCCGACCGCGTTACCCAGTCCCTGACCCAGCGGCCCGGTGGTGGTTTCCACGCCAGGTGTCAGTCCGAACTCCGGGTGGCCGGGCGTCTTTGAATGCAGCTGCCGGAACTTCCTGAGTTCGTCGATTCCAAGATCGTAGCCGCTCAGGTGCAACAATGCATACAGCAGCATGGAGCCGTGACCATTTGAAACCACAAAGCGATCGCGATCGGCCCACTTCGGATCCACCGGGTTGTGTTTCAAATGACGGCGCCACAGCACTTCGGCGATGTCGGCCATGCCCATGGGCATGCCGGGATGCCCGGAATTAGCCTGTTGCACGGCATCCATCGCCAGCGCGCGGATTGCATTGCTTAGATCGGAATTTGAACCCATTACGATAGTCTCGAAGAGAGGAACTGAGGGGAACGAGAGGTGCAATTATCGTGGAAACCGCCGCCTTTGGCTACGTGCTCCATGCTCAATGCAGTAGACTTGCAGTCTGATTACTCTTCATTGCGGCGATTGAGTTTGATGCCGAGTTGCTTGAGCTTGCGATACAGATGGGTGCGCTCGAGTCCCACGCTGTCGGCAACCCTGCTCATGTTGCCGCCTTCCTTCGCGAAGTGGTGCTCGAAATACACGCGTTCAAATGCGTCTCGCGCTTCGCGCAACGGCAAGTCGAGCGGCAGACCGGTTGCTGAAGCACTCGGCGTTCCAAACTGAGACAGGATCTGATTGACGTCATTTACCCCGATTTCATCACCGCCAGCGGTAACCGCCAACGTATGCACTACGCTTTCGAGTTGGCTCAGATTTCCGGGCCAATCATAGTTACGCAGCGCGTTCAGCACGGCGACACTGAAGTGGCGGGGCGCCACTTCCTTGGCTTCAACACTACGCAGCAGAAACAGGTTGGCCAGGTCTGGAACGTCTTCCTTGTGTTCGCGTAGGCTAGGCACCCTCACGCTTACCGACGCAATGGCGGTGTAAAGGCGCGCGTCAAAGCTACCCTGCGCCACCAGATCGGACAATGGCTTTGCCGTGGCGCAAATCAGGCGCGCATTATATTTCTCGTATTTGCTGGCGATGAGCAATAATCCTTTTTGCTCCATGCGGCTCAGGTCGCCGACTTCGTGCATAAACAAAGTACCTTCACGCGCCTGACCGAGCAGATCCAGCGGCGCCTCGGCGAGCACGGCCAGATTTTCGGGCTCTACCCACGCCGTGTTCGGTTGGTGTACAAATTTCGCGCACAACTCCACGCCACTTCCGGGCTCGGTCAGCAGCAACAAAGGCGACTTGAGGTTACCCACGCGCCCAAGACGCTGTTTCAGCTCCGTGATCAGTGGTGCGCGACCCAGCGTCGCCAGCATCAGCGTCGGTTTCATCTGATTCTCGCCGCTGCGCAGGGCGCGCCCTACCGTCGTCAGCAGTTTTTGCAAGGCGATGGGTTTTTCCAGAAAATCAAACGCGCCTATGCGTGTCGCTTCGACCGCGGTATCTATCGTGCCATGCCCCGACATCATCACCACCGGCATCGTCAGCAAACCCGAACTCGCCCACTCCTTGAGCAAGGTAATGCCATCGGTATCCGGCATCCAGATGTCCAGCAATACCAGATCCGGGCGTTCCTGGTTACGTTGCGCCCGCGCCTGACCCGCATTTTCCGCGATCCTGACCTGATAACCTTCATCTCTCAGTATCTCGGACAGGAGTTCGCGGATTCCGACTTCGTCATCTACCACCAGAATTTGCTGCATCTCATGGACCCTGTTTACGCGTGAACCGCGATCTTGGCAGCGAATGAATGCGCCGCTGCGCCGGGCAACACGATGGATACGCGCGCGCCGTGCGGTTCGACATTTGCGATTTCTATATTGCCCCCGTGCTCCTCGACGATTTTTTTCACGATGACCAGTCCCAGCCCCGTACCTTTGGGTTTGGTCGTCATATATGGCTCAAATGCGCGATGCATCAATTGTTCGGGAAATCCGCTGCCGTTGTCGGTGATGGTCAGGCATACGCCTCCGGGCGCGAAATCCGAACGCACGACGATCGAAGGACTTACGGTATCCGCAAGCGCATCCTGCGCATTTTGCATCAGGTTGTGTATGATCTGCCGTAATTGCGCGGGATCGCCTGTTATTCGCGGCAATCCGGATGCCATCTCCACGTGTGTCCAGCGGCTGGATTCATATAGGGTAAGCACTTCGAGCAGCAATTCGTTGATGTCGATTTCCTGCAGCATGGGTTCCGGCATGCGCGCGTATTCGCGAAAGGCGTCCACCATGTTCTTCAGCGCCCCAACCTGATTCACGATCGTCTGCGTGGAACGTGCCAGCATGGCCGCATACGGCGCGTCGAGTTTTTTCTCCAGCTTATGCTGCAGTCTTTCCGCCGAGAGCTGGATAGGCGTAAGCGGATTCTTGATTTCGTGCGCCAGGCGCCGTGCAACTTCGGTCCAGGCGGCATCACGCTGTGCCTGCAATACGTGGGTTATGTCGTCGAATACCACGACATAACCGGTGCCTTCGCCGGTGGGAAGACGCGTGCCGCGGAGCAACAGCATTTGATGGCCTTTTTTCCCGGTGCGCTCGATCTGGGTTTTCAGGTCGGTGGTCCTGTCATTTTGAAACAATGCCACGGCTCCGTCGGCTATGTCCCTTAGCGCTGGATTGCGCTCGTGCCAGCGCGCCAGTTCCAGGCCTTCCAATTGGGCAATGTCCGCGTCGAGTATGGTGGATGCGCTGTGATTGAAAGAGCGCAACCGGAACGATTCATCAAACGCCAGCACACCCGCCGACAGATTCGTTAATATGCTTTGCAGATAAGAATGCGCCGTAGCCAGCTGCGCCTGGTTTATTTCGGCCACGGAGCGCGTCTCGGCCAGCTGTTGGCGCATCGTATTGAAAGATTGCGTCAAAACACCTAGCTCGTCGCGACTGGCTTTCATCTCACGCTGGCTGAAGTCGCCCTGTGCCACCGCCCGCGTGCCTTCGACCAGGAAACTCAAAGGCGCCGTGAGCCGGTCGCTCAGCAAAAAGGCGAGTGACAGCGCCGTTAACAATGCCAACAACAACGTCAGCGACAGCGTAAACCGGTACAGTTGACGCAGTCCCAGGCGCGCCAGCAGCAATTCCTGATATTTGCGTTGCCCGTTTTGCACCGTCTCCGCATCGACGGCGAGCTGATTGGGCACGGGCTGCAACAATTGTAAAACGCGCATGTCATCGGAGAGCCTAATCGGATTTACCGGCACCAGCACGCGCAGAAACAACCCTTTTCCCGGAATTTCCTCGATCGCGCTGTAACTTTTCTGCGAACGAAGCTGCTGCATGATGGCGGCGCCGGGCAATTCCGGAATCAGGCCGGTGCGCTCGCTCCCCGAAAATACGATGACCCGGCCGCGCGGCGTAAATAACGTGGCCTCCTGCACACCGGCCTGCTCACGCAGCGTATTGAGCGCAGCAACATGTTCTTCCGCCGGCCGCATGGTCAGCGACGAGACCATGACGTCGGCCTTTTTGATGAGGTCCTTGAGCAGATTGTCGCGCGTGGTGCGCCACAGATTGAGTCCGCCCTCGATTCCTTCCTCGACACTGACGTCATCCCATGACTCTATGCTCTTGGCGACAAATTGCACCGACACGCCATACACCAGCGCTCCCGGCAGTACCGCCACCAGCGCGAACAACCACACCAAGCGCAGCGTGAACTTCGCACCGAACACGCCCGCCTTGAGCTTGCGACGCAACATGAAAAGCTGGTAACCGAGTAGCGCGGTCAGGCACACAGCCAGTCCACCGTTGAGCGCAATCAGCAGCAGATAATGCTGTGCGAACAACGCGGTGTTGGCGCTCGCGGTCGCCAGCAGATAAAGCGTGATGGCGCCTAGTACCGCGCATACTATGAGCAGGTACTTGATTACGCCGCTCGAGAGCACCGGGCGTATGGTAGGCATGCCGATGATCACGGCGTCACGCTCCAGCGATACCATTCAGAACCGAAGTTCCATTCGCGCGATGCCAGTGCGTTAAGCTGAAACGGTTTGGGTAACTGCGAAACGTCCAGGCGCATGCGCACGCCCGCGACATAAGTGCTGCCGCGTGCAAGCATGCGTGCATCCAGAACGTGGCGTCGCCTCGCGCGCGCGAGGAAGTCCAGGGCTTCGGCCATCGAAGCGAAATTGTGATACAGCGTACCGACGCCGATGCGGTACTGACGGGTCAGTGCATTGTAGGCGAGTCGATACTGCTGCTGGGTGCCCAGTACCTTTTCATTTAGCCAATACCAGCGTGGACGTATGAGTTCAAATTCAAACAGAAAAAACAGCGGGACACCTTTGTTCAGCGCCTCTTCAAGGGTCGGGTTCAGCGCAATTTCGAAGTCCGCCTCGAGAAAATATCCCTCCTCCCCTGCCACGAGCGCGGCGTGTCGGACGTCTATACCCTCCGCGTACAACGCGGGAGTTGCCGTTACCAGCAACATTAACGCCAGGAGCAGGCTAAATTTTTTGAAGCAGCGCGTAAAAGAAACCGTCATGCTCGTTATTCGGCAGCAGCAGGCCTTCCCGACTCCCGTCGAACGATTTCATTCCGGGTAGCGGAAGCAGCGTGGCATCATTGTGATGCGCGAGAAAATCCGCCACTTGCAGCGAGTTCTCTTCCTGGAAAATGGAACAGGTTGTATACAGCAATTTACCACCGCTTGCCAGCATCTGCCAAAGGCTGTCGAGGATGCGCTTCTGCTGCAAAGCGAACTGCGGAATGTCGGATGCGCGCCGCAACCATTTGATGTCCGGATGTCGCCGCACCACGCCCGACGCACTGCACGGCAAATCCGCCAGTATGCGTTGATAAGGCTTGCCGTCCCACCAGGTTTCGGGAGTGCTCGCATCCGCGGCGAGCAGTATTGCTTTCAGACCGAGCCGCCGCAGATTCTGGCTCACGCGATCAAGTCGTTGGGCATTGCTGTCGATGGCCGTCAGGTCGAGGTCGGCGATTTCGAGCAGGTGCGTGGTCTTGCCGCCCGGCGCGGCGCATGCGTCGAGGACGTGCATTCCTGGTTGGGCGTCTAGCAGAGGTGCTGCAAATTGCGCCGCCGCGTCCTGAACCGATACCATGCCTGTCGAAAATCCCGGCACCCTATCCACGGAGAGAGCGCGCGCCAGAGTCACGGCACCGTTGTTTGCTGCAATAGCGTCTATTGCGTTTTCAGCCAACAACCGCAGATAGTTTTCAGGCGTAATACGACGCCGGTTGACTCGCAGCGTGAATGGCGGATGCAGGTTACCCGATTCTAAAACTTGCGCAGCTTCATCCGGGTACTGGGAACGTAACTTGTCTATCCACCACTGCGGATGCGAATATCGCCCGGCGTCGGTGCGATAGGCTGCGTCTAACAATGGCTTGCGGCGCCGCAAGAAATTCCGCAATACGCCGTTGACCAGTCCAGCGGCTTGCGGTGCCCCCAGGCTTGCGGCGCATCGAACCGCATGATCTACGATGGCATGTGGAGCGGCTCTTGTATAAATCAGCTGATACAAGGCCACCTGCAGCAACCAGCGCAACATGTCATCGCTCAGTGGTTTGAGGAGCAATTGTTTAAGAATGGCATCGAGCTGCGCACCGAAGCGCAAGGTCCCGTAGCTTAGGTCGGTAATCGCTGCGCGCTGCTGGGTGGTCAACGAGGCATGGTGCGGCCATGTCATGGAGAAAGCCGCCGTCAGGGCTCGACCGCCGTGCACGGCCGCGACGATGGTGCTGGCTAGTCGTTGCGTCTCTAACACTATCTGCTCAGATATGTAAGCGAGCGCTTACATATGCGGCCGGTTGCAGTAACTTAGTATTTGAAATCATATACCTAAGCGCGTTCCTGGCGGCATGGGATGGCCAGCCAGAAACTCAGTGGCCGTAAGCCGTTTCCCACCCGCGGCCTGTAATTCTGTCAATACCAGTGCGCCGTTACCGGTGGTGATTACGATTTCGCCGCCCCCTGTGATGACACTGCCTGTTGCGCCGCCGGAACTTTTCCCGGCGGGGTATGCGCGCCATATCTTGAGCGTTTTTTCGCAAAACGTCGTCGTCGCGCCTGGCATCGGGTTATACGCTCTAACCTGGCGCGAAATAACTTCTGCTGGATTTGTCCAGTCTATACGCGCCTCTGCCTTGCTGATCTTTTCGGCATAAGTGGCGTGCGATCCGTCCTGTGGACGCGGATCAGGCGCTTGATTCAATACCTGCACAATACAGCGCGCGCCCGTCCTCGCCAGCTTATCGTGCACTGTCTGAGCTGTGTCGTCGGACGTTATCGGGACAGATTCCTGTAACAGAATGGCCCCGGTGTCCAGGCCGGCGTCCATTTGCATGATGGTAACGCCGGTTTCGCTGTCGCCGGCCAACAGTGCGCGCTGGATGGGCGCCGCGCCGCGCCAACGTGGCAGCAACGACGCATGAACATTAATGCAGCCGCGCACGGGTATTTGCAGTACAGCTGCGGGCAATATCAGCCCGTAAGCAGCGACGACCATCGCTTCCGCGCACGCCGCGCGCAGCTCGTACTGAATTTCAGCGGTTTTCAGATTCTCGGGTTGCAGAACTTTCAGATGGTGTGCTTGTGCTCTTCCTTTGACGCTGCTTGCACGCAACTGCATGCCGCGCCCGGCAGCGCGGTCGGGTTGTGTAAGCACCATGGCGATATCAAAACCCGCATCTATCAGTCCGTCCAGTATGGTCGCGGCGAAGTCGGGCGTACCGGCAAAAATGACTCTCATCACCAGAGATGGCGTCTCAAGGTGCCGCAAGGGAGGTGCAAGTAGTCACGCACCTACATGGCCTGGCGCTGCTGCTTCCTGATTCTGGCGAGAATACGCTGTTGCTTGAGCCGAGAAAGATACTCGACAAAAACCTTACCCTCAAGATGATCCATTTCGTGTTGTATGCATACCGCGAGCAATCCCTCGGCTTCAAGGTCAAAGGTACATCCGTCCACATTCAAGGCACGTACGGTAATCCGCTCAGCGCGCGCCACTTTCTCAAACACGCCAGGAACAGACAAACATCCTTCCTCCACTGTTGCGTGCCCGCTACGCTCCTGGATGGAGGGGTTGATAAGCACCTTTAGGTCATCGTGCATTTCGGAAACATCTATTATAATCAAACGCTTGTGTACCCCGACTTGGGTGGCAGCCAGTCCGACGCCGGGTGCCGCATACATCGTTTCCAGCATATCTCTGATCAAGCGGCGAATTTCGCCGTTCACGACATTTATCGGTTCAGCCACGACATGGAGTCTGGGATCAGGGTACCGGAGTATGGGCAGCAAAGCCATAAGTCTTGCAACTTTAATAAACTAGAGGCACAATTTAAACTAATATGTGATGATTGAGTGAGTGTTCATGGCTCAAAGGCAGCTCAACTGTTGGCGTCAGGCAACCAAAGATGATGGGGGCGCGATGCACAAGTCTATTATATCGCTGATTATATTGTGCTGTTCGGCGGCGGGCGTGCTCGCAGCCACAACTGCGGATCTCGCCGATGGGGCGCCAGATCGTTACGTTGTCGTCCAAGGAGATACGTTGTGGTCGATTGCCGGCCGCTTTCTGAAGTCGCCATGGAAGTGGAATGAGATCTGGAAGTTAAATCATGACCAGATCAAGAATCCACACCGTATTTATCCAGGCGACGTGGTTGTGCTCGACAAGTCGGCTTTGGATCTGCGACTGAGTCTGCTAAAAGGTAATGTCGTAAAACTTTCGCCGCAGACTTTGAGCAGTAGCCTGGAGCCGGAGCCTGTCCCCACCATACCGACAGCCGATATTGAACCATTTCTCAGCAAACCACTGGTGGTAGCGGAAAATCAGCTTGCATCTGCAGCGCGCATCGTACGCACCCAGGAAAGTCGCGTTGCGCTGGGTGCCGGCAATATTGCCTACGTCAAGGGCATCACCAAGGAACAGGGAGTTTTCTGGCAGATTTTCCGGCCCGGTCCTATGCTGGTGGACCCTGATTCGAAAGAATCTCTGGGTCGTGAAGCCATTTATCTGGGCGACGCAAAGGTCGAAAAATTTGGCGACGTCAGCACCGTCGAAATCGTCAAGTCGCCACTTGAAATATATGCGGGCGACTATTTAATACAGGCGCCACGAGAAGTGCTGCTGGAGAATTACGTGCCGCGCGCTCCGGGCAAGAAAATCGATGCGCGTATCATCGCTGCGTATGGAGGCCTGTATGAAATCGGCAATAACGCCATCGTAACGCTAAGCAAAGGCTCGCGCGACGGACTGGAAGCAGGACACGTATTGGCGATATACCGCGACCTCAACGCCTCCACTAACCAGTTGCGGGAAAGCGCGCTTTTCGGCCGCCAAGGCTTTATGTATGACGAAAAGAACCCGCGCACCAACTATGTCAACGAGCCGCTGGGTAATCGCGATTCTCCGTTGTGGGGCCGCGTCGGGCCCAACGCCGGAAAATACACGGAAAATTCGATCTCGTTGGCGTCCGCGACCTTACCCGACGAACGCTATGGTGTCATGCTTGTGTTCCGAGTCTTCGATCGTGCGTCATACGCTTTGATCATGAATGCAAATCGCCCGGTTCACGTACTCGACAGGGCGACAAATCCCTGATCTGGCGAACGGCTCGCTTTACCTCTGAATCCGCGTTCTCGGCAACGCACTTCGTCGCAATAGCCAGTGCACGCCGCTGAAAGCAATGAGCTCGACGCCTGGCTGCGCCTGACCCTGATATCCGGGCTGGGTAATGTCACAGTCCGGAAATTGCTCTCCGAATTTGGCACACCCGAGAGCGTTCTCGGAGCATCGCGTTCCGATTTGGTTCGCATCGTTTCGACTGAAATTGCTGCCCTGATCGTATCAGGGGGCAACGCAGACGCTGCACAAAAAGCTCTGGCGTGGCTGACGGAACCGGCGAATCGTATCATCACGCTGGGCGATGATGACTACCCAAAACTGCTGCTGCAGACCGCGGACCCGCCGCCGTTGCTGTATATCAAAGGGCGCTACGAGCTATTGAATCGCCCGGCGCTGGCTATCGTGGGCAGTAGAAATGCCACGGCTCAGGGCATCGCCAATGCGGAGGAGTTTGCACGAGCATTGAGCAATGCGGGCATTACCATCGTCAGTGGATTGGCGCTGGGCGTGGATGCCGCCGCGCATCGCGGCGGGATGGCCGGGACAGCGGGCAGCATTGCTGTCGTGGGCACCGGTCTGGATGTGGTCTATCCGGCACGCAATCGCGATCTGGCGCATGAACTGGCGGCAAATGGCGTGCTGGTGTCGGAGTTTGCGCTCGGCACGCCGCCACTAGGTCCCAACTTTCCACGCAGAAATCGTGTCATCAGCGGCATGAGCCGCGGTTGTCTGGTTATCGAGGCAGCGTTGCAGAGCGGTTCGTTGATTACCGCACGTTTTGCCAACGAGCAGGGACGCGAAGTCTTCGCCTTGCCGGGATCCATACATTCTCCGCTGGCAAAAGGCTGTCATGCATTGATCAAACAAGGAGCCAAACTTGTCGATAGCGCAAACGACATACTAGAAGAATTAAACTTGGACAAGACTGCGCCAGCTACCCGCGAAACTTCTCTGCTGGACGCTGCAAGCCGGCAGCTGCTCAATTTGATGGGCTATGATCCATGCGCACTGGATATCCTTTGTGATCGCGCAAGTCTCGGTGCAAATGAGGTCTCGCCTGTGCTGCTCAAACTTGAGTTGGCGGGTCTGGTCGAAAAGTTGCCGGGGAGCGTCTACCGGCGTATACATTGACCGTCCGGTTTCCAGGTTTTCTGCTTACACCGTGAAATTTGAGTGATATTTCACGGAGAAACTTGCCTTAGCGGATTTTTGTTCTTATTATCTTGCGCTCTTTCGATCCGGCGTATCGCGCCGTGAAATGAACTAAAACTCGCCGATGGCAACCAAAAAACAAACCGCAGCCACAAAGAAGTCCGCCACAGCGACTAAATCGCCAGCTGGCGGCAAAAAGCTTATTGTTGCCGAGAAACCCTCGGTAGCCAATGACATCGCGCGAGTGTTGGGCGGGTTTACAAAAAAAAACGATTATTTTGAGAGCGACGAGTACATCCTGTCGTCGGCGATCGGTCACCTACTGACCATCGTTCCTCCCGAGGGTGTTGAAGTCAAACGCGGAAAGTGGTCACTCAACAATCTTCCGGTTATTCCGCCGCGTTTCGACTTGCTGCCCATCGAAAGGACTGAAGAACGCCTCAAACTTCTGACCAAGCTCATCAAGCTGAAAACCGTATCCTCGCTAATCAACGCGTGCGACGCCGGACGCGAGGGTGAGTTGATTTTTCGTTACATCGTGAGCCACACCAAGGTTACCAAACCGATAGAGCGCCTGTGGCTGCAGTCCATGACCCCGGCATCGATCCGCGAGGGCTTTTCGCGCTTGCGTAGCGACCGGGAAATGGTGCCGCTGGCGGATGCGGCCATCTGCCGGTCTGAATCGGATTGGCTGGTAGGCATAAACGCAACCCGCGCCATGACCGCGTTCAACTCGAAATCGGGCGGATTTCATTTGACTACGGTCGGGCGTGTGCAAACGCCGACACTTGCAATACTCGTCGAACGTGAAGAAAAAATAAAAAAGTTTGTTTCGCGCGATTATTTTGAAGTCCACGCGAACTTTGCATGCAAAGCGGGCACATACGCCGGCCGCTGGATCGACGAAAAATTCAGCAAGGATCGGAAATCCGATGATGCCGACATCCGCGCCGAGCGATTGTGGGATCGCGCGCGTGCCGACGAGATCCTGGCGCGATGCCAGGGCAAGGCAGGTGTGGTTGAGGAGGAAAGCAAACCGACCACACAGATTTCTCCTCTGCTGTACGACCTGACCAGCCTGCAGCGCGAAGCCAATGGCCGGTTTGGCTTTTCCGCCAAGACCACCTTGTCCATAGCGCAAGCTCTTTACGAAAAACACAAGGCACTGACATACCCCAGAACCGACTCTCGTGCATTGCCGGAGGATTATCAACCGACGGTCGCCGCGGCGATGCAAACTCTGGACACGCCATACCAGCCCTTCGTCAAACAGATCCTCGCCAATAAGTGGATACGGCCGAACAAGCGCATATTCAATAACGCAAAAATTTCCGATCACTTTGCCATTATCCCCACTTCGGTCGTCCCCAAGCATCTGAGCGAGGCGGAAGCGAAGATATATGATCTGGTCACGAAGCGGTTCTTGGCCGTTTTCTTTCCTGCCGCGGAGTTTCAGATAACCACGCGCATTACGCGCGTGGATGGAGGGCCGTTCAAGAGCGAAGGCAAGATCATGGTGAACGCCGGCTGGCTGGAAATCTACGGCAAGGAAGCGGAATCCGACGACACGCCGGCACTGGTGCCCGTGGTGGCCAGGGAAACACCGCTAGCCTCCGAAGTGACGGTGGCGGCGCTGCAAACCAAACCGCCGGCGCGTTACTCGGAGGCGACCCTGCTTTCGGCTATGGAGGGCGCGGGCAAGCTGGTCGAAGACGAGGAATTGCGCGATGCCATGCGCGCCAAGGGACTCGGGACGCCGGCAACGCGCGCCACCATCATCGAAGGTCTGATCTATGAAAGATACGTGCACAGGAACGGCCGCGAGTTGCAGGCAACCGCCAAAGCTTTTTCGCTGATCACTTTATTGCGCGGTCTTAAGATCGCCGAGCTATCGTCTCCCGAACTGACGGGAGAATGGGAATATAAGCTTGCACAGATAGAGCAAGGACACCTTTCCCGGCCCGAGTTCATGCAACAGATCGCCGATATGGTACGGCACATGGTGGAAAACACCAAAGAACACGAAAGCGATACAGTACCCGGCGATTTTTCCACGCTGGCCACGCCGTGTCCCAAGTGTGGTGGCGTGGTTAAAGAAAACTACAAGAAGTTCCAGTGTCAGAAGTGCGATTTTGCCCTATGGAAAATCGTTGCGGGCCGGCAACTCGAACCCTCGGAGGTGGAAGAGCTGATTTCCAAAGGTAGCATAGGACCGTTGCAGGGGTTTCGCAGTCGCATGGGGAAGCCCTTTGTGGCGGTTATCAAGCTGAATACGGAATTCAACACTGAGTTCGATTTTGGTCAGGCCAACGCCAATGCGGACGCCGCACCGGTTGATTTTTCTCAGCAGACATCGCTGGGATTTTGTCCAAAATGCGGGGGCAGGGTATACAGTCACGGCGTTGCCTACATGTGCGAAAAAGGCACGGGTCCCGATCGGAGTTGTGATTTCCGGTCGGGCAAGATCATCCTGCAGCGTCCGATCGAGCCTGAACAAATGCAAAAGTTGTTGTCGGACGGAAAAACCGATCTTCTGCATCGGTTCATTTCCAAGAAGGGGCGCCCGTTCTCCGCATTTCTGGTACGCGGCGCGGATGGAAAAACCAGCTTCGAATTCGCTCCGCGCGAAGCAAAAGCCAGCAAGGCCGGTACAACCTCAAGACCACGGAAGACCGGAACCAAGTGATCCGGCGATCAGTGCGCGCTTGGTCGTCTAGACATCCAGATTGCGCACTCCGAGCGCATTGGTCTCGATAAAAGCCCGGCGCGGTTCCACCAAATCTCCCATCAAGGTAGTGAATATCTCGTCGGCGGTAATGGCATCTTCGATCTGCGCGCGCAAAAGCCGACGAACCTTGGGGTCCATCGTCGTTTCCCACAATTGGGATGGGTTCATTTCCCCCAAGCCTTTGTAGCGCTGTATTCCAAGTCCTTTCTGCACTTCCTCAAGCAACCAGTTCAGCGCCTGCTTGATATCGCGAATTTTCTGGCGGTGTTCTCCGCGCTTTACATAGGCGCCTTCCTGCAACAAACCGTGAAGCACGAGCGCGGTTTTCTTGATTTGTTCATAGTCGCCACTCTTGAGAAAGTCCGCGTCCAACGAGGTATGGTGGAGATTCCCGTGCTGGGTACGGTGAATGACCAGCAAATACTGTTCCTTTCTTTCATCGAATTTAGGTTCTACTTTAATGTCTTCCGCACTGAGCATGGTGTTCAGTCGCTGTGCACTTTCCGCCGCCGATGTTTCATCTGAAAGATCTATCTCCGGACTTTCAAGCAGCGCCTGCAGCACCGACGGATCTATAAGCCTGCTCATGCGTTCTATAACCGCTTCCGCTAGAAAGTATTCCTTGGCCACAGATTCCAGTGTCTGTTTGTCCAGCGGCTCCGCTTCCTCCGCGGGATGCAGTTCCGCATCGGCCAGAGCCAACTTGAGCAGGTACTCCTTCAACTCGTGATTATCCTTGAGATACCGTTCGCTCTTGCCATGTTTAAGTTTATAAAGCGGCGGTTGCGCGATGTAGATATGACCGCGTTCTATCAATTCCGGCATCTGACGATAAAAGAAGGTCAGCAGCAAAGTTCTGATATGAGAACCGTCAACGTCGGCATCGGTCATAATGATGATGCGGTGATAGCGGAGCTTTTCGACGTTATATTCATCTTTGCCTATGCCGCAACCAAGAACGTTGATCAGGGTGGTTATTTCCTGCGATGACAACAGCTTGTCAAAGCGTGCCTTTTCCACGTTCAGTATTTTTCCCTTCAGCGGCAGAATCGCCTGGAATTTGCGGTCCCGGCCCTGTTTGGCTGATCCACCGGCGGAGTCACCCTCCACGATGTAGAGTTCGCATTGCGCAGGATCTTTTTCCTGACAATCCGCCAGTTTTCCCGGCAATCCTAGGGAATCAAGTACACCCTTGCGCCGCGTCATGTCGCGCGCCTTACGGGCTGCTTCGCGAGCGCGCGCCGCCTCTATGATTTTCGCGGTGATGATTTTGGCGTCGGCCGGATTCTCCAGCAGATACTCACTCAATTTTGCCGCGATCAATTCCTGGACCACGGGCTGCACCTCGCTGGAAACCAGTTTATCCTTGGTTTGAGAGGAAAATTTCGGTTCCGGAACCTTGACTGAAAGTACGCAAGTCAATCCTTCCCGCATGTCGTCACCGGAAGTTTCAACTTTTGCCTTCTTGGCGAGTTCCTGTTGTTCTATGAAATTGTTGAGTGTTCTGGTCATCGCCGCGCGCAGACCGGTGAGATGCGTACCGCCGTCCCGTTGCGGAATATTGTTTGTGAAGCACAGAACCGACTCCGCGTAGGTGTCATTCCATTGCATGGCAACTTCAACGATGATGCCGTCCTTAGACCCCTCCGAAAAAAATATTTTGGGGTGTAACGGCTTTTTGCTGCGGATAATGTATTCAACGAAGCCTTTGACGCCGCCGCCAAACGAAAAGTTTTCCTCTTTTCCGGTACGTTGGTCGACTAGTGTAATGCTCACGCCATTATTCAGAAATGACAGTTCTCGCAGGCGTTTTGCAAAAATATCGTAATGATATTCAACGTTAGTGAAAGTGTCCTTGCTGGCCAGAAAGTGCACTTCCGTCCCGCGTTTTTCCGTCTTGCCACTTTCCCGCAGCGGCGCCGTGGGCACTCCATGCCTGAACTCCATGTAGTGACTCTTACCGTCGCGCTTGATAGTCAATCTAAGCCATTCGGACAGTGCATTGACAACCGACACACCCACACCGTGCAACCCCCCCGAAATTTTGTAAGAATTATTGTCGAACTTTCCTCCTGCGTGGAGTTCCGTCATGACAATTTCGGCGGCTGATCGCTTCTGATCGTCGTCTTCTTTGACTTCAGTTGGTATTCCACGGCCATTATCCGAGACGCTGATGGAGTTGTCGGGATGTATGGTTACAGTAATAGTATCGCAATGTCCGGCTAGGGCTTCGTCTATGGCATTATCGACAACTTCGAACACCATATGGTGTAGACCGGAGCCATCCGCGGTGTCACCTATATACATGCCGGGACGTTTGCGTACGGCTTCCAGTCCCTTGAGTATTTTTATGCTGTCCGCGTCGTATGCGCCATTGTCGACCGGTTTGTTGTTATCTGTCATGTTGATCCGCTTCTAGTCCCAGGGTCTGAATCAAATGCGCATCGGCATTACGACATAGCGAAACTCCGGGTCTTCGACTATCGTAAGCAACACACTGCTGTTGGCATCACCGAATGAACACGTGACGTTAGGGCTCGATATATTGCTTAATACATCGAGAAGATAAGTAACATTGAATCCAATATCTAGGGCGTCGCCCTGGTAGGTGACTTCGAGTTCTTCGAATGCTTCTTCCTGCTCCGTATTGGTACACGCTATGCGCAGTTGTCCGTCAGTCAGTGTCCAGCGCACACCACGAAATTTTTCGTTGGAAAGTATAGCCACTCTCTGCAAAGCCTGCTGCAGCACGACTCTATCCACAGGAAAAGTTTTTTTGTAGTTGGTCGGTATAACGCGCGTGTAATCAGGAAACTTACCATCAACGATCTTGCTGATCAGTTCTATGGGCCCCAGTGTAAATTTGGCCTGGTTTGCGGTAAATTCCACGCTCACTTCATCATCGGTATCCGACAGTAGTTTGATCAATTCCTGGACGGTCTTGCGTGGAAGAATAACTTCTTGAAACTCCGCTTTTTGCGTTAGTTTTATGCTTGCATAGGCTAGTCTGTGGCCATCCGTAGCGATAGCCTTGAGTACATCCTCATCTAGTACAAGCAACATGCCGTTAAGGTAGTAGCGGATATCCTGTTGGGCCATGGCATACTGAACTTGCAACAACAGCGCTCGCAGAAGTTTCTGTGTTGTTGTTATTTTTTGTTTGGTTGTTCCAGCCTGCGTGAGTTTGGGGAAGTCCTCGGCCGGCAAAGTCTGCAGATTGAATCGGCTTTTGCCGGATCTGACCTGCATGCGATTGTTCTGTGCTTCAAGGGTTATAACAGCTTGATCTGGAAGTGCGCGGAGTATTTCCAGTAGTTTCCGTGCTGAGGCGGTGACAGAGTAGTTCTCGGCATCGTCTTGAGGTGAATCAAAACGTGTGGATACCTGAATTTCTAGATCCGTCGCAAGCAAAAGCAATGTATTCGAGGTTCTTTCGATAAGCACGTTGGATAAGATAGGCAACGTGTGACGTTTCTCAACGATACCGGATACTGCATGCAGCGGTTTGAGCAAATCGTCGCGCTTTGCCTGTATTAGTTTCATTGATATATCTTTCTAGTAGTAATAGTAGTAATCCGTTTTTTTGTGGATATGTCTGTAAGTGCTGGACTCTGTTGGGTTAAGGATCTCTTACGATGCACTTTTTGGTTATGTATATTTGTGAATAATATGTTTATGAAAGTTTATTTTTTTTCAAATGATTGCTTATTCACAATTGATTAACAGGTTATCAGGAGCGAAGAACCTTGAGTAAAGAGTCGAAATCCTTGGTGATGTCCAGATTGGTGGTCTTGAGAGCAGCGACCTTTCTGCACGCATGCAATACGGTCGTGTGATCGCGACCGCCAAACGCTTCGCCTATATCTGGGAGACTTAAGTGAGTAAGTTCTTTGGCTAACGCCATCGCGATCTGGCGCGGCCTCGCGATGTTGCGCGAGCGCTTCTTGGAATACATCTCCGAGACTTTTATCTTGTAGTAATTTGCCACGGTTTTCTGAATATTATCAATGGAAACCTGACGATTTTGCAGTGACAGCAAGTCTTTTAGCGCGTCCTTACACAATTCGATGGAAATCGGTAATCCGGAAAACCGCGAATACGCCAATATTCGTTTCAGAGCGCCCTCGAGTTCACGAACATTGGTGTGGCTATGGCTGGCTATGAAAAAAGCAACTGTTTGGTCTAGGGATATACCTTCTATTTCGGCTTTCTTGAGTAGTATAGCAACCCTCATTTCAAGTTCTGGGGGCTCCACCGCGATGATCAAGCCCCAGCCAAAACGCGATATTAGGCGGTTCTCCATGCCCGATATCTCTCGGGGATAGGTATCGCACGTAATAACAACTTGTTTGCGGGACTCTATCAGCGCATTGAAGGCATAAAAAAACTCTTCCTGGGTGCGGCTTTTTCCACAAAAAAACTGAATATCATCAATGAGTAACAGATCAAGTGAGTGGTAATAGCGCTTGAAGTCATCAAAGGCTTTGTGCTGGTATGCGCGGACCACGTCGGAAACGTATTGCTCGGCATGTATGTATCGGATGCGACTCTGTGGATGGCGTTCCTGCAGAAGATTTCCGATGGCGTGCGTAAGGTGGGTCTTGCCGAGGCCCACGCCGCCATGGATGAACAAAGGGTTATAACCGGTCCCTGGGCGCTCCGCGACTTGCATGGCCGCAGCTCGGGCAAGTTCGTTTGCTTTGCCCGTTACGAAGGAATTAAACGTAAATTCCGGATTAAGGCGAGAAATATCTCGGGTGCCTGGTTTGGTAATGGCTGCTTCCGCGGGTAGTGATTTGGCCACTACCGGCTGTTCTTTCTCCGCAAGTACCAGCGAAACCTGAATTTCCGGTCCCAGTTTTTGTTTTGCCAGACGCTCTATTTCCGCGAGAAACCTGTCGCGTATCCACTGTTGGACGAAGCGGTTGGGAGCGGTTAAAGTGACAATATTGTCCGCGATGCTCAGCTTAAGGGGTTTAATCCAGGTTTTGAATTGTTGTGCGGGGAGTTGTTGTTCAAAATGACTGAGACAGGAGCTCCAGAAAGTATTCATGGTGAGGCAAACGGCAGGTAGTCTTGGGGAAGGGGCGGCGCGGAATTGGACTTGGATTTTAGCTTTTTTGGTAAAAGTTATCCACAAGCCGGCAGCGGGCGTTTAGGCGAATTGGAAGAACCGTCATTGACAGAAACATACGTTAGCGGTTGTAATAGCGGGTTTTTCATACCCCTACACAGGTTGACAACATGAAACGAACTTACCAACCATCGACAACGCGGCGCAAACGCACGCACGGTTTCCGTGTTCGTATGAAAACGAGGGCAGGGCGCGCAGTGGTAAGAGCGCGCCGGGCGAAAGGTCGCGCGCGGATTGGTGTTTGAGAAATTCTGCCCGGAAGTTTTTGTTTTCGAGGTCGCGCCGGCTAGGCGGTCCGCAGGCGTTCTCGAAGATTTTTGCTTTTAGGTGTTCAGTCGCGGGTGATCAGTTTCAAGTTTATGCAATGCCCCATGGTACCGAACCCGCTCGCTTGGGCGTAGTCGCCAGCAAACGGCTGATGCCGGCGGCTGTGTCGCGTAATTACTGCAAGAGACTCGCGCGTGAGGTATTCAGAACCGAATGCGCGGCAGTGAACGGCATAGACGTCGTGGTACGCGCGCGTAAGCCCGTCACGGTTGCGAGCGCGGTACAAGCGCGTGCCGAAATTTGCGATCTGCTGCGCAGGGTGGAACTCAAGTGTCGTTTGCGGGCATGAGCGCGACAATTCCATAAACCAAGACTAAGCAGTCAACCTATTTAATAATGGATACTCGGCGACTTATTCTGTTCATGATATTCACGATGTCGGTGTTTTTTCTTTTCGACGCGTGGAACCGGGAAAATCTACCACCACCCGCGAAGGTGCAGAGCACACCTACACCCACAGGCACGGGGCCCGCAGCGACCCCCGTGCCTACGCCTACACAAGCGCTGACTGCAGCGCCTCCGCCCGCCAGTGGTTCGTTGCAGAACGGGGCCAAGGTAACGGTAGAGACCGATCTTCTGCTTGCGGAAATCGATACAGCCGGCGGAGATTTGCGCCGCCTGGAGTTGCTTGCGCATCGCGATACGCTGGACAAAAAGAAAAATCTGGTTTTGCTGCGGCAGCAGGCCGAGCACACGTATATCGCGCAATCCGGACTGATAGGTAATGGTTTGCCGGATCATAGGACCAACTTTAGCGCGGACGCGACGAACGTCAAGCTCGACGACAAGTCCGCCCATGTGTCAGTCCGGCTTGCAGCGCCTCCGGTTGCCGGCATCACCGTCACCAAAATATATACATTTCATCGCGCCAGCTATTTGATTGATATTGCATATGAGATCGAAAACAAGAGCGCCGCGGCGATACAACCGGATGCGTATTTTCAACTAGTTCGAGATGGCGTGCCGCCAGACGGTGACTCGGCGATGCTGCCTACGTACACGGGAGTTGCGGGATATACCGAGAAGGAGAAATTTTATAAGCTGCCGTTTGCCGATCTGGACAAAGGCAAGGCGAGCTATCCCAAGAAGAGCAACGACGGCTGGATAGCGGTTTTACAACATTACTTTCTGAGTGCCTGGTTACCCGCCAACGATGCGCCACGCGAGTTTTACGCGCGGCGCCTTGATAACGGGCTTTATGCCGCCGGCGTGATAGTGTCGGCAGGGTCCATAGAACCCGGGGCAACGGTAACGCGCAAGGTGCCCCTGTATGCCGGTCCCCAGGAACAGGACAATTTGTCCAAGCTGGCGCCTGGGCTGGACCTTACCATCGACTATGGCTGGCTGACCGTGATCGCGACGCCGTTGTTCTGGGTACTGCAATGGCTGTATGGCTGGGTCGAGAATTGGGGCGTGGCCATTATCATACTCACCGTGATCCTGAAGGGAATTTTCTATCCGTTGTCGGCCGCCAGTTATCGTTCCATGGCGCGCATGCGAGTGCTCGCACCGAGATTGCAAAAGCTCAAGGAGCAATACGGCGATGACAGGCAGCGCATGAATCTTGCGATGATGGAGTTGTATAAAACGGAAAAGATAAATCCCTTGGGCGGTTGTCTGCCAGTTGTTGTGCAAATACCTGTTTTTATTGCACTTTATTGGGTTTTGCTGGCCAGCGTTGAATTGCGACATGTGCCCTTTGTGTTGTGGATAGACGACTTGTCGACACCGGATCCGTATTTTGTCCTGCCCGTACTCATGGGTGCCACGATGATATTTCAGACTTACCTGAACCCAGTGCCACCGGATCCGATACAGGCCAAGGTCATGAAAATCATGCCTATCGCTTTCAGTGTGTTCTTTTTCTTTTTTCCAGCCGGGCTGGTCTTGTATTGGCTGGTCAATAATATTCTGTCGATCGCACAGCAGTGGCAGATCACGCACGCGATGGAGCACCCCAAACCGGCGCATGGCAAATGACGCTATAGTCGCCATTGCCACGGCGCCCGGTCGTGGCGCTATCGGTGTGGTGCGTGTTTCGGGGCCGCATTTGGCGCCATTCCTGCTGGCACTGGTCAACAAAGTTGTTATCGCGCGGCACGCAACGCGAGCCGATTTCCGGAATGCCGATGGCGGCCTGATAGATCAGGGCCTGGTATTGTACTTCCCCGCGCCGCACTCCTATACGGGCGAGGATGTGATCGAGTTGCAGGGGCATGGTGGCCCGGTGGTCATGCAACTCCTGGTAGCGCGCTGTGTCGAGCTGGGCGCGCGCCTGGCGGAACCCGGCGAGTTTACGAAACGCGCGTTCCTGAACGACAAACTGGATCTCGCACAGGCCGAAAGCGTTGCGGATCTGATAGACGCGACGACTGCCGAAGCTGCGCGCTGTGCGCTGCGTTCTCTGCAAGGCGACTTCTCGCGTCAGATTGATGCCATGGTGTCGGATCTGGTAGGGTTGCGGATACTCGTCGAAGCCACGCTGGATTTTCCGGAAGAGGAACTGGACGTCCTGGATAACTCAAACACGCAGGGAAAGCTGGCGGCTGTTCGCGAGCAATTGGCGCGTGTCATCGAGACGTCGCGTCGCGGTAGCCTGCTGCGCGATGGCATACACGTAGTTTTGGCTGGACAGCCAAACGTCGGCAAGTCGAGTCTCATGAACCGGCTGGCGGGGAGCGCACGCGCTATCGTGACGGATATACCGGGCACCACGCGCGACGCAATACGCGAGACCATTGCAATTCAGGGCATTCCTCTGCACCTGATCGATACCGCCGGGTTACGCGAGCCCCAGGATGAGGTGGAGACGATAGGCATATCAAGGACATGGGAAGCCATTTCAGAGGCGGATCTGGTCCTCTGGGTGAGTGACATGACACGTCCCGAGACCCATGACATCGATCCGACGCTCGCCGGTCGTCTGTCACTTGGCGTACGGTATTTGCACGTGTTAAACAAGTGCGATCTGATGCCGCCCTCATCAGGGGGGGGCCAAGCAGATCACGTCAGTAAAGTCCACATATCAGCCCTGACCGGGGTCGGAATTGAACAGCTACGGAATTCCGTCTTGGACATCATGGGTTGGAGTGGCGGCAGCGAGACCACCTTCATGGCGCGTGCCAGACATATGCAAGCGTTGAAATCCGCGCAAAATCATCTCGACGCTGCACTTTTGTGTGTAGGTCGGCTGGAGCTGTTCGCTGAAGAATTAACCCTCGCACAACGGGCATTATCCAGCATTACCGGTGAATTCACTGCCGATGACTTGTTGGGTGAAATATTTTCGCGGTTCTGCATCGGAAAGTAGCAGCAGGCGAGTCATCCCCATCCGGGGCATGAGCATCGAGGTTTTGGGCTTACAACGCTACGATGTTCCACGTGAAACATAGGGCGGCGACTCACCGGTAACAGGAGGGGTGGACAGCGTAGCGCCGGCCGGCTAGTTCTTGCCTGTTGCACGCAAGTCTTCGTATTGGGAAAATTATCGGGTATTATTGCGCCCCCGGTATTTTCCAGCGGCTAACATGCAATTCTCTGAATCATTCGACGTTATCGTCGTCGGCGGCGGTCACGCAGGAACCGAAGCAGCACTTGCCAGTGCCCGCAGTGGCCGGCGGACGCTGTTGTTGACGCACAACGTCGAAACGCTGGGACAGATGTCCTGTAATCCCTCCATTGGGGGTATAGGCAAAGGACATCTGGTCAGGGAAGTGGATGCACTGGGCGGAGCCATGGCCGCAGCCACTGATGAGGCCGGAATCCAATTTCGGATCCTGAACTCCAGTAAGGGGCCCGCCGTAAGAGCAACACGCGCCCAAGCGGACCGTCTGCTTTATAAGCACGCCATCCGAACGCGGCTCGAAAACCGGCGTAACTTATTGATATTTCAGCAATCTGTCGCGGACCTTACGCTCGATGGCGAGCGTGTCGCGGGTGTGGTTACAGAACTCGGTTTGCGTTTCTCGGCACGCGCCGTGGTTCTGACGACGGGAACATTCCTGTCCGGACTGATACACGTGGGCCTGAAAAACTACCAGGCCGGACGCGCCGGGGATCCGCCATCCATCAGTCTGGCGTTACGATTGCGGGAACTGAAGCTACCGGTCGGGCGCCTCAAGACCGGCACGCCGCCGCGGCTCGACGGGCGCAGCATCGATTTTTCGAAATTGACGGAACAACCGGGCGATACGCCCGTGCCAGTGTTCTCGTTCATGGGCTCGGCGGCACAGCATCCGGCGCAGATGCCGTGCTGGATTACGCATACCAGCGCGCACACGCATGACATCATCCGCGCCGGGCTGGATCGCTCGCCGATGTTCACCGGCGTGATCGAGGGGATAGGGCCGCGCTATTGTCCGTCGATAGAAGACAAGATATCGCGCTTTGCCGATAAAACCTCGCATCAGATATTCCTGGAACCGGAAGGCCTGACGGTCAACGAATATTATCCTAATGGCATATCGACCAGCCTGCCTTTCGACGTGCAGTGCAATCTCGTCCATAGCATCACGGGTCTGGAAAACGTGCATATCACGCGTCCTGGTTACGCAATCGAATACGATTACTTCGATCCGCGCGGACTCAAGAGTTCGCTAGAGACCAAGGCCATACAAGGACTGTTTTTTGCCGGTCAGATCAATGGCACCACGGGCTACGAAGAGGCGGCGGCGCAGGGCCTGCTCGCCGGCATCAACGCGGCGCGGCTGGCCGCCGGTGAGGACGCTTGGTGTCCGCGCCGCAGCGAAGCTTATCTGGGCGTGTTGGTCGACGATTTGATTACGCGTGGTGTATCCGAACCCTACCGCATGTTTACCAGCCGTGCCGAATATCGTTTAAGCCTGCGCGAAGACAATGCCGACCTGCGCTTGACCGAGATAGGCCGCACGCTGGGCATTGTAGACGACGCTCGTTGGTGCCGCTTCGAGACTAAGCGCGCAGCCGTAAGCCGCGAGTGCGAACGACTGAGAACCAGTTGGGTCAATCCGAGGATAGTTGCACGTCATGAATGCGAACGCGTCGTGGGTCAGGCGCTGGAACGTGAATATACGTTGCAGGACTTGCTGCGCCGGCCCGCAGTAACGTACGAGACCTTGATGACATTGCCTGGCGCAGGTCCCGCAGTCGGCGACGCGCAGGTCGCGGAACAAGTCGAAATCCAAGCCAAGTATCAAGGCTACATCGAACGGCAACAGGTCGAAATCAACCGGCAGGAAGCGTACGAAATGACGCGCTTTCCCGCTGGTCTGGATTACCGCGAAGTACACGGCTTGTCGATAGAGGTGCAACAGAAACTTAACAAGCATCGTCCCGAGACGCTAGGTCAGGCGGCGCGCATTTCGGGCATAACGCCGGCTGCCATTTCGTTGTTGCTGGTGCATTTGAAGCGCGGCTTTTCCGATGCGAAGAAGATTGCATGAGTGTTGCACAGCAACTTGAGCACGGTATCTCGGCGCTGGGCATGCAGATTGCGCCCGAGATCCGTCAAAAGTTTGTCGACTTCCTGGACTTGATCGAGAAGTGGAATCGCGTGCATAACCTGACCGCGGTGCGGGACAAAAAGGCTATGGTGAGCTCCCACGTGCTCGATAGTCTCGCGATTGCGCCGCATCTGCAAGCGGCTACAGTGCTCGACGTAGGCAGTGGTGCGGGCTTGCCCGGTATTCCTCTCGCGCTGGTCTGGCCTAAGGCGCACGTCACGCTACTCGACAGCAATCACAAAAAAGCTGCTTTTCTACGGCAGGCCACTATAGAACTCGGACTCAAAAACGTCGCAGTTGTCTGCGAGCGGGTAGAGGCCTGGAAATCTACTGATCAGTATGATGTGGTCGTCTCGCGGGCGTTTTCCGATCTTGCCGAATTCCTCAAACTCGCCGGCCGGCACTGCACGAAGCAGGGCACGCTGGCGGCGATGAAAGGCGTCTACCCGCACGAAGAATTGACGCATTTGCCTGACGATTTCACGCTGAAAAATACCGTCGCATTGACTATTCCGGGGTTGCAAGCCAAACGGCATCTACTCCTGCTGGCACGGCGCACGTGATATGGCAAGAATACTGGCCATTACCAATCAAAAGGGCGGCGTGGGTAAAACCACGACCAGCGTCAATCTTGCAGCGAGTCTCGCCGCGACCCGGCAACGCGTGTTGCTGGTCGATCTTGATCCGCAAGGCAACGCGACCATGGGTAGCGGCATAGACAAGCGCACGCTCAAGCAAACGGTCTATCACGTGTTGCTGGGCGAGGCTCAAATCCGGGCGGCGCGAGTCACGGACACCGGCACCTATCATGTGCTGCCGTCCAACCGTGAACTCGCGGGCGCGGAAATCGAGCTGATCGACATTGAGCAGCGCGAAACACGGCTGAAATCCGCGTTGGCGGAGATCGCACACGAATACGACTATATTCTTATCGACTGTCCTCCATCGCTTAATTTGTTGACGCTCAATGGTCTATGCGCGGCGCAAGCGGTGTTGATCCCTATGCAGTGCGAGTACTACGCGCTGGAAGGATTGAGTGATCTGGTACAAACGATCAAGAAAGTACGCACACACTTGAACCCGCAACTGGAAATCGAAGGCCTGTTACGCACCATGTACGACCCGCGCAATACGCTAGCCCAGCAGGTGTCCGCGCAGTTGCAACAGCACTTCGGGGACAAGGTCTATCGCGCAGTGATTCCGCGCAACGTACGCTTGGCGGAAGCGCCGAGTCACGGCATACCGGTATTGATGTTGGACAAGACCTCCAAGGGAGCGCAGGCGTATCTGGCGCTGGCGGGCGAAATATTGAATCGGGAGGCGCAGCAGGCGCAGGAGACAACAAATGATCAAAGCTAAAGGGCTGGGCAGGGGGCTGGACGCACTGCTCGGCAGTGACGAGCCTCCCGCCGCGAAACCGGGCGATCAGCAGGCGGAACTCAAGATAGATTTGCTGCAGCCCGGCAAGTATCAGCCGCGCTCGCATATGGATGAGGCGGCATTGAAGGAACTCTCCGACTCGATACGCGAGCAGGGCATCATACAACCGATCCTCGTACGTCCGGTCAACGACGGACGGTATGAAATCATCGCCGGCGAGCGGCGCTGGCGGGCGGCGCGCTTGGCGGGTCTGACAGCGGTTCCGGTCCTGGTGCGCAATGTGGCCGACAACAACGCGCTGGTGATGGCGTTGATCGAAAACATCCAGCGTGAAGACCTCAATCCGCTCGAACAGGCCAACGGCATCCAGCGCCTGATCACTGAATTCGGCGTAACCCACGACAAAGCGGCGGAGATGGTCGGCCGTTCGCGCAGCGCGGTGACCAATCTGTTGCGGCTGCTCGGTTTGGCCACGCCTGTGCGCGAACTGCTGCAGCAGGGCAAGCTGGATATGGGACACGCGCGAGCCTTGTTGGCCCTGTCGGGCCTGCAACAAATCGATACCGCTCGCATGGTCGCGGACCGCGGATTATCGGTGCGCGACACCGAGAAGATGGTCGGGCGTCTGATCAAAAATGTGGCGCCCAAGAGCTCGCGCCGGGTCACGGATCGCGATGTGCTGCGCCTGCAGGAAGAACTGTCGCAGAAACTTGGCACCAAGGTTGTAATCAAGCCCGGTCGCAAAGGACGCGGCTCACTATTGATCGACTATTTGAGCCTTGAGCAGCTCGATGCCCTGCTTGCGCGCTTGATGCGCTGATGACTTATTGTATGCCAAATCGGTTAACGGTTTGACGGAGGAGGATGTTACTGAGTATAATCAACAGGTTCGCGTTGCGCTTGCCGCGCGCGGTCAACTCGATAGCAAGCAGGCCCTTACGCACGGTATTGCGCTGGCAGCTGTATGTCACGCTGGCGCTGGGGCTCGTGGCAGCCGTGTGGGCAGGGCTGCCTGGCGCGGTGTCGGCGTGGTTGGGGGGCTTGGCCATCGTCATCGCCGGATTCGTTTCCGCGATTATGGTGTCAAGTCGAAAGGTAAAGTCCGCAGGGGAGGCGCTCAGGACGCTGGTCAGGGCCGAGGCCTGCAAGATAGCCCTCATTGTGCTCCAGTCGTGGTTGGTGCTGACGACCTATCAAGGCATCGTAGTGAGTGTTTTTTTTGCTTCGTTTGCGGTAACGATACTGATTTTTCCGTTTGCATTGTTGGTGCGTGACTAGGATTATTTGGGATAGTTAATAATGGCTGCCGAACAGGAACTCACTTCGACCCAATATATCGGGCACCACCTGACCAATCGCACGGTTTCGTTGGCCGATGGCCCGTTCTGGACGTTGAACATTGACACGGTACTCACTGCTGCCATGCTGGGTGTGATTGGTTTCGGTTTTCTGTGGTGGGTCGTGCGCGGCGCCACCGCCGGCGTTCCCAACAAGCGTCAGGCATTTGTGGAATTGCTGTTTGATTTTGTCGACGGCCAGGTCAAAGGAATATTCCATGGCGATCGCTCCTTGGTCTCACCTCTGGCGCTGACCGTGTTTGTGTGGGTGCTGCTGATGAACGCGATGGATTTCATACCTGTCGATCTTGCAGCCCTGTTTACCGAGCATGTGTTGCATCAGCACGTATGGAAGCCGGTGCCGACGTCCGACGTCAACACCACCTTCGCGCTTGCGCTGTCGGTGTGGGGACTGATGTTGTTCTACAACGTCAAGGTAAAAGGCATAGGCGGCTGGACGCACGAGTTGTTCTGCACGCCGTTTGGCAGCAACATTTTGCTGATGCCCCTGAATTTCCTGTTTAACCTGGTGGAATACATCTCCAAGCCGCTATCTCATGCACTGCGGCTTTACGGAAATATTTACGCCGGCGAAATTATCTTCATGCTGTTGTGGATGTGGGCCGCGACAGGTCTGGTTGGCTCCTTGTTTGGCGGCGTACTCGCGCTGGGCTGGGCGATTTTCCATATTCTGATCGTGGGGCTGCAGGCCTATATTTTCATGATGCTCACCATTGTCTATATGTCTATGGCGCACGAGAGCCACTAACGCAGTAATTTTTTGATTTAACTGGTATTTAATTAAAGGAGAGAGTGATGGACAAGATGCAAATGATCGCGATGGTTCAGGCGTATACCGGTATCGGTATTGGTCTGATGATCGGTCTGGGTGCCGCCGGTGCGTGTATAGGCGTGGGTATCATGTGCAGCAAATTTCTCGAAGGCGCAGCACGTCAGCCCGAACTGATACCGCAACTGCAAGCCAAAGTGTTCCTGCTATTGGGCTTGATCGACGCGTCATTCATTATCGGCGTGGGCCTGGCATTGTGGTTTGCCACCGGCAACCCGCTGCTCGCAAGTCTCAACTAAATTTTGTCTAACTGTTCCCGCAGGGGAAGGCTATGAACCTTACCGTTACGATGATCGCCCAGGCGATCACGTTCTTCGTCTTCATTTTTTTCTGTAAGAAGTTCGTATGGCCACCGTTGGTCAAGGCCATCGAATCGCGCCAGAAGGAAATCGCCGACGGTCTGGCTGCGGCCGAGCGCGGCAAGCAGGAACTGCAACAGGCTGCAAAGCGCACCGAGGAAATTATGCTCGAAGCACGGCAAAGAGCAACCGAGTTGCTCACGCAAGCCGACAAGCGGGCAGCCGAAATTGTCGAAGAGGCGAAGACCGTTGCCAAGAATGAAGGCGAAAGATTAATCGCGGGTGCCAAGGCGGAAATCAATCAGGAAGTGCTGAGCGCCAAGGAAACGCTGCGGGCGCAGGTTGCTACGCTGGCAGTGGCCGGGGCGGAAAAAATCCTGCGCCGTGAAGTCGACGCTAAAACGCATGCCGATCTGTTGCGCGCCGTGCAGGCCGAACTGTAAAGCGGCGGTATGGCTGAAAACATCACCATCGCGCGACCGTACGCTGAAGCCGTCTTCAGGCTGGCGCGGGAGACCAATACCCTGGATCAGTGGTCGGAGGAGTTGTCTCTGCTCGCGCAGATCGTTGCCGACGAGCGCGTCGCGCAGTGCATCAGCAATCCCAATGTCACGCGTGCGCAGTTGGAAGGACTGGTTCTGGGTGTCTGCGGCGAACATCTGGGCGCCACGGGCCGGAATTTCGTGCAGGTTCTGGTTCAATACGCGCGGCTCGCACGCATGCCGGAAATAAGAGCCCTATTTGAGCAATTCAAGCTGGAACACGAGGGCGTGCTTGAAGCAAATATTCAATCCGCGTTCGCCATGGACGATACCCAGATCCGTCAATTGGTTGCGGCGTTGGAAACCAAGTATCAGCGCAAAGTCCGCGCCGAGATTTCCGTCGATGCGCAGTTGATCGGCGGCGTCAAGATTATGGTCGGCGACCAGGTATTGGACGCGACCGTGCGTGGCAGTCTCGAAACGATGTCCGCCGCGCTTACCCGTTAGGAGTTAACAAATGCAACTCAATCCGTCAGAAATCAGCGAACTCATCAAAAGCCGCATTCAGAATCTCGGGGCAGCCGCGGAAACGCGCACTCAGGGAACCGTCATTTCAGTGACCGACGGTATTTGTCGCGTTCACGGTCTGGCCGACGTGATGCAAGGCGAAATGCTCGAGTTCCCCAACAACACGTTCGGACTGGCATTGAACCTGGAGCGCGATTCGGTCGGCTCGGTGGTGCTCGGTGAATATGAGCATATTTCAGAAGGTGACCCCGTTAAAGCCACCGGCCGCATACTTGAGGTGCCGGTAGGCCCCGAATTGATAGGCCGCGTCGTGAACTCTCTGGGTCAACCGATCGACGGCAAAGGTCCGATCAACGCCAAGTTGACGGATGTGATCGAAAAAGTCGCGCCGGGCGTGATCGCGCGCAAATCGGTGAGCCAGCCGGTGCAAACCGGTCTTAAGTCGATCGACGCCATGGTGCCGGTCGGCCGCGGACAACGTGAATTGATCATCGGTGACCGCCAGACCGGCAAGACTGCGGTCGCCGTAGACACCATCATCAACCAGAAGGGCAAGGACCTGTTCTGCATCTACGTTGCCATCGGTCAGAAAGCATCGACCATCGCCAACGTAGTGCGCAAGCTGGAAGAATACGGCGCGATGGCGTACACCATCGTGGTGGCCGCTTCAGCATCCGAATCCGCGGCCATGCAGTACATTGCGCCGTACTCGGGCTGCACCATGGGCGAATACTTCCGCGACCGCGGCCAGGATGCGCTGATCGTTTATGACGACCTGACCAAGCAGGCCTGGGCCTATCGCCAGGTATCGTTGCTGCTGCGCCGGCCGCCGGGTCGCGAAGCCTATCCGGGCGATGTGTTCTATTTGCATTCGCGTCTGCTGGAGCGCGCTGCGCGCGTTAACGAAGCCTATGTCGAAAAATTCACCAATGGTGCAGTCAAAGGCAAGACCGGATCACTAACCGCGTTACCGGTGATTGAAACACAAGCAGGCGACGTGTCCGCCTTCGTGCCGACCAACGTTATTTCCATTACCGATGGCCAGATCTTTCTTGAGACCGATCTTTTCAACGCCGGTATCCGCCCCGCCATCAACGCCGGTATTTCGGTATCGCGCGTGGGCGGTGCGGCGCAAACCAAGGTCATCAAGAAGCTCGGCGGCGGTGTCCGTCTTGCTCTTGCGCAATATCGCGAACTCGCGGCATTTGCACAGTTCGCGTCGGACCTCGACGAAGCCACCCGCAAGCAGTTGGAGCGTGGCCGCCTCGTGACCGAGTTGATGAAGCAGCTTCAGTATCGTCCTCAGCAGGTCTGGGAAATGGCGTTGACGCTGTTTGCCGTCAACAACGGCTACTTTGACGATATCGATGTCAAGAAAGCGCTGACCGCCGAAAAAGCACTACGCGACTTCATCAAGTCCAAGTACGCGGCGATCGCGGATTCGATCGAGAAGACCAAGGATCTGTCCAAGGAAGATGAAGACAAGTTGCACGAGGCGATCAAGGACTTCAAAAAGACCGGATCGTATTGATCGGTAAAGCGACGGATTACTTAGTAGACTGACATGGCCGGCACAAAAGAAATACGCACCAAGATCAAGAGCGTGCAGAACACGCGCAAAATCACCAAAGCGATGGAAATGGTCGCGGCGTCGAAGATGCGCAAGGCACAGGACCGCATGCGTGCGGCGCGGCCCTATGGCGACAAGATACGTAATATCGCCGCCAATCTCGCACGTGCCAACCCGGAATATAAACCTGCGTTTCTACGCACGAGTAACGATACCGGTGCCATCGGCGTGATCGTGGTTACCACCGACAAAGGCCTGTGCGGCGGTCTGAACACCAACATCTTGCGCAAGCTGCTGGCGCGGCTCAAGGAATTCGACGGCCAGGGCAAGAAGGTGTTGGCGACGGCGATAGGCAACAAGGGATTTGGTTTTCTGAGTCGACTCGGTTCAAATGTCGTTTCGCATGTGGTGCAGTTTGGCGACACGCCCCGCCTCGACAAGCTGATAGGCCCGGTCAAGGTTATGCTGGATGCCTATAGTGCAGGCAAGCTGGACGCCGTTTACCTGTTCTATACCAGCTTCGTCAACACCATGAAGCAGGAACCCACGGTCGAACAGTTGTTGCCGCTGTCCGCTGAGCGCATGCAGGTTGACCCACAGGCGCATGCGTGGGATTACATATACGAGCCGGACCCCCGTTCCGTAATCGACGAACTGTTGTTGCGTTACGTGGAAGCGCTGATTTACCAGGCGGTGGCGGAGAACATGGCTTCCGAGCAGAGCGCCCGTATGGTTGCGATGAAGTCGGCATCGGACAACGCCAAGACTCTGATCGACGAACTTCAGTTGACTTACAACAAGGCGCGCCAGGCATCGATAACCAAAGAGCTTTCGGAGATCGTCGGCGGCGCGGCAGCCGTAGGCTGAGCAACGTCGTAGCAGGCAAGCATCAATGGCTGGTCCGGCCAGCCATGTGAAAAGAATTTAACGAATTGAGAAGAAAGGAAACACCATGAGTGCTGTGTTGAGTGAGGGAAAGATCGTCCAGTGCATAGGC
>CANJQI010000006.1 GCA_947476215.1 Betaproteobacteria bacterium
AGGTGCGGCGACTGTTGACATTCGTACAGGAGAATTGCCATGCCCCAATCCAAGATCCGCCGTTACCTGCGTCACGGCATGCTGCCGCAGCTCAGCGTGTTCGAGGCCGTTGCGCGCCTCGGAAGCTTTACCCGCGCCGGAGAAGAGTTGTATATGGCGCAGCCTACGGTCTCCGTGCAGATCAAGAAGCTTACGGAAACCATAGGCGCGCCGTTGTTGGAGCAGGTCGGCAAAACGGTAAGGCTGACGTCGGTAGGTCGGGAACTGCAGATTGCAAGCAGTGAGATCTTCCAGGCGTTTAGCCGATTTGAGCAAAAGGTGGCGGACACGCGCGGACTGCAGACCGGCTCGCTCGACGTCGCAGCCAGCACCGTCGCCAAATATTTTACTTCGCGCATGCTGGTTGAATTTGCGAAAGTCTATCCGGGAATCACCGTGCGCATGCACGTCGGGCATCGGCAGTCGCTGCTCGATCGCATCGCGACCAACGCCGACGATCTGTACCTGATGGCGAACCCGCCGTCAGGTGATGAGGTGGTAAGTCTGCGCTTGATGCCCAACCCTGTCGTGGTGTTCGCCTGCAGCGATCATCCGCTGGCAGGGCTATCCAGCATTCCATTCGCGCGACTTGCACAGGAACCCCTGCTGGTGCGCGAGTCCGGTTCCGGCACCCGCATGACCACCGAGCGCCTGTTCCGTGAGCGGGGAATTACGCCTAACATACGCATGGAACTCGGCAGCAACGAATCCATCCGCGAAGCCCTGACGTCCGGCCTGGGCGTGTCCATCATGTCGCGCCAGTACGCAGGCGTGGATCTGGACGCCAACCTGACCGTGCTGGATGTTGAAGGATTTCCGATCAAATCGCACTGGTACTTGGTCTACCCGGTAGGCAAGCAGTTGTCATTTATCGCGCAGACATTTCTCGACGTTCTGCGCAAGGAGGCACAGCGTCTGGATTCCGTGAAAACCTGAAAGATACCGAGTTCCAGCTCAAGCACGGTAATCGCCAAAATGTAGGCGCTGCGTCTCACTTCAGTTTCAACGGCCTGCGCATCAGCAAGTATGCCGCGGGAATGACGAACATCGACAGCAACGGCGCGGTAATCATTCCGCCCACCATGGGAGCGGCGATGCGTTGCATGATTTCCGATCCGGTTCCGGTGCCAAACATAATGGGCAGCAGACCGGCGATGATGACGGCCACCGTCATCGCCTTGGGGCGCACGCGCAACACCGCGCCTTCGGCAATCGACTGCATCAGCAGGTCCAGGGTAGGCGCCTCGCCCGATGCGAGCCGTGCATCCCACGCGTGCCTGAGATAGAGCAGCATGATCACGCCGAATTCGGCGGCGACACCGGCAAGTGCGATGAAACCGACACCACTGGCCACCGACAGGTTGTGATTGAGCAGCCACAACAGCCAGAAGCCGCCCACCAATGCAAACGGCAGTGTCGCCATGATGAGCAAGGCCTCGTCCACGCGCTGAAAAGTGAGAAAGAGCAGCATGAATATGATGGCGAGGGTGGCCGGTACCACGATTTTGAGCCTGGCACTTGCGCGTTCCAGGTATTCGAACTGCCCTGACCACGACACCGAATAGCCGGGCGGCACTTTCACCTCCCGCATTACGGCCTGCTGCATATCGATCACCGCCGACTTGAGATCGCGGCCACGGATGTCGACGTACACCCACCCGGCGAGCCTGGCGTTTTCCGACCGCAGCATGGGCGGGCCGTCGGTAATGCCGATTGCGGCGACATCCGTTAATCGTATTTGCGCGCCGCGTTCGGTGAGCACCGGCAGGTTGCGTATCTTCTCGACCGAGTCACGGATTTCGCGCGGATATCGCACGTTGATCGGAAACCTTTGCAGCCCCTCGACGGTTTCGCCGATATTATCGCCACCGATCGCCGCGGACACGATGCTCTGCACATCCGCGATGTTCATGCCATACCGCGCCGCGGCGTCACGATCTATCTTGACATCGATATAGCGTCCGCCATTGAGACGTTCGGCAAGCGCTGAACTTACACCGGCTACTGTCCTGGTCACACGCTCGATATCGCCCGTGATGCGATCGATTTCCTTGAGGTTGGTCCCTGCCACTTTCACGCCGACCGGACTCTTGATACCGGTGGCAAGCATATCGATGCGATTGCGGATCGGCGGCACCCAGATGTTCGAAATTCCCGGCACTTGGACAATGCGGTCGAGTTCCTCAACGAGCTTGTCGGGCGTCATGCCCGCACGCCATTCGCTGCGCGGCTTGAACTGTATGGTGGTCTCGAGCATCTCCAGGGGCGCGGGATCGGTGGCCGTTTCGGCACGGCCCGCCTTGCCGAATACGCGCGCCACCTCCGGCACGCTCTTGATCAACCTGTCGGTCTGCTGCAGCAGTTCCGTGACTTTTCCGATGGATATGCCGGGCAGAGCGGACGGCATATAAAGCAGATCGCCTTCGTCGAGCGGCGGCATGAATTCACCTCCCAAACGGATTGCGGGATAGATCGCCAACAACCCGACCATCAATGCACCCACCAGTGTCGTGCAGGGAAAACGCAGAACCAGAGCGAGGCATGGCCGGTAGACCGCGATCAGCAGTCTGTTGAGCGGGTTCGCGGATTCGCCGGGGATCTTGCCGCGTATCAGATAACCCATCAGCACGGGGATCAACGTCACCGCCAACCCCGCCGACGCAGCCATCGCATAGCTCTTGGTGTACGCCAGTGGAGAAAACAGCCGGCCTTCCTGTGCCTCCAGCGTAAACACCGGTATAAACGACAACGTGATGATCAGCAGGGAGAAAAACAGCGCCGGCCCGACCTCCGCCGCCGCATCGGCAATGACCCGCCAGTGTTCATCGCCGCGCAAAACACAACCCGGATGCGCGTGCCGCCAGCGCTCCAGATGCTTGTGTGCGTTTTCTATCATCACGACTGCGGCATCGACCATGGCGCCGACAGCGATGGCGATGCCGCCCAGCGACATGATGTTTGCATTCACGCCCTGATAATGCATGACGATAAACGCCATCAAAATACCTATCGGCAGGGTGACGATGGCCACCAGGGATGAGCGCACATGAAACAGGAACAGCGCGCAGACCAGCGCCACAATGACGAACTCCTCGACGAGTTTTTCGCCGAGGTTGCTGACCGCGCGCTTGATCAGATCGGAACGGTCGTAGGTCGGCACGATTTCCACGCCGGGCGGCAAGCCCGGCTTCAACGATTCCAGCTTGGCCTTGACCGCGGTAATGGTTTCGAGCGCGTTCTTGCCCGAGCGCATGACGATAATGCCGCCCACGACTTCTCCCGTTCCGTCCAGTTCCGCGACCCCACGCCGCATCTCGGGACCTACCTGCACTCGCGCCACATCGGCTAGCCGCACGGAAATCCCGGTGTTGGTCGTCATCAGCGGAATCCTGCGAAAATCGTCAAGCGATTGCAGGTAGCCGGAAGCGCGCACCATGTATTCGGCCTCTCCGAGTTCAAGCACCGAACCGCCGCTTTCCTGATTTGCTTTCTGCACCGCGTCTATGACCTTCGAATGCGGGATGTTGTAAGCGCGCAATTTGTCGGGATCGAGAACGATCTGATATTGCCGCACCATGCCGCCTATGCTGGCCACTTCCGAGACATTGGGCACCGTCTTCAACTCGTATTTGAGGAACCAGTCCTGCAGCGTGCGCAATTGCGACAAATCCATGCTTCCGCTGCGATCCACCAGCGCATACTCGTATACCCACCCCACGCCGGTTGCGTCCGGACCCAGCGCGGTTTTGGCCTGAGCCGGCAGGCGCGACTGCGCCTGATTCAGGTATTCCAGCACGCGCGAGCGCGCCCAGTACGGATCGGTACCGTCTTCGAACAGTACGTAAACGAATGAATCGCCGAAGAATGAATAGCCGCGCACCGTTTTCGCGCCCGGCACCGAGAGCATGGTGGTCGTCAGCGGATAGGTGATCTGGTTTTCGACGATCTGCGGCGCCTGCCCCGGAAAGCTGGTGCGTATGATCACCTGCACGTCGGACAGATCGGGAATCGCATCGAGTGGTGTGCGCTGCACGGACCACGCGCCCCACGCCGAAACGAATATCGTCGCCAGCAACACCAGAAAGCGGTTGGCGATGGACCAGCGTATGAGTTGCGCGATCATTTGCCGGTGCCGTGCTGACGTTGTGCCGGCGGCGCATCCGGAGGCTCCGACATGCGCGTCGCGGTTGCCTTGAGACTGGACTCGGAGTCGATCAGGAACTGGCCTGATATGACGACCTTCTGGCCGGCAGTCAGCCCCTTGCGGATTTCCGTCTGGCCATGCGCTTCAGCGCCGATGTCGACGTCAACGGGCTGATATTTCCCCGGTTCGGTCTCGACGAACACAACCTTGCGCTGCCCTGTGTGTATCACGGCCTCGCTGGGCACCGTCAAGACCGCGGCCTTGGCCGGCGCGGCGAAATCGATGTTTGCAAACATGCCCGGCGTCAGCGATCCATCTGCGTTGGCGACTTCGATTCTGGCCCTCAGCGTGCGGGTCGCAGCATTCACCTCGGGCAGTATCGCAGCCACGCGGCCTTGATACAAGCGGCCGGGCGCCGCGAGCGCATGCACCACCACACGGTGGCCCGGACGTATCTGTGCAACGCGCGTTTCAGCAATTTCTGCATACGCCCACACCGATGATAAGCCATTGATTTTGAATAAAATTGATCCCACTGCCACGGTCATGCCTTCGCGCACGCCGAGTTCGGAGATCACACCGCCGATGGGCGCGGCCAGCGTGAAGCGCGGGTTTGCCTTGCCGGCTGTCTCGACGACGCGCACCTGATCCTCGCTCATGCCCGCCAGCAGCATGCGCTGGCGCGCCGCGGCGAGCACGACATCGAGGCCCTGGCCCTGCATGCGCCGTACCGACAGGTATTCCTCCTGCGCAGCGATCCACTCCGGTGCATATAGTTCAGCCAGCGGCTGACCTTTGCGTACCGGGTCTAGCGGAGCACGCACGTACAAGCTTTCCACAAACCCGGCGGTGCGTGCGGTTACCACGGCAACGTCGCGCTCGTTGTATGCAATGCTGCCGACAACATCAAGTTTTTGCGTCATGGCGCCCGTGCTCACTTCCGCAGTACGCACGCCGAGGTTCTGCTGCATGCGCGCACTGATGCTGACGGTTCCCGTATCGCTGTCGCCATCCGCATAAACCGGCACCAGTTGCATGTCCATGAAAGGCGATTTGCCGGGTTTGTCGAATTTCTGAGCCGGCACCATGGGATCGTGCCAGTACAACACCTTCCTGCTATCGGGCGTATCAACCCCATTCGCACCGTGCGCGGGGTCGGCGGCAGGCGCGGTAGCGCCTGCCATGCTGGTTCCACGATTCATGCCCAAGCGGAAGCCGCCATAGCTTGCAGCGACTACGACACCTGTAACTGCCATTGCAATCACCAGCGTTCGCATGTTCATTTGCGCTCCTTCGACGACGATGTGGATGCAGGACGCGATTCGTGTGCACCATCGGGTACAAGGAAATTGAGCTGAGCCCACACGCGAGCCGTATCCATTTCAAGCTGCACCCGCTGGATGCGCACGTCGATTTCATTTCGGCGCGCGGCCAGCACGGCGGCCAGGTCGCTCTTGCCGCCACGATAGGCAACCAGCGCAGCCCGTGTGCGGTCGGCAGCGAGTGGGAGCAATTCGCGATCGTAACGGCCACAGCGTTCCAGACCGTTTTCCCATTCGTTCAACATTGCCCGCACCTCGGCAACATGCGCACGCAAACCATCTTGCTGTTGCGCTTTGGCGCGATCAACCAATGCCAGCCGGGCCCTGAGCTCGCGCTCCTGGCGGTTCTTCTGATCCCACTGCAAGGGCACGGAGACACCGATGGAAATCATGTTGGAATACGCCGGGCCACGCTGCTGATAGGCGAGTTCGACGCTCCAATCCGCCTGCTTGTTCGCCTTGGCCAGTAACGCGTCGGCCTCCGCAATCGCAACCTGACGGCCGAGCACCGCGATTTCCGGATGATATTCAAGCTCGCGATCAAGCGCACGGGGGTTAATGCGCACGGCACTGATGTCCGGTTCACCGGCGAGCGGAGCGTCGGCAGCCTCGCCCGCCCAGCGCGCCAGCATCGCGCGCGCGCTGCGCAGGCGGCGATCAAGTTCCGAAAGGCGATCGTGCAAGGCAACGCGCGATGCGCGCGCGGCTAACACCTCCGCCTGACTGCCGCGCCCGGCGCGATAAGCACCCTCGGCCGCCTCGATCTCCAGACCGGCTTCTTCCGCCTGGGCGGTCATGACGGTCCGCATGCGTTCGAGGTAATAACGATCCAGCCATGCAAGCGCGGTATCGCGCTGTATGGCGGCCTCCGATGCAGATCGCTCGGTGACGGCGAGTTCCGCTTCGCGCGTGTAACGCTCCGATTTGAAGCGGCGTTTCTCAGTGCGCGTCAGTTCCTGCGTTATCCCGATACGGCGCATGGTCATGAAATCGCGCGCCAGGCTGAATTGATCCGCGCCATCGGCGGGAAGATTGTCGATCCCGAATTTAAACACCGCGTCCGGAAGCTGTCCGGCAGCGACGGACATTTCCCGTGATGCGGAAATCATTGCGTCGCCGGCGGCCAGCCGCGCGGACCGTTCGACCGCGATGCGCTGCGCGCCTTTCAACGTCAATGCCGATTGAGCGACTGCTGTATCCGGAGCCAGGATGAGCCCGACCAGTAGCGCGGATACGGCGATCGCGCATCGCCCCAACGCGGACCGCAAGCATGAGGTGCGGAAACGCCGCACGCGAGTAAGCAGCACCATGAGTATCTCCCGAACAAATCCGATTCCCGCCGCGCACCAGCGCGCCGGCGGGTCTTACCAGACTTGCGGGAAGGTCAAATACGCAGAAAGCCGAAACGTATCAACGGCGGCGGCGAGGTCTCTCGCTCCGGATAGGCTGGATGGGAAGCGATACGGTCGTCCGCTTCGATAACTGTCGTTTCAACGACGACGGTGTAAGACATCGCCATCGGCGGGACCGGTATGTGTGGTGTCGTTTGCACGGCCTGATCCCCGGACTGGCAATGCTGGAGGCAAAGGTTGGCGTTTCCGGAACCGTGTGAGTCGCAATCCGGCATGGCCATCGGAGTTTGCGGGAACAATGCGGCATGCAGCATGTCGCCCGGACTCATGTTTACAGGGCACGCGTACGCAGCCACTGCCATCTGCGCGAATAGCAGCACCGCGATGCCGTATCGGGCGATTGCCCGGCGAAAAACCCAAATCCTCATCTAACACAGTCTACACCATGCGTGTGGCGGGTTCTTGATCCATGTCAACAAGTCTGGCGTGCCGTGCCGCGCGATTCAGATTACCTGTCAGGCACCAATGGCACAACCTTAACAAGAAGCTCAACCACTTAACGCGGCCGCGTTGGGAGTTTGAATTGATCCGTTAAGCGCAACGTTTAAAGTCTTCTTGCTCACGCACGCCCTCAACTCACAGCACGTAGCGAGCAAGATCCTCGCTCTGCGCCAATCCCTTGAGACGTGAGTCGACGTACGCATCATCGATAGCTATCGTCTGGCCTGAATGCTTTGCCGCGTCAAACGAGATTTCCTCGAGCAACTTTTCCATCACGGTATGCAGCCGGCGTGCGCCTATGTTCTCGGTCTTTTCGTTGACTTGCCACGCTATCTCGGCCATGCGCTTGATTGCGGACGGCTGAAACTCGAGTTTCACACCCTCGGTCTCCAACAACGCCTGATATTGCCGCGTAAGACAGGCGTCGGTATTGGTCAGTATCTGTTCAAAATCGGTTACGCTGAGGCTGGCCAACTCAACGCGGATCGGGAAGCGCCCCTGCAATTCCGGTATCAGATCCGACGGCTTGGCGAGGTGAAATGCGCCGCTGGCTATGAACAGGATATGGTCGGTCTTGATCATGCCGTACTTGGTCGACACCGTCGTGCCCTCAACCAGCGGCAGGAGATCCCGTTGTACGCCCTGACGGGAAACTTCGGCACCGGAAGCCTCACCACGGCTGGTGATCTTGTCGATCTCGTCGAGAAACACGATCCCGTTCTGTTCAACGTTGGTGACGGCGTGGGACTTGAGGTCATCGTCGTTGACCAGTTTCGCAGCCTCTTCCTCGATCAGCAGTTTCATCGCTTCGCGGATTTTGACCTGCCGGCTCTTCTTGCGCGACGTGCCGAGATTCTGGAACATGCCCTGTATCTGGGTCGTCAGATCCTCCATTCCCGGCGGCGCGAAAATTTCCATGTGCGCCTGCGGCGTGGCGACTTCAATCTCGATCTCCTTGTCGTCGAGCTCGCCTTCGCGCAGCTTCTTGCGAAATTTCTGCCGTGTAAGGTTATCGGTGTCCGACAGCGCACTGTCGCCATCGCGCGCCGATGGCAGCAGAATATCAAGCACGCGCTCCTCAGCCTGGTCCTCAGCCTGCCGCCGTACCTTGCGCGTTGCGTGCTCGCGCGCCTGCTTGATCGCCGATTCGACCAGATCACGGATGATGGTATCGACGTCGCGTCCGACATATCCGACTTCGGTAAACTTGGTCGCTTCGATCTTGATAAACGGCGCATCGGCTAGCCGCGCCAGGCGACGTGCGATCTCCGTCTTGCCCACGCCCGTGGGGCCTATCATCAGAATATTCTTGGGCGTGATCTCCTGCCGCAGCGGCTCCGGCACTTGCTGCCTGCGCCAGCGGTTTCTTAATGCGATTGAAACAGCACGCTTGGCGGCGTCCTGCCCTATGATATGTTTGTCCAGTTCGTGGACGATTTCCTGCGGCGTCATGTGGCTCATTGCTTATGTGGCGGTGATTGGTGATTGGTGATTGGTGATTGGTGATTGGCAACAGGTCCGTTACAGAATTTTGCGTAGGCGCTCCACCGCTTACCGCTCACTGATTACCGTTTACCACTACAAGTCATTCAAGCAGTTCGATGATGTGCTGCTGATTGGTATATATGCACAGATCGCCCGCGATGACCAGCGATTGCTTGACGATATCCTCGGGCGGCATAGTCGTGTGCTCCAGCAGCGCGCGCGCCGCCGCCTGCGCATAAGGGCCGCCGCTGCCGATCGCAACCAGGCCCTGTTCAGGCTCGATTACATCGCCGTTGCCGGAAATGATCAGCGAGCTCTGGCTGTCACACACCACCAGCATCGCTTCGAGACGGCGCAATATTCGATCGGTACGCCAGTCCTTGGCAAGTTCCACCGCCGAACGCAACAGGTTGCCCTGGTGTTTCTCCAGTTTGGCTTCAAAACGCTCAAAAAGCGTGAACGCATCCGCCGTGCCGCCGGCAAAGCCGGCGAGTATTTTGTCGCCGTACATGCGGCGCACCTTGCGTGCGGTCGACTTGACGACCACGTGTCCCAGTGTAACCTGGCCGTCGCCGCCGAGCGCCACGCGCTTGCCGCGCCGCGCGGAGACGATGGTAGTGCCGTGAAACTGTTCCATGAATTAGCGCGCCGACCGGCGAGTCATCAATATCGGGGCGCTATTATCCCACACCGTCACACCACGTGATCGGGCGCCAGCACACACGGAATGGCGGAAGTGCCCGTTTCGATCTGTACCGTGACATGTCCGATATGGAACTTGTGCTCAACCTGCTGAATAACGCTGGACAGAAACTCGTCTCCCGGATGCCCGTTCGGCATCACCATGTGCACGGTTAATGCCGTTTCGGTGGTGCTCATGGCCCAGATGTGCAGATCATGTACTTCCGTGACGCCGTCAAGTTCGGCGAAATAGCGACGCACGTCCGCCGGATTGACGCTCTCCGGGGCAGCCTGCAGCGCCAGCCTTACCGAGTCGCGCAACAATCCCCAGGTGCCGACAAAAATGACGGTAATGATCAACAGGCTGGTAACCGGATCAAGCCACGTCCATCCGGTGTATTTCATCGCGATGCCCGCCACCACAACGCCCAGCGATATCCCCGCATCCGCAGCCATGTGCAAGTACGCACCACGCACGTTGATGTCGGTCTTGCTGCCCTTCATGAACAGCATCGCCGTCGCCGCATTGATCATCACACCCAGCGCCGCCACCCAGATCACGATCGTCTCGTTGATGACGCTGTCGTTCTGAAATCGCAAGATGGCTTCCCACGCGATGCCACCGGTAACGATCAAAAGCAACATCGCGTTTCCCAGCGCCGCCAGTATGGTGGTGCCACGCAGTCCATACGTAAAACGCGCGGTCGGCGGGCGCCGTGCCAGGGCCATCGCACCACCCGCGAGTACCAGCCCCAGCACGTCGCTGAGGTTATGCGTGGCGTCCGCGATCAACGCCAGCGAATTGGCGCTGATTCCACTCACCCACTCGACCACGACAAAAATGACGTTCAGCGTGATGCCAAACACGAACGCACGCCCCATCCCGCCAGCGGGGGCCTTATCGTGATGGTGGTGATGACCGTGATCGTGTGTGTGGGCGTGCATTTGTATGAGGTTTAGTAATCGCCAGAGGCAGCACGTTTGGAAATCCCCGCGACCGGCCGGGATTCCATTGTAAGTCCAAAAACTCCGCGGAAGATGTTCATGTTACTGACCTTTTCACGATTCATGATCTTCATGCCGTCATGTCAACGAATACCGGAATCCGGTATTTGTCGCATTCTTCCTCAGTATCGCGGTGAATGTGGCTGGCGACAGTGTCATCTTCCTGTGTGTATTCATGTTAATGTTCAAGTCAACTTTTGGCAGGATAGACATCCCGTGCAGTGGCACGACCGATAAGCAGCGCCGAACCCGAGGAGTATGCCGGATGAGAGAAATCAGGATCATGGATCAAACTCTGCGCGACGCGCACCAATGCCTGTGGGCGTCCCGCATGACCACCGCGATGATGCTTTCGGTCGCCGAGAAAATGGACAGCATGGGTTTTGACGGGATCGATCTGATTGGTGGGAGCCATTTCGACGTCTGCGTCCGTTACCTCAAGGAAAACCCGTGGGAAAGAATACGGCTGATGTGTGGCAAGGTCACGCGTACCCCGATGTACGGAATGGTGCGCAGCAGGCACCTCACGGGATTCGATATTGTCCCAAACGATTTGTTGCTGTTATGGACGGAGCGGCTCATCGCCAACGGCCTCAAGCGGTTCAGGGCGTTTGACGCATTAAATGACCTCGACGCCATCGTGCCTCTGCTGCTTCATGCAAAACAACTTGGCGCTTACACTATAGGCGCATTGGCGTACGGCCACAGCCCCGTGCATACCGATGAGCATTACATTCAAAAAACCAGGGAACTCATCGAACGCACGCACGTGGACGCGGTCATGCTCAAGGACGCGGGTGGACTGCTCACCCCGGACCGAATCCGCACCCTGGTTCCAGCACTAAAGAAGGTAATGGGTGGTTTACCCCTGGAACTTCACAGCCATTGCCTGACTGGTCTCGCGCCATTAGTGTATCTTGAGGGTGCACGACTCGGTGCCGACCAGCTGCATACCTCGATAGCCCCGCTTGCGAACGGCGCGGCGCAACCAGCGACCCAGACTATCGTGCGCAATTTGCGCGATATGGGCTATGCGGTCAACGTCAACGACCGACTGGTCGACGAGGTTGGCGATCACTTCCGCAAGGTTGCCGTGCAGGAAGGCAAACCGCTCGGCGTGCCCATGGAATATGACGCATTCCACTTTGAACATCAGGTGCCGGGGGGCATGCAGTCTCATTTCAAGGGCCAGCTCGCCCAGGCGGGACTCTCCCACAAGCTCGACGAAGTGTTGCACGAATGCGCGCGAATTCGGGGCGAACTCGGCTGGCCGATCATGATTACGCCGTTGTCACAACTCGTTGGAACGCAGGCGGTGTTCAATGTCGTACATGGGGAACGTTACCGAGTCATCCCGGATGAGGTGAAAAAATACGTGCTCGGCTACTACGGCGCTCTGTTGGCGCCGGTGGAGCCCAACGTGCTCGATCGTATTCTTGCGAACGGCTCGCAGTCGATTCCATCCACCCCTATACCGCCTGAGCCGGCGGTACCGGCGCTGCGCAGAAAGTACCCGAACATGAGCGACGAGGAGCGTTTGCTGCGGTATTCTTACGCGGGAACCCAGGTCGACGAGATGCTCGCGGCCGGTCGCATGCAAACAGAATACCGCTTCGGAAATCCGGTGAGCCGCCTGATCCAGGAAATCGCAAAGCGCCCGAAGCTTGCTCGCGTTTATATACAGAAAAAAGACCTGCTGCTGGACTTGCGCAAGAAGCCACAGCCGGCAGTCGATTGAATTCCGACTTTGCAGTTTACCCTTTGCGATGGCGCGGGACACAAGGAGATCACCAGTGAAAATTGGCAACAGCAGGTTACGCAGCCTTGCACATTCGGCCGTTTATCTGATTGCCGCGCTTTATTGGGCGGTTCCGTACGCCGGCGCACAGGGTTATCCGACCAAGCCCGTACGCCTGATCCTGTCATTCGCGGGCGGTACGGACATGGTTGGCCGCTGGCTTGCGCAGAATCTTTCGGGTAGCCTCGGCCAGCGGGTTGTACCCGATCCGCGTGTCGGCGCCGGCGGCAACATCGCACACGAAGCCACCGCCAAGTCGCCTCCGGATGGCTACACCTTACTGATGGCGTCATCACCGATTGTGGTAAACCCGCACATGAACCCCAATGTTGGCTATGACCCGCTGCGCGATTTCGCGCCGGTCGCCCTGGTTGCATCGATTCCGAATGTGCTGGTCGTACACCCATCGGTGCCGGCCAGGACGCTGGGCGAACTGGTGCGAATCGCCCGCAGCAGCCCGGGCAAACTCACCCACGGATCAGGAGGTATCGGATCAACCAATCACCTTGCCGCCGAATTGCTGAAATTGATGGCAAAGATCCAGATCCTGCACGTACCCTACAAAAGCGCCGTCATCGGCGCGACCACCGGCGAAGTCGACATTGTGATCCTCACCGCATCGAGCGTCGCGCCTATAGTCGCGGCGGGCCGGGTGCGGCCGTTGGCAGTACTCGATGCAAAACGTATCGCCTCGATGCCGACGGTACCCACTTCAGCTGAAGCGGGAATGACCGAGTTCACCGCAGTCAACTGGTACATGCTGCTTGCGCCCGCCGGCACGCCGCGCGATATTGTCGAACGGCTCAACGCCGATTCGGCGAAAGTCATGATGACTGCGGAAACGCGCGAACGCTTCGCAATCATGGGGGGTGAACCAACTGCGAGGACACCCGAACAAACCGCCGAGTTCCTGCGCACGGAGTACACACGCTGGGGCAAGGTCGTCCGCGAAGCCGGCGTAAAGGCGGAGTAAGCGCGCCAGCCGGACTCGCGAATCGCACTGGCGCACATTCGTGCTGCAGGGTGGTATACAAGTCATGCAGTCCAATTCAGTTACTCCTGCTGTGATATGTCAATGCCGTATACGCTCACGACGCACATGACCAAGCGAGCCGTGTGACTTGCTCCCACACCGGCCATTGAACAATGAATATTCAAATACAGCGATATGCCTTACTGGCGCTGACCGCAGCCGCGCTGTTCGGCGCCAGCACCCCGCTGGCGAAGTTGCTATTGCAGGGCGTATCTCCGCTAATGCTCGCCGGGCTGCTCTATTTGGGCAGTGGTATCGGTTTGCTGATGATACGGCTGGTCAGTGGCTTGGTCACCCCGCGCAATCATGGCGAACCCGGCATACAACGCCGAGACTACCCGTGGCTCGCTGCCGCCGTTTTGCTGGGGGGCGTCTGCGCGCCCGTCCTGCTGATGTGGGGACTGAACGGATCGACTGCGGCAGGCGCCTCACTTCTCCTTAATCTTGAAGGCGTATTCACCGCATTGGTCGCCGCCGCCCTGTTCCGGGAAGCGGTGGGCCTTCGAGTCTGGCTGGCAACTTTCATCATGCTCGCCGGCGCGCTCCTGCTGTCTTACGACCCTGCGCTGGCCATGCGACTGTCGCCGCACTCGCTCGCAGTCGCGGCAGCGTGCTTGTTGTGGGCGTGCGACAACAACCTGACGCGCAAGATCTCCGCAAACGATCCCATGACCATAGCCATCGTTAAAGGAATGGTTGCAGGTGTTGTGAATATTGGGTTGGCTTGGGCGGTCGAACCGGCAACACCGGCCGCAACTGTAATCGCGGGTGCGATGCTGCTGGGACTATTCAGCTATGGCATCAGCCTCGTCATGTTTATTTACGCGCTACGCCATCTGGGAAGCGCACGAGCCAGCGCGCATTTCAGCACCGCGCCGTTCATGGGCGCCACCATTTCCATCCTGTTGCTGAATGATCCCGGGAGCATCGCGTTCGTCTTCGCCGTAATCCTAATGATATGCGCGACATGGCTGGTGTTGACCGAGCATCACCAGCATCAGCATACGCATTCCCAGATGGCCCACACTCACGGGCACAGCCACGATGAACACCATCAACACCCGCACGACGGCAGCGAAGGTGCCGAACCGCACGCTCATGCGCACACGCATTCGTCATTGACACACGCCCATCCGCATTTGCCGGACATACATCACCGGCATGAGCATTGATAAGCGCAGCGAATTGCGCCAAATGGGTTGGCGGCAAACGTCTCCATGCGGCGCAATGCTCTTTGGGTATTGCGCCCTACGCTTGTTATCGCCCGCGTCGTGGCGCGACCATGGCCGTCGCGACAGCAAGCGCCGTCATCACCCAGACAATTGCGGGTCCCGACGGCCAGTCGGTCCACGCGGATACGGCCAGTCCTATTGCATATCCCGCGGCGCCAACAACATAGCCGGCGGCAATACGCCAGCGCGCGAAATGGCGCGTCGCGAGCGCCGGCACAATCAACGTGGTAAACACCAGATACAGACCCACCAGTTGCACCGACACCGTGACCGCGCATGCGAACAGCAGATAGAATCCGATGCGACCAAGGCGCTCGCCCATTGCAAACCAGATCGCGAGGATCGCCGCATAAGCGAGGGCGACCCACGGCAGGCGCGCCGGACTGACCCACAGTATCTGCCCGACCAGCAGCTCTTTCAGATGTTCGGCGCCGTGCGGATTGCTGGCGAGCAGGATCAATGCGCCGCTTGCGGCGAGTATGAACGTCACGCCGATCAGCGCCTCCTGTATTTCCGGCCAGCGCTTGTCGGTCCACGTCAGCAGGAGCGCACCGGCAACCGCCGCGGTTAATGCCGACAGCTGAACCGCCCAGCCCTGCGGCTCAAATCCCAGCCAGTCCGCACAAATCACGCCCAGGCCCGCGATCTGCGCGATGGCGAGGTCGACAAACACGATGCCGCGATTCAGCACTTGCGTGCCCAGCGGCACATGGGTCGCGGTCACCAGCAGGCCGGCAATCAGCGCCGGCCACAGGATGCTGATGTCGAGTAACGTTGAGTTCATTTAACAATCGCCAGCAAGCGTGCAATCGTATCGTCGAACAAGCCAAACAGGTCTTTAGCCTTTTCGGTGCCGCCGACGGTGAATGGCAGCATGACCGCCGGAATTTTGGCCTGTTCGGAAAGCCACTCGGCGGCACGCGGTTCGTTGTAGGCTGCCCGCACCACCGCCCGGGCCGGATTTTTTTGCAGTTGCGCCAGCAGACTGCTCAATTGTGCCGAGGTCGGCGGCAATCCGGGTTTAGGTTCCAGGGTACCCAGCAAGCGCAGGCCCAGCCAGTTTTCCAGGTAAGTCAGGTTCTTGTGATAGACAACAATGGGCACGCCTCTCAGCGGTGCAGCTTCTTTTTCCCAGCGCGCGATGGCCTGCTGCCATCGATCGAGAAACGACTTGCTGCGGGCGCGGTAGCCATCGGCTTCCGCCGCATCGAGTTGCGTCATGCGTTCGGTGAGCGCGACCACAACCCGCGCGATATTTCGCGGGTCAAGCTGAATATGCGGGTTGCCACCGGGATGCACATCACCTTGCGCGCGATCCAGTCGCTCGGGGATTTCCAGCATCGAAACATATTGTGCAGCCTCGAAGTATCCAGGCCGCCCGCGCTGAATTTTCGGATTGCCGGATTGCGATTGCAGCAGCGGCATCCATCCCACTTCAAGTTCGGCGCCGGTACACACCACCAGATCAGCGCTGCGTGCGCGCGCGATCAAACTGGGGCGCGCTTCGATGTGATGCGGATCCTGCAAGGCGGTCGTTGCAACGTAAACGTTTATCTTGTCGCCACCGAGTTCCCTGCTCAACGCGCCCCATTCGGGTTCACACGCCAGAATATTCAAAGCGGCCCATGCCGACTGCGTTGCAAGCGTGCCCGCAGCCAGCATTGTCCATACCAAAAATGTCTTCATTTTCAAGTCCTTAAGGAATAACACGCTCAGAACTTGTGCGCGCCGTGCGCGCCCAGACTGTGAATGTACTGTATGAATACCTGATTGTCGGTAGCGCCCAGCCGCGACTTGTCGGACGCGAATTGCAGGCGCATACGGCTGAATTCGCTCGGACTCCAGTCAAGCATCAGCGTGCTGCGCGTCGGGCTGTGATTGGCCAGCACCGGGAAATCAGCCGCAGTCGGCCCAAGTCCGTTCACCACGATGCCATTGCTAACCGTTCCATAGCGCAGCGCGTCATAGCGATAACCAACCCGCCATCCCGGATAAAACTTCCACACCCCCTGTGTGTACCAGCCGGACTGGTCGGTGCGCAAATAGTCGGTGAACGTCGAACCGAACTGCGGCGCAGTTTGCGCCGTGTCGTCGTAGGTCAGGGCACCGTCTTGTTTGAGGCGGAAGTATTCGCCTTGCAGCGTGAAGCTGTTGTGCTGGGCGTTGCCGTTCGGCGCCCACTTGAGCACGCCGTTCAGGCCGAGCGCCCTGGCAGTGCCGGTAAAGGTGTTGACGACTGCACCGCCCAGCGCGTCGGTGTCCGCATGTGTACGGGCAGCGGGCGAAGCGCGCAGGTGCGAGACGCCGAGCCGCCACGCGGTACTGGCGCCGATATCGCCGCCCATATTCATGAACACGGCGCTTCCGCCTATGCCGTTCTTGTTGCGATCGCTGCCCGGAAACGTGTCACCGGCACTGAGTTCCGCGCCCAGTTCCACCAGCAAATCAGTTGGTGCAATCCACTTGAACTGGAGGCCGTCCTGCTTCAACTTATTGCCGAAAAAGGCTTTGTAGACCAATGGCGCGTCCTGAAAATCCCATGCATGCTGGTGCTGCTCGTTCTGGTAGCCGATGCCCGAGAAAAAGCGCCCGCCTTTCAGCCCGAAACCGAATGGCAGCGACAGCGTCTGAAAATAGGCTTCCTCCGCCTCAATCCCACCTTCGGGAGCAACAGCCAGCACCGCCAGACCGCGAAAATAGTGATCGATGTTTGCGCTGATCGCGACTTCGGTCTCGGCCAGTCCGAAACTTCGTTTGGGTGGTCCAACTTCACCGCCTGTCGGCACAAAACCCGTGATCTGATGCTGATTCGGATCCTGGGAAGTCTTAGCCATGGTGCCCTGCAGTATCATCGACACAGCAGGATTAAATGCGCTCTCGGAAGACGGGCGTTTACCTGCCTCGACTGCCGCGGATTGGGCAGAGTCCGCTTTCTGCTCGGCTTTGGCAGCGACAGCCTCTGTTTTGCCTGCCTTGGCTTCAGCTTCGGAAAGGCGCTTTTCCAGCGCCTGGATGCGTTTTTCGTACGCCTCCCTGATCTGTTTTACTTCGTCGCGGATTTTGGCGATATCCGCGTCCTGCGCCTGCGCCTGCGCCGCAAGCGGCGTGGTAAATACGAATGCGATCGCCATGGCGATCAATTTGCGATGGAACACAAGAATTCTCCTCTGACAACAATGGGACGAACCAACCGTCAGCGACGGTTGACCAAGTTGTGGCGTTAGAGAAGGATAGGCGGGCCGCGCGAGGCGGGAATGACAGGGCTGGAAGGGTATTGCCGCGTGAAGTGAACAGACGTTCGTTCTGCTGCAAAAACGGCAATGAGCGGCAGGTCTGCCGCAGAATTGACTATGCCCAGTACCTGGATAAATGCAGCATGAAAATCACACAGGTCGGATTGCGGCAGCGATTTGCCGCCGCCAGTCTGGGACGACACACCCGACAACTGGCCATGCGCATGCTGCATTTGATGCATAACCGCGCCGTGCTGCGCGATCAGCAATAGTGCAGCAAGAATGATCTGTAGGTAGCTTCGCTTCATGAGCGTCAAAGAATCAGGCCCGAGGATCCAGTATGTGTGGGAAGATTACGCTACAAAAGCCGATTTTGCAAAAACATGGCGGCTTCATGGGTACGTCGCACTACTCAGAGCCCATAACAATATGAAACCCCTCTTGCTGATTCTGATTCGGTACTATCAGATCTGTCTGAGCCCGTTCTTCGGCGGGCAGTGCCGCTTCTATCCGACCTGCTCCGTCTATGCCGCCGAAGCGGTTGACAGCCACGGCGCACTTAAAGGTTCGTGGCTTGCGATGCGTCGGCTGCTGCGCTGCCATCCGTGGCACCCGGGTGGAGTGGATCCCGTGCCGGAAAGAAAAGACGATCAATAGCTTTCTCAAACCTTGCGGCGCCTGGTGATCAGCGAATCTCATCGGCTGATGGCTTGTGTCCCAGTACTGCCGCAAGTTCGGGATCGTAACAGCCATCGATAAGCACGTATAACATGCGCGCCACCTTACCGGAACGATTGCTCCATGCATGGTTGGTGCCACGTTGTATCACGACATCACCGGTCTTGAGCAGCACCTCCTGGTCGTCCAGCAGTAACGTCATTTCACCTTCAAGCACCACGACATAATCGATGGACTCGCTGCGATGCATCATCGGGTGGCGCCCACCGCGTCCATAGGTGGAAGCTGTTTCATTTCCCATGGACTTGAAGAGTTCGCGCGATTTATCCGCAGGCAGATCGCGTATCGCGTCGGTTTCCGGCCCAATCTCGGCAATGCGTATTACTGTGCCCCCGGGCGCCGGACGTATCGTGCGCGGCCCCAATGTCGGTTCCGGTTCAGTCCTTGAAATCGGCACCGGCATGGCGGTCGTTTTCCAGGTCTCGGTCGACCGATGCCCGGGCCGCAGCGGATTGGCATGCAGCTTGGGCGCCAAACCGTCCGAGATGACTATGGATCTCCCCTGATCGTCATGGCCTGTGACGACCCGTCGGATGAATCCCGTCATGTCAGCCCTGCATGTCCTGTATCTTCGTCAGCTTGACCAGTTTGCCGACGGATTTTTTCTTTTCGATGGACTTCACCAACGCCAAAAGCTTCTTCTGGGTGTCCGGCGTCAGGAGCTTGGCGGTGAGCGTCGTAAACTTGGCAACCGCCTGATCCCAACCCGGATCCGCAATGTCGTCATCCAGGCTGCGGCGGCATTCCGCGATCACGGTTTCGCCATTCTTCATGGTCGCGGTAAGGCGGCAGCAACGCGTTTCCGGCGCAAGATCCGCAAACTCGTCGGGCAGCTCTATGCTGCATTTGTCGATCAACTCGACGACATCGCGATCCCGGAATCGTCCGCTATCCATCATGTGCGGCGTGATGGTGCCGTCCAGCAACGCCATGGCGACGGTGCAGGGCAATGAATGATCGGCGGTTTCGCGCGTTTCCGGTTTCCATACCTCGGGCAGATCGACCCAGCGCTCGAATGCCTGGCGGATCGATTCGATTTTCAACGCTGCAATATCGTGAACGTTGACCATGCCGCGCAGTTTTTGCGCAGTAAACACCGGCACCTGACAATTGAAACGCGTCGGAAAGGATTTGATCATGGTCTGGCGCACGGCAAATACGTGATCCTTGAAATCGACCGGGATGGGCAGATCGTATCGCTCGCCGCCCATCATCTGCTTCCACAACCCAAACTTGCCTTCAAACACTTCGTCGGGCCCGGTCATGCCTTCCCGCGCCAGATACGCCGCGAATACGCCGGCGCGGGCGCCCTGCGGACCGGCCATGCCTTTCCACATCGAGAGTTTGCCGGTGCGCGTCTGGTTCAGGGCAAGGTTAGGCGTAATCGCCAATGCGATCGCATGGTACATCTGCGTCTCGTTGAGTTTCAGCAATCTGCTGCAGCCCAGCGCCGCACCCAACGCCACTACCGGCGTCTGGTCCCAACCATGATGATTGTACGGAACCACTTCAACGAAACGGCATTGCACTTCGTAGATGATGGCGGTCGCAAGCAGCAGATCCGCTCCAGACAATCCCTCCGCTTCAGCCACCGCGAGAATTGCGGAAAACGCGTCGGCCGGATGACTGACGGCCGCCATTACGGACGTGTCGCTCATGTCCAGACTGCGCACCATGGCGGAATTGACGAACGCCGCCATGTCCGGCGTAGTCTTCGTGGCGGAGCCAAAGATACTCGCCGGCGGATTCCCCTTGACACGATCGGCCAGCTTGCGAGCGATGCGCACGGGCTCCAGATCGAATGCGGCAAGGCTGACGGCTATGGTGCTGACGATACGCGCCTTGGCTGCCTTGATCGCGACTCTCGACAAGTCCGACAACTGCAGGCGGGACGTAAAATCAATTAGCTTTTTTGCGGTGATATCCACTGGTGTTTCTCCTGTAAGTGTTTTTCAATCGCTTTTGCTACTCGGCCAAGTGCGCGACTACAAAAATAAACGCCGCTCCCAGACACGTAAGTGCGATCAGGCTAAGCGTGGTCGACGATTGATTTTGCGAGTGCGCTTCCGGCAGGATGTCGGAAGCGCCTATGTAAAGCAGAAAACCGGCAAAGAATCCCAGATACAGCATCAGCACCGGCGGTGAAACCTGGATGAATAATGTACACAATACGCCGAGCACGGGGGCAACCGCATCCAGCAACAGCATCGCAACCGCGCTGCGCGTCGTATTCTTGTGCATCAGCATGAGGCTGACGGTGTTCAGGCCGTCGCAAAAATCGTGCGCGATGACGGCTATCGCGACCACGATGCCGACCGATTCAGAGACCTGAAACCCGAGCCCTATGGCGATGCCGTCCATGAAGCTGTGGCCGGCCAGCGTAATCGCCGATAGCACGCCCACCTTGGGGTGCCGATGCGACGCGTAATCGGCCTCATGAACGTTGTGTATCAGCACGAACTTCTCAAGGCCGTGGAACAGCAGGAAGCCCACGACCATCGCTATCATCGCGCCGGTGGCATCAAGCGACTGCGCATGCGCCAGATGAAATATCTCCGGCAGTATGTGAAAACTCACCACGCCGAGCAGCACGCCGGCGGTAAAGCTCAATATGTAATGCAGGTGATCGCGATATCGGAGCGCGAACAAGCCGCCGACGCAGGTCGACACGAACGCCGCTATCGTCAATAAAACGGCGCTCACCGCGGGCACCGGCCAAAACGCTTGATCACGCGCACGCCTGCGCGATAGCAACTCGACATGTCAATCCTTTTAAGTAATCGCCTTCGGGAAACGCCAGCGCCACCGGGTGATCGGCGCCAGGACTCATATGCCCCACAATCTGCGCATCGACCCCCGCATCCAGCGCCGCACCCGCGACTATCTTTTGGAACAGTTCGCGCGACACACCGCCGGAGCAGGAAAACGTGAATAATAAACCACCCGGACGGAGCAACTTGAACGCAAGCAGGTTGATATCCTTGTAAGCACGGGATGCTTTTTCGGCGTGCGCAACAGTGGGTGCGAATTTGGGTGGGTCAAGGACGATCAAATCAAATTTGCGCGCCTGGTCGCGCAATTTGCGCAACATCTGGAAAACGTCGCCTTCCAGGCATTCGGGCTGCGCAAGTTCATTATGCGCCACGTTGCGCTTCAACAGTTCGAGCGCCGGGCCGGAACTGTCCATCGCGGTGACCGTGGCCGCGCCGCCGGCAAGCGCCGACACGCTGAAACCGCCCGTGTAGCAGAAACAATCAAGCACTTCGCAGTTTGCCGCGAGCGCGCGCACTGCCGATCGGTTGGCACGCTGATCGAGATAGAAACCGGTCTTGTGTCCGCCATCGACGTCGACTTCAAATTTCAGCCCTGATTCATCGACAATCAAGGGCGCGGGCGGCGGGAAACCGCGCAGCAAGCCCGTAACCGGCTTTAATCCTTCGCGCGTGAGCACGTCGGAATCGGAGCGTTCAAAGATCGTCGCCGGCCGCGCCAGTTCAAACAAGGCGTCCGCAATCGTTTCGCGCCAGTACATCGCACCGGCGCTCGATAGTTGCAACACCACAACATCCCCGTAGCGGTCTGCAACGACACCCGGCAAGCCGTCCGATTCGGCGTGCAACAACCTCATGGCCGGACAGTCCGGCAACAGGCGCGCGCGCAGAGCGAGCGCGGCAGCTATCCGCTCGCGGAAAAACGCTGCGTCGATGTCCCGCCGCCGCCAGTCCCACACGCGCGCGAGAATTTGCGACTGCGGGCTGTACGCGGCAAGCGCCAGAAACTCACCGTCACTGCTGTGTACCTCCAGCGTTTCGCCGCTGGCGGGCGTGCCGGATATTCTGGAAACCGCGCCTGAAAACACCCATGGGTGGCGACGCTTCAGCGATTTCTCGCGACCGGGATTAAGGATGAGTTTATTCATTGGGAATCTTTTTTACCGCCAAGACGCCAAGGCCGCCAAGAAAATCCAGGGCCAAAACGAAAATGAAAAGATGTTGGGCGCTGGACGTTTCTGGAAATTGTTCATTACGTGAACATTGCCCGTGCTCAACCTAAGTCCCTTCGGAGAATTGTTTCCCCATCCATACCACTCAAATGGATGGGGCCCCAAAGGGAGTCGATCCATTAAAAAAAATGTCTTTCGCTTTTCCTTGGCGGCCTTGGCGTCTTGGCGGTTCAACTCCAACTAATCCACATGCGCGCCCGACGCCTTGACCACCCGTTGCCATTTGGCGAGATCGGTTTTGATCAACCCCCGAAACTGTTCGGGCGTGCTGGTCACGACGTTATATCCCTGCGCCAGGAGTTTTTCCCGGACGTCGGGCAATTGCAGAATACGCACGATTTCCTTGTTGAGTTTATCGATGAGAACCCGGGGCATGCCGGCGGTTGACAGTACGCCGTACCAGGCTTGCGCTTCCACGGCGGGAAATCCCGCCTCCGCAAAGGTAGGAATATCGGGCATGGTGGCTTCGCGTTTGGCACTCGCCACTGCCAACCCTTTGAGCTTGCCCGCGCGCACCTGCTGGATCACCGCGCCTGGGGCACTGAACATCATCTGCACCTGACCCGCAAGTACGTCGGTGATTGCCGCACCATTTCCTTTGTACGGAATGTGGACGATCTGCGTTGCCGTTTCCATTTTGAACAGCTCGGCCACCATATGCCCTACAGTTCCGTTGCCGGCGGATGCATAATTGAGCGTGGCCTTTTTCGACGTCGCCAGCGCCACCAGTTCCTTCACCGAGCCTGCCGCCACGGACGGGTGTACGACGAGCATGTTGGGTGCCGTCGCAGCCATCGTAATGGGCGCGAAGTCCCGCAGAGAATTATATGGCAAATCTTTGAATAAAAAAGGATTTACCGCAAGATTGCCGACATAACCCATGAGCAGTGTGTAGCCGTCCGGAGGCGCCTTTGCCACCATGTCGGTACCGATGTTTCCACCGCCGCCGCTGCGATTGTCGACCACCATGGATTGTCCCCACGTTTCAGTGAGCTTCTGGCTGATGACGCGTCCTAACAGGTCTACGCCGCCTCCCGGCGAAAATGGCACGATGAAGCGGACAGGCTTGCTCGGGTAGGTCTGTCCTGATCCTGTCACGGCAGGCTGCGCAAGCGCGAGGGTCCACGCCGATAACGATATGGTCACAATCATCGCCCGCCCAAAATCAAGCTTCATGCTCATTTCTCCTTGCGCTAAATTCCGGCCTGCGTGTTGCGCGGCGCGAATTGCGACCGCTCGTACACGCAGAGTTAAACCGGCGCCTTACGTCCGGGCCTGGAGTGCATAACAAAATGAAACGCGCGTGTTTCATCTTGTTATGCACTCCTGACTCTTTTTGCTCGTGGATGCGCCGCGTCGTAGGCCTTGGCCAGATACTGAAAGTCCAGATGCGTGTACACCTGCGTGGTCGATATGCTGGCGTGGCCCAGCATTTCCTGCACCGCCCGCAAGTCGCCGCTCGACTGCAGGACATGCGACGCAAATGAATGGCGCAGTTTGTGCGGATACACATCGCTGTCGAGCCCCAGCTTGAGCGCCCAGCTTTTCACCCGGTTCTGTATCGTGCGCGGACTCAGGCGCGCACCGTTGCGATTGACGAATAATGCATTGTCTCCGTCGACCTTGATAAATGCATCGCGCTGGGCGAGCCACTTGTTCAGGGCGCTGATGGCATGCCGACCGACCGGAACAATACGCGTCTTGCTGCCCTTTCCCGTCACCTGCACGGTCGCATCGCTGAAATGAATATCAGCCGGCGCAAGCCCCGTCAGTTCAGACAGGCGCAAGCCCGACGAATAGAACAGTTCGAAAATCGCCTTGTCGCGAATAGACCACGCGTCGTCGCACGGAATCTCCATCAGACGCGCCGCTTCTTCCGGCGACAGCGCCTCAGGCAGGGCTTTTTTGGCTTTGGGCGCGCGCAACCCAACGCACGGGTTGTTGGTATACCCATGATCGCGCGCGAGGTAGCGGAAAAATCCCCGCCACGCCGACAACATGCGCGCCAGACTTCTGCCATCCAGGCCTCGTGCATGCAATTGCGACACAAAGCGCCGCACCTGATGTATCTGAAGTTGTGCCAGAGGCGTTGAGCGGGAGAGTTCCAGCAACGCGGTGATATCGCGCCCGTAGTTGAGAGTGGTATGTGGACTGAGCCGCCGCTCGTTGGCAAGATGCGCAAGGTAAGCGGCGCGCAAATCCCGTGTTACCCCGTCTGTGGCACCGCGATCCTTTCCCCCTCCTGACTCATCACTCATCACTCATCACTCATCACTCATCACTGGACCCGCCCTCACTCTTCAATATGCAAGATATCGCTGCAATGACGCGGCGACAAGCTCGCCTATACGCTGTTGATAGAGCATACCCATATCGGGATAGAAGCGCTGCGCATCCTCACTTGCCATCGCGAGCAGGCCGAATGCCCGCTCCGTACGCAGGCTGATGTAGGCAAACGAGCGTAATAACAACGCCTGTTCGCCAAACCAGCTTGCGGTGTCGACCATGGCGTGCGCGCTGCAATATGGATGCGCCAGACTCTCCGCGAAGTCGCGCGATTCGGCACTGACCGCAGAAAACTCCGGAAGTTGCGGGTGTTCGCCTTCGCTCCATAGGCGTAACACCGTATGCGGCACGGCGAAATCTTCGCGCAGGTGCAAGTAGATGGACTCCGTCACACCTTGCACATCGCGCGCCTTTATCAAGCCTAACGTAAGCCTGTGCAATTTCTCGCTGAGAGCGTCGTTTTCCTCCCCGAACACGATCAGCTCGCGCAGTTTGCTCTCCAGTTGCTTGCCTTTGTCGCGCAGCGCCAGTATCTGCCGCTCGCTGATCGAAATCGCGCGCCCGCCATGCGGATGCGGCATGAAGACCGTCGCCAGAAAATCGGCATGTTCTTCAAAAAACTCAGGATGCTGTTTGAGATATTCGACTACGCCATCAGGTGTCATGCGCCGCCCTTTATGATTCCAGTTCCATTTCGCCTTCGAAAACAGACTCGGCCGGACCGGTCATCATGACCGGCCGCCCTTCCCCTTCCCATGATAACCCGAGGTCGCCACCGCGCGTCGTTACCGTGACGCGATTATCCAGCAATCCGCGCTGTATGCCCGCCACAACCGCGGCGCAAGCGCCCGTGCCGCAAGCCAGCGTCTCCCCGGCGCCACGCTCAAATACCCGCAGCCTGATGTGAGCACGATTCATCACCTGCACGTACCCGGCGTTAACCCGCTGGGGAAATCTGGAATGCACTTCTATCAATGCGCCCTCGCTCGTCACCGGCGCGCGGTCAAGATCGCTCACCACCTGCACGGCATGCGGATTGCCCATGGAGATCGCACTGATTTCGACCTCCTTGCCGTTGACGTCCAGACTATAGGTCGTCGCCCGGCGACCGGCTTCAAACGGGATGCGCGATGGCTCGAATTCAGGCGCTCCCATGTTAACCGTGACCCGGCCATCCGCCTCAAGTCGCGGCGCGATCACGCCACAGCGCGTCCCGACACGGATTTCATCCCGGTCAGTTAGCCCGTGGTCGCGCACGAAACGCACGAAACAGCGTGCGCCATTGCCGCACTGCTCGACCTCTCCCCCATCGGCATTGAAGATGCGATAGTAATAATCCGTATCGGTCTGGCGTGGCTTTTCCACCAGCAATATCTGGTCGCAGCCGACGCCGAAATGACGATCCGCAATGTGGCGCAACTGTGCGGGGCTGAGTTCGATAGGCGCACGCGTTGCGTCCAGCACGACAAAATCGTTGCCCAGACCGTGCATTTTTGTGAACTTGATTTTCATTTCCCGAGAATTGCCATTATCCGATCTGTTTCACCATGATGTAATCGTCCATGACAAAACCATCGCCGATATCCTTAACGACAGCGTCGACAGTGCGAAAACCATATTTTTCATACGCGGCAATCGCCCCATGGTTTTTCTTGTTTACTGCAAGGGTAAGCCGGCGGCTACTGTTCCGACGGGCGACCGTTTCCACCCTCGTGAGCATCAGTCGGCCATAGCCTTTACGCTGTTGCTCGTGATGTATATATAGCTTGTCGAGCTTCATTCCCGCAGCGCCCGCGTTCAGGAAATACGAGGCAAATCCCCGCATACAGCCCGCAATCAGCAGCTGATCCCACCATAAGTCGTTGCGCATCAGCTCCGCGCACAATACGTCCGGACTATAACGTTGCGCGAGCATGTAGTCTATCTGCGCCGTTCCGATAATGTCCGCGTAGTGGCGATGCCAGATCTCGGAAGCGAGAGTACGCATCTCGTCGATGTCGTCCATCCCCACTGAGGAGATCTTCGGTACGTCGCTTGCGACCTCTTTACTATTCACCACTCACTCCTCACCTTGCCGCATACAGATCAGGCTCACCCTCCGGACGCGTCTTAAAGCGCCTGTGCAGCCAGTAATATTGCTCGGGCATTTCTCGCACGCGTTCCTCGATAAATGCGTTCATGCGCAATGCGTCGGCCTCGACATCGGTACCGGGAAAATCCGTCCACGCCGGATAAAGCGTTACGACGTAGCCTGCGCTGTCGGGCAATTGCCGCGTAACGCAGGGCACGATCACAGCGCCCGCGAGGCGTGCAATGCGCGCGAGCCCGGTGATCGTGGCCGCGGGTACACCGAAAAACGGCGCGAAGACAGAGTCGCGCCGGCCCAAGTCCATGTCCGGCAGGTAATAAAACGGTTCGCCCGACTTGAGCGACCGGATCATCGGACGTATGCCGTCCTGGCGCGCGAACAACGTAGTTTGGCCGAAACGCGTGCGGCCATGGATCAAGATGGCGTCGAACGCCGCACTTTTCTGGCGGCTGTAGACCGAATTGAGCCGAAATTCCGATGCAAGGCGGATGCCACCCATGTCGAGCCCGACAAAATGCGGTGCGAGGAGTATGACGGGACGGCCGCCTGTGTTGCGCCAGTGTTCGATACCTTCGACGCGTACCAGTGCCTGCACGCGTGACCGGGAACCCCACCACAATATTCCGTGTTCCAGCGCGCTGCGCCCGAACGCCTGAAAGTGGCGGCGCGTCAGCGCGCTGCGTTCCGTCTCGCCCAGTTCCGGGAAACACAGCCTGAGGTTAGTCATGACGACACGGCGCCGCGCCGGTGCCAGCACGTATAGCAGCAGGCCAAATGCCGCACCAACCCGCGATAGCACAGCCAAGCGCAGAAAATGCAGCAGCCATATCAGGCCCAACCCTAGCCGCGCCATAAAGTTCCGCCGATCCGTGTCGATATGATAGAAATAGGTATCTGATTAAATACGCCGGCTACTATTGTATAATGCGGGCCTTTGTCAGTTCCCTGGAAAATACGCCATGAGCGAATTTCTGTTTACTTCCGAGTCCGTTTCCGAAGGACATCCCGATAAGGTCGCTGACCAAATTTCCGATGCGGTGCTGGATGCCGTCTTAGCCCAGGACAAACTTTCGCGCGTTGCCGCGGAAACGCTGGTCAAGGACAATCTGGTGGTGCTAGCCGGGGAAATAACCACTGGTGCCAAGGTGGACTTTGCCGAGGTTGCACGCAAAACGATCAAGCGCATAGGCTATACCGATCCGGCTATCGGTTTCGACGCGGCAACCGCGACGGTCCTTATTCAATACGGACAGCAGTCGCAACACATCGCGCAAGGCGTGAACGAAGGCCAGGGAATTGACCTTGATATGGGCGCGGGCGACCAGGGACTTATGTTCGGCTACGCTTGCGACGAAACCCCGCAATTGATGCCACTCGCCATCCACCTTGCGCACCGCCTTGTCGAACGCCAGTCCGAATTACGCCGCGACGGCCGCCTGCCATGGCTTCGTCCCGACGCGAAGTCGCAAGTGACGATCAAATACGTAGACAACAAGCCGGACTCGATCGAAACCGTGGTGCTCTCCACCCAGCATCAGCCGGGCCACACGCACAAGGAAATTGAAGAAGCCGTTATCGAACAGATCGTCAAGCCGGTACTGCCCAAGCATCTGGTCAAGGGCCAGATCAAGTACCTGATCAACCCGACCGGCAGTTTCGAGATCGGCGGACCCAAGGGCGACTGCGGGCTGACCGGACGCAAGATCATCGTCGACACCTATGGCGGCTCCGCCCCGCACGGCGGCGGCGCATTCTCGGGCAAGGACCCATCCAAGGTTGACCGCTCGGCGGCCTACGCGGCACGCTATGTCGCCAAAAACGTTGTTGCCGCAGGCCTGGCGACGCGCTGCACGGTGCAAGTTTCGTATGCAATAGGCGTGGCCAAACCGACCAGCGTGATGATAACGACCTATGGCACGGGCAAGATATCCGACGACAAGTTGTCGGCACTGGTGTCGAAGCACTTCGACCTGCGACCGAAAGGCATAATCCAGATGCTCAATCTGTTGCGCCCGATTTACGAGAAAACCGCTGCCTATGGGCACTTCGGGCGCGACGAGCCGGAATTCACCTGGGAAGTTACCGACAAGGCGGCGGCCCTCAAGGCTGACGCAAAATAGCCGTTGCTACAGAGTATTTATGTAATTAATCGTTGCCGTTTCGAGGAGCGCTGCGACCGGGAGTAATCCCGGCCAGGCTCGAAACATCAGGCTATTCCAGCAACGGCGCTCACGAACTTTTTTCTTTTACAGGAAAGGAGCGCGTGATGAACGCCGCAGCCAAATCCCCCAAGAGTAACGACTACCACGTCGCCGATATCGCACAAGCCGACTTCGGCCGCAAGGAAATCGCCATCGCCGAAACCGAGATGCCCGGCCTGATGGCATTACGCGAGGAATTCAAAGGCACGCAGGTGCTCAAAGGCGCTCGCATAGCCGGCTCGCTGCACATGACGATACAAACGGCGGTACTGATAGAAACGCTGGCGGCGCTCGGCGCTGACATACGCTGGGCGTCGTGCAACATCTTTTCGACACAAGATCACGCGGCGGCGGCAATTGCCGCGCGCGGAATTCCGGTATTTGCTTACAAAGGCGAATCACTCGAGGACTATTGGGATTACACGCACCGCATACTCGAATGGTCCGACGGCGGCACGCCCAACATGATCCTCGATGACGGCGGCGACGCCACGCTGCTGGTAACGCTGGGCGCCAAACACGAAAAGGAAGGCACGCTGCCGCCCGAAGGCACGAACGAAGAGGAAGTGGTGTTGTTCGCCGCCATGCGCAAGAGACTCAAGGAAAAGCCTGGTTACTATTCGAAGATACAGGCCAATATCAAGGGCGTGACCGAGGAAACGACTACCGGCGTGCATCGCCTCTACCAGATGGAAAAAGAAGGACGGCTGCCGTTCCCGGCCATCAATGTCAATGACTCGGTTACCAAATCCAAGTTTGACAACCTCTACGGTTGCCGTGAGTCACTGGTCGACGCCATCAAGCGCGCCACCGACGTCATGATCGCCGGCAAGGTGGCCTTGGTCTGCGGCTATGGCGACGTCGGCAAGGGCAGCGCCGAAGCACTGCGCGCACTGTCGGCGCAAGTCTGGGTCACGGAAATCGACCCCATCTGCGCGCTGCAAGCCGCGATGGAAGGTTTCCGCGTCGTGACCATGGACTACGCCGCCGACAAGGCTGACATTTTTGTCACCGCGACGGGCAATCTGGGCGTGATCAACCACGATCACATGAAGCACATGAAAAACAACGCCATCGTGTGCAACATTGGCCACTTCGATTCCGAGATTGAGATTGCCTCGCTCAAACAATACCAGTGGGAAAACATCAAACCTCAGGTCGACCACGTCATTTTCCCCGATGGCAAACGCCTGATCATCCTCGCCGAAGGGCGGCTGGTGAATCTGGGCTGCGGCACCGGACATCCGTCGTTTGTGATGTCAAATTCATTTACGAATCAGACACTTGCGCAAATAGAACTGTACACCAAGGGCGAAAATTACCAGCACAAGGTCTATGTGCTGCCCAAGCAGCTGGATGAAAAAGTCGCGCGTTTGCACTTAAAGAAACTCGGCGTACAGCTTACGGTGTTAAGCGAAAAACAGAGCGATTACCTGAGCGTGCCTGTCGACGGGCCGTTCAAGGCCGATCACTATCGGTACTAATATTCACGCGCAGTCACCACTCTGAAACCGGCACAACTGTGACGACATTGCAAAACAAGGCACAGCGTACCTTCAGCTTCGAGTTCTTCCCCCCCAACACGCCGGAAGGACAGGAGAAACTGCGTGCCACGACCCGCCAACTGGCGCAGCTCAATCCGAAGTTCTTCTCGGTGACATTCGGGGCTGGCGGCTCGACTCGCGACCGCACGTTGGGCACGGTGCTGGATATCCGCGCCATGGGGTACGCCGCCGCACCGCACATTTCCTGCATCGCATCCACGCGTGAAAACATCCGCGAATGGTTGCAGCGTTATAAAGACGAGGGTATTAAACATCTGGTTGCGTTGCGCGGAGACCTGCCCTCAGGCCTCGCCTCCGCGGGTGAGTTTCGCTACGCCAATGAATTGATCGAATTCATACGCACGGAATTCGGCGATGCGTTCCAGATCGAGGTCGCGGCATATCCCGAGTTCCATCCCCAGGGAAAAAGCGCGCAGGACGATCTGCGGAATTTCAAACGCAAGGTCGAGGCCGGCGCGAACTCCGCGATCACGCAATATTTTTACAATGCCGATGCGTATTACCGATTCGTTGATGAATGCGAGGCCATAGGTATCGCGATTCCTATCGTGCCCGGCATCATGCCGGTCGGACGCTATTCACAACTTGCGCGTTTTTCAGACACATGCGGCGCCGAAATTCCGCGCTGGATGCGCAAGAAGCTTGAAGGGTACGGCGATGATACCGCCTCGATACGCGCATTCGGTCTGGATGTGGTGACGGCATTGTGCGAGAACCTGCTGCGCCAGGGTGCGCCCGGACTTCATTTCTACACCCTGAACCAGGCGGGCTTGATAACCACCATTTGGCAACGTTTGGGACTGTAATATGCCTAGAGCGAGCTGGAACGGCACCGTTATTGCCGAAAGCAACCGTTGCATCGTCGTCGAAGGCAATCAATACTTTCCGCCCGAAACGGTCAACCACGACTTTCTGCGCGCAAGCAAGACGCATACGCTTTGTGCGTGGAAAGGCATGGCCAGTTACTACGATGTAGTGGTGAACGATGAATCCATCAAGGATGCCGCTTGGTACTATCCGCAGACCAAAGCCGAAGCACAGCACATCAAGGGATATATTGCGTTCTGGAAAGGCGTGAAAGTCGAAATTTAGAAACGCCTACGTCCAGCCCCCGCCCAACGCCTTGAACAAGTCCGCAATGGCGGTGCGCTGGGCGCGCAACGCATCGATGCGGTTCTGTTCTGCGGCCAGCAAACCGCGTTCCGCATCCAACACGTCGAGCTGGCTCACCAGTCCGTTTTCGTAACGCAATCGGGCAAGTCTCAGCGTTTCGCGCAGCGCGGTAACGCGCTGCGTTTCCGCGTCGAGCTGATCGCGCGCCTTGACCTGCGCCACCAGCGCATCGCGCACTTCGCGAAAAGCATTTTGAATCGCACCTTGATATTGCGACAGCGCCTGCTGCTGGCGCGCCGTGGCCACTTCCACTTGCGACTCGATGCGCCCGCTTACCCATAGCGGCTGCGACAGCGCGGCCGCGAACCTCCAGATCATCGCCGGACCCGAAAACAGACTGCTGAGCGCGGTGCTCTCGCTGCCCAGATAGCCGGATAATGAAATCGCTGGAAAGTAATAGGCGCGCGCGACGCCTATACGAGCGTTCGCCGCGATCAGCCGCTGCTCGGTCTCGACGAGATCGGGTCGACGCAACAACAATTCCGACGGCATGTCGGACGGAACCACGACGGCGGCAGCCACATTCCCTCCGTCGCTGCCGGCGTCGACGCCGCCTTCGTAAATCGTTTTTGGGCTGCGCCCCAAGAGGACCGCGAGAGCGTTTTCCTGCCGAGAACGCGCACGCTCCAGCGCCGGCAACTGCGCGCGCGCGGCCGCCACTTCAGATTCGCGTTGACGTAACTCGTAATCCGACAGCAGGCCGAACTCCACGCGCTTGCGCTGTATGGCGAGCGACTCGCTGCGCGACGCCAGCGAGCGGCGCGTCACGGCGATTTGCTCATCAAGCGCGCGCAACGCGAAATATCCCTGCGCAACATCGGACGTCAGCGCAATGCGCACCGTCGAGCGAGCAGCTTCACTGGCCAGCAAGTCCGCGCGTGCCGCCTGGGTTGCGCTACGCAGTCTGCCCCACAAATCGAGTTCGTAGGAGACATCCAAGGTGGCGCGAAAATCGTTACGCACCGGATCGCTACCAGCGGGCGAAGGCTGACTTCCGCGCTGCGAGATGCGCGAACGTGAATTGTCGAGGTTAATGCGCGCGCCGGGCGTCTCCTCCGCGGCAGCAAACTTGAGTGCGGCGCGCGCTTCGTCGACGCGTGCCGCAGCCAGCGACAGGTTGGCGTTGTTTGCCAAAGCTTCGGCAATCAGTTGATCCAGCACGCGCTCCGCATAGACGGTCCACCATTGCGTGTTCCTTACTTCCGCACCGGTCGCGCTAACGGTGCTCCACGCGGCTGGAACTTCCACCGCGGGTTTGTTATATCGGGGCCCCATCGACGAACATCCCGCGACCAGCATTGCGACCGCCATGACTAGCGTAAACATTTGTTTATTAATCATATTAATCATGAGTGGCTGCCCGAAGCCGAACCCTCGTGCGCATGCACGGGGCGCGGCTTGCGCGCCAGCAGGGCAAAGAACAAGGGCACGAATATCGGCGCGATAAATGTCGCGATGATCATCCCGCCAAATACACCGGTACCCATCGACTGGCGTGCCGCGGCGCCGGCGCCGGTGGCGATCACCAATGGCAACACGCCGAATACAAACGCCAGCGAGGTCATGACGATGGGACGAAAGCGCAGTCGCGCGGCTTCGCGCGCCGCCTCTGCCGCGCTTTTGCCATGCTCCATGCCCTGCATCGCGAATTCCGCGATCAGGATCGCATTCTTGGCAGCCAGCCCTATGAGCACGATCAGGCCGATCTGAAAATAAATGTCGTTTTGCATGTCGCGCAAAAACACAAATCCCAGCGCGCCACCCAGTGCAAACGGCACGGCCATCAGCACCGCTAGCGGCACGCCCCAACGCTCGTAAAGCGCGGACAAAATCAGATAGACCATGACAATCGCAAATCCAAACGCGAATATCGATGCACTGCCCGTGCGTTTCTCCTGGAATGCCTGGCCCGTCCATTCGATGGCATAGCCTTGCGGCAGCGTTGCCTTTGCGATTTCCTCGACAGCGCGTATGGCTTCGCCTGAGCTGTAACCAGGCTTGGCATTTCCGAAAACCTTGGCGGCGATATACGCGTTGTAACGCTCGATCTGCTCGGGGCCGATAATGTTGCTTACCGTGATCAGTGCCTTAAGCGGAATCATGGTGCCGGTGGTCGCCGAACGCACATAAACGCTGCCAAGATCCTGCGGTTTTGCGCGATATTGCGCGTCGGCCTGTATGGTTACCCGGTACGTGCGGCCGGCGCGGTTGAAGTCATTGATATACAGCGACCCCATTTGCGCCTGCAGCGCCAGAAACACTTCGTTGACGGGCACGCCCAGCGCCAGCGCTTTCTCGCGATCCACATCAACTCGCAACTGAGGTACCGTCGGCCGGTAGAAGGTGGTGATGCCGGCAAGCACGGGACTCTTGTTGAGCGCCGCGATGAATTCGCCGGTAACCTGAGCCAGCTTGAGCGGATCCGCATCAGTGCGGCCCTGCACATAGACCTCGAAGCCGCCGGCGGCGCCCAACCCCTGTATCGGAGGCGGGTTGAAGGCAAATGCGATGCCATCGGACAGCATGAATCCCTTGCCGCTGACTTCGTTGGCCAGTTGCAGCGAGGTCTGGTGACGCTCGTTCCATGGTTTCATCGGCGTAAATATGGTCGCGGCGTTGCTCTTGTTGCCGCCCCCGATCAGGTCAAAGCCGTTGACGATGAAGAAATTTTCTATGGCCTGATTGCCGCTCATCATCTGCCGCAGTTGTTCGGTGGTCTTGCTGGTGCGTTCCAGCGTGGCGCCGTCGGGCAACTGCACCGCGGCAATGATGTAACCCTGATCCTCGGGCGGCACGAAACTGCCGGGAATACGAAACAGCAGCAGTGCCACGCCACCCAGCAACGCGGCAAAAAGCACCATGGCCAGAATGCGACGCGCAAGCACCATGTCGACGGCACCCAGAAAATGCCGTGTTGTCCAGTCGAATCCACGGTTGAATGCTCCGAATAGCGCGCGCACCCAACCGCGGCTCTTTTCCTGGTGACCTTGCTTAAGCAGAATGGCGCACAAAGCGGGTGTCAGCGTCAAGGCAACCACGCCCGACAACACGACCGCGATCGTGACCGTCACCGCAAACTGGCGGTAAAGCTGCCCGGCAATGCCGCCCAGAAAAGCAACCGGAATAAACACCGCACTCAACGCCAGCACGATGCCGATCACCGCGCCCTGCACTTCGCGCATGGCCTCGATGGCCGCCGCCAGTGGTGTCATTTTTTCTTCACGCATCAGGCGTTCGACGTTTTCGAGTACCACGATGGCATCGTCCACGACTATGCCTATGGCGAGCACCATCGCGAACAGCGTCAGCGTATTGATCGAAAATCCGAACAACCACAACCCGGCGAAGGTCCCTATCAGGGAAACCGGCACCGCCAGAATTGGAATCAACGTCGCGCGCCAGGACTGCAGGAAAACGAATACCACCAGCACGACTATGATGGCCGCTTCCGCGATGGTGTGCGTGACTTCCTTGATCGATGCCGACACGAAACGCGTGGTGTCGTAGGGAATACTGTAGTCCACATCCTCGGGAAAGCGGTCTTTGCGCAGTTCCGCCATGCGCGCCTTGACCGCGGCACCGACGTCGAGCGCATTGGCGCCGGACTGCAGGAATACGCCGAGCGGCAAGGCGGGCTGGCCGTTGATGGTACTGGACGCATCGTAACTCTGCGCGCCCAACTCGATGCGAGCAACGTCCTTCAGCCGGAGCACGCCCGCGCCGCCGTTGGCGGCATTGCCGGAACGCAGCACGATCTCGCCGAATTGTTCCGGCTGCGTCAGCCGCCCGCTCGCAATCACGGTGTAATTGAGCGACTGCCCCTTCAGCGCGGGCTCGGCGCCGACGCGGCCGGCCGCATACTGCGCGTTTTGCGCGTTGATCGCCGACTGTATGTCGGCCGTGGTGACGCCGAGCTGCGCCATGCGGTCGGGCTTCAGCCAGACGCGCATCGAGTAATCACGTGCCGCGAAATTAATGACATCGGCGACGCCCGCAATGCGTTTAATGTCATCGATTACATTCTGTGTCGCGTAATTCGACAGAAACAAGGTGTCATGAGTACTCTTGGGTGAATTGAGCGAGATCACGAGCAGAAAATTCTGCGAGCGCTTCGCAACGGTAATGCCGTTGCGCCGGACTTCGTCGGGCAACCGTGGTGTCGCAAGCTGCACGCGGTTGTTGATATTGAAAGTGGCCTTGTCGATATCGGTGCCCACTTCAAAGGTCGCGGTGATCACGGTCTGACCGTTCGACGCCGATGTCGAGTTGAAATACAGCAGGTTTTCGACGCTCGACAATTGCTCCTCGATCGGCGCGGCGACGGTCTTGGCGAGCGTTTCCGCGGATGCGCCCGGATATAGTGCGGTAATCGTGACCGTAGGCGGAGCAATTTCAGGATACTGCGCAATCGGCAGTATTTTTGCCGACACCAGACCTGCAAGAACAATAATGATCGCTAAAACGCCCGCGAATATCGGGCGCTCTATGAAAAATCTCGACATAGTCTGCGCCTAGTTCGCTTTCTTTGCTGCCGCGGCGCCAGCCTTGCCTGCGTCGGGCGCGGGTGGTTCGGGTTGCGCGCCGGCCGGAGCGCTCTCCGGCGTATGCGGCTGCACCGGTGCACCGGTGCGTATTTTCATCAGATTGTCGACGATGACCTGATCTCCTACGCTGAGGCCTTTGCGCACCACCCAGTTGCTGTCCGACCATGCCACCGCCTCCACGGGGCGCGGCGCGGCCTTGCCGTCCTGACCCGCGATCCACACGAAGCGACCTTGGTCGCCCTGCATCACCGCGGCCTTAGGAACCAGAAACGCATCCTCCTCGCCGGTCAACACCTGCACGCGTACAAACTGCCCCGGAAGCAACACTAGCTTGGGGTTGGGAAATTCAGCACGCACTTGCACTGTTCCCAGCTTGGGATCCACCGTGGACGCCGTGAAATTGAGTTTTCCCTGGGATGCAATGACCTTGCCATCCGGCGAAACAAGTCTGACCTCGGCTTTTTTTGCGCCGTTGTGCAGCTGCGTGTATTCGCCCTCGGAGAAGGAAAATCTCACCCAGATGGGATCTGTCTGTGACAGCGTCGTCAGCAATGCGCTGTCGGTACCGGCCGTGACCAAGCTGCCCTCGGAACGTTGTGCGCGGCCGGTGATGCCGCGGATGGGCGCAACAACGGAGACATAAGACAAGTTCAGTTCGGCTTCGCGCACCTTGGCCTCCGCCGCCATGGTCGTCGCTTCCGACTGTTTGACAGCCGACGTAGCGTCGTCAAACTCCTTTTGACTGACGGCTTTCTCGGCCACCAGCAGTTTCATGCGACCGGCCTCGCGCTGCACCTGCTCGCCACGCGCTTTTTCCTGCGCCAGCGCGGCTTTTGCCTGATCGAGCGCGATTTCATAGGGCGCCCGGTCTATCTGGAACAGCACAGTGCCGGCGGATACGGTCTCGCCCTCGTTATAAAGGCGTTTTTGCACTATGCCCGAAACGCGCGCACGGATCTCGATCTCGCGCGACCCCTCGGTCTGCCCGACCGCCTCGACCATGGCCGGCACGCGCTGCTGCTTGACCTGCATTATCGTGACCGGCATCGCCATCCCTCCCGGCCCCTTGCCTGCGTCGTGCGCACTTTGTCCGCAACCGGCGAACAAGATGACGGCCGCGATACCGCCTGCGGTTAAAACGCGCCGCGAAAACAGTGCACTGGACGTAAATTCATAGGTTCGGTATGTCATGGTTTCTGTCCTGGGTATCTTTGGTGGGCACAACCATGCCCAAAATCGCTGGGGTGCGATGTACAGTCCGCTGCGCCGAGCTGCAAATTTGCGGATACAGCGCTTCCGAAAAAACAGCAATTTTATACGTATGCGCTTGAATGCATGCAAATAACTTGCAAAATCCAATTGATGCCATGGCGCCCGAAAACGGGCACCATGGCATCCATGCTGGAAATCCCGTTCACGGTGGATTTATCAAAATAATTTGCTTAAACTGGACCCTTGGGCGCTCGAAACCGAATCGAATGGTGGCTAGGCACACATGAATAAGCTCCTCATTCTCGGCATGACTGCAGTGCTGGCATGCGCGGCTGCTTCCGGCCACGCGCAGGGCTTCAAGTTTTCTCAAGACGACAATGGCGCCAAGGGCAAGGAACAGGCGCGACAGGAGGCGATTGCCGATCGCCTCTCCACGCCGTGCCGGGAGCAGCTTAAGAGTAAGAAGATCATGCTGATCATAGGCGAGCAAATGTCCGCCGGCGGGATACTCGCCAATCAGGAAAACTACGGGCCGCATTTTCAGGCGATTAATCAGCGCCTGCGCGCACTTGGCCTCACCACCTATACGCCTGAAGAGATCAAGAAGCAGATCGCGCAGGCCGAGATCGATGCCTATTTCAAAGGCAATCCCGACGCTGCGTTGTCGGCGTCGAGACGGCTGGGCGCGAGCTTTGTGCTGCGCGGACTGATCGCCACGCAATCCGCGGTCAACCCGGTGATTCGGGTCAACGAAGTGACGGTCAATCTCGGTTTCTCGCTTTCCGACGCCACCGGCCGCGCGATCTCCGACGCCACGGCGCAAGGCGGATCCTTCGCGGGCAGCGATTTGCGCTCGGCCGCGGCACGGCTGATCAATGAACAAGCAGACGACGTCGTGTCCAGGCTCTACAGCGACTATTGCACCAAGGCAGTGGTCGCCGAGCCCGCGCGCAAGGGCGAACCTGCGCGCAAAAAATAATGTCTGTGTCCAACGACGCTACTTTGAGAAGCTTAACCGTTCAACGCGGGGGACGCAGAGGGTCGCAGAGATGCGCGGAGTAACAGCTTGGAGCAAATCAAGATAAGGTTTCCTCTGCGTCCCCCCGCGTTCTCTGCGTTAGGCGTTTATTAAGGTAGTTTCATTGGTACCTGTGCCAAATCTGTCTTAGGAGAATGAAGATGAAACGGAATCTGTCAAAAATTGCAGGCGGAATCATGGGCGGCGCGTTGTTCATAATGTCTTGCGCAGGTTATGCGCAACCGGATTTCAGCCGCAGCAGTCCCGCACCTTCGACCTCGACATCGCAAAGAGCCAACGAAGCCGCCGATCGCGCTCTTTACAAGCCTATCGAATATGCGAACGCCGCCAAAGCCGGCCCGCCGCTGATCGTGATCCCAGGAGATATCAAGAGCACCAATGCAACTTTCACCCAGAAGTACGGCGCCAACAATATCGCCGACTTTGCGGAGATCGAACTATCAAAAGCCAACTTTCCGGTGCTCGAACGCACCAATCTCGGTCCGCTGCTCAATGAATTCACGCTCGCCTATAACCTGGGCGACCAGGGTGAAGCGCGCAAAATGCTGGGTCGTGGCAATCTGAAAACCACCAAATGGGTGGTCAAGTTCGATATCCTGAAAACGGAACATGTCGCGTCCGCGCAAAAAGGTTTCGATGGCAGGGCAATAGGCAACATCATAGGCATCTTCGGCGGGATGGGCGGCGCAATAGGCGGCACTACCGTTGGTTCGGTCAAGACTGAGGATACTACTGGCGTGTGGATTATAGGCATGCGTTACAAGATCATGAATGCGGAAACCACCGAGCAGGTCGCCACCGGCTACACCGAGGAAAAAATGGAAGTCGGCACCACCGGAACCTCGATGCTCGGCATTTCATCCGGCCAGCAGGGCGGCGTGTCGCTCGATACCATGGTGCAACGCCTGGTGCAAAAAACCGTATGGGAAATTGACAGCAAGTACAAGTAATGACTTGTCGGAAGGCACAGGAAATCGCGCCATGAGCGTATCCGCTCAAAAGCTGGGCAAGTATGAAATACTGCGCGAACTGGGACGCGGCGCGATGGGTGTCGTTTACGAGGCGTTCGACCCGTCCCTGGAGCGTACCGTCGCACTCAAAACCATACGCCGAGATCAGCTCGAAGGCGCTGAAGCCGCGGATGCCATCGCACGTTTCGAACGCGAAGCCAAAGCGGCGGGGCGCCTTAATCATCCGAATATCGTATCGGTATACGACTTCGGCGACGATAACAATACAACCTATATCGCCATGGAGTTCGTGCACGGACGCGAACTCAAGAGTTTCTTCGGGAAGGACGAGCGTTTTCCAATGCCGGAAATCGCGCGCATCATGGGGCAGTTGCTCGACGCACTCGAATATTCCCATAACTATGGCGTCGTACACCGCGACATCAAACCGGCCAACATCATCATACAGTTCAATGGGCAGGTCAAAGTCGCGGACTTCGGCATTGCACGCATAGAATCGTCGCAGTACACACAGGCCGGCACGGTACTTGGCACACCCGCGTACATGTCGCCCGAACAATTCATGGGGCAGACCGTCGACCGCCGCTCCGACATATTTTCGGCGGGCGTGGTGCTCTATCAGTTTCTGACCGGTGAAAGGCCATTTTCGGGGGCAGCGACCACCATCATGCACAAGGTGCTGAGCGTGGATCCGCCGGCGCCGTCCATGTTGAATGTACAAACCCCCAAGCCCTTCGACGAAGTCATCTCCAAGGCGATGGCCAAGCGTCCCGAAGACCGCTTTCAGACGGCAAAAGAATTCGCGGATGCCATCCATCTGGCTGCGCAGGGTATAGCGGCGCCAGGCCTGGTCGTCGCGGCTCCGGGCGACGCCGACGGCACCGTCGTCAACACAGGGACCGACGCAACAGTGAAGTCCGCGGTGGCTCCGGCCGCGAGTCCAAAAATGTCGCCGCCAATTGCTCCCGCGGCAACGCCTGCGCCCCCGCCGCCACCGGCGCGTAAATCACCCGTCGTTTTGATTGCCGCATCGGTTGCCGGCGTAATCGCCATCGGCATAGCGGGTTATTTCGTTCTCCCACGGTCGCAACCGGAAGCCGCCCCCAAGGCGGCATCGGGAACGCCGGCGGTTGTAACGAAAGACGCGCCTCCTCCCGTGGTCGCGCCCGTTGCGGTTCAGGCCGAGCCGGGCACCATGATCATCAGCGCAGTCGGCCTTGCCGACCCGAACGACCAGAAGTATCAGGCGGACAAGTCACTGCTTGCCGCAGATCTGCGCGCGGACTCCAAGAGCCAGTTGGTGGAAAAAGCGGTGGCGCTCTACGTCGACCGTGTTTCGCTCGCGAGCAACTACGATTTGCTGCGCGACAAGCTGCTGGCGAAAAGCGGCGACTTTATCGTCAATATCGTTCAGGAGGGTGCGCCGCAGTTGGGCAAGGACGGCCTCATGTATGTGACCACGCAGGCCATGGTCAAGGTACGCGAAGTGCAGAAATCGCTCAACAAGATGTCGCGCGATGAACGCGTCAATTTCATACGTAATAATGGCGACCCGAAAATATCCGTGGCCATCAGTGTGCGCGGCGATAATGCCGCCGCGCCGGCGCAAAACTCGCAGGTTGCCGAGAATCTGCTCAAGGAGCGCATCCAGTCTTTCGGGTTCCGTATCTGGTCGGATGACTCGAAAAGTCCGTCCGCGCAGGGCGCCGGCGCGGATTTCGCGGTGATCGGTGAAGCCAAGCTCAAGAAACTTTCCGCGCGCCTGCAAGCATCCGGAATTACGATTGACAAGTTCATGCTGACTTCCTGGACGGTGAAATGCATCGACAAGCAGACCGGCGAGGAGATCTATTTCAACAACACGCTACCCGCTGCCGCCGGTTCGTGGGCCACCGAGGAACAGGCGCTGGCCGCGATCGGCACCAAGATTGCCGACGAGTTTTCCCGCGATTTTTTCGCGCAGCATTTTAATGTCACGGGACGCAAGATGGCACTACGCTTCGATGGCCTGCCTGACGGATCCGTGCAAGAGGCGATTTCGCGTGAGCTGATCGGACTGCAACCGGTGATAGCGGTTGCGCGGCGTGGGGCGACCGGTATATTTGACCTTCAGGTTTCGGGTGGCAACGGGCCGCTCGGCGACCTTGTCATCAGCGCAATACTCAAACCGCTCAATGCCAAGCTTGGCCAGGCCTGCTTCAGTCTGGGCGCCACCAGCGGCGACGATATCGGCGTCTCGTTCGACCCGGCGTGCAACGACAAGTCGGTGCTTGCCAGACTCGAAACCTATCCGCCCGCCTCGCTATATGCCGCGCCCTCGGGGCGGCAAAAGTCTGTCGTCAAGGATCCAAGCGTAATCAAGCGGCTGACGATTATTTGATACCTTCGTCCTAACCGCATCTAAACGAAACGGTATCCACATCGGGCTCGATGGACGTATGCCCGAGGCAGATCACGCCGCTGCCGCGCAACATCAGCTGCTCGCGCTTGAGAATGATTTCCCCATCGCCTTCGACGGTCACATAGGTGCCATTGGTGCTTTGGTCGACGAGGAAAAATTTGCCGCGTCGATATTCGACCTTGCAGTGCACGCGCGATGCCATTTTGTCCAGAACCACCAGCGCATTGGTGGCTTCACGCCCCAGCGACGCCATCGGCCGCGTTACGCCAAGTTCAACAGTGTTCGTGCCGTAGGTCAGAACCAGCGACGGCTCATGCGTGCTTACCGGCGCCTCGCGCTTGGCCAGCGTCGTCAGGTCATCGCTGTCCTGCCAGATGACTTCAGATATGTGCATCTCATCCTGCTTGCCCCTGACGACCATGGCGTCGAGGTCGCGTGTGGATTTGCGCAATAGCGTCGAAAGCGCCTCGATGGTGGGGCCGCTGGTGATAATCTGGCCACCCTTGGCGAGGCCGGTCATGCGCGCCGCGGTATTAACCGCGTCGCCGAAGAAATCACCCCCCTCTTCGATGGCCGGGCCATAATGAAAACCGGCGCGGATCATGAGTTGCACGCTCGCGACTGCCGGCAGACTTGAAACCCGGATTTGCATATCGCATGCCGCCTGCATCGCGGCGTCGGCGGTGGCAAAGACCGCCATCAGCTCGTCGCCTATTGTCTTGACGACACGGCCCTGCTGGAACGCAATCGCCTTGCGCATTTCAGACAACACGCCCTCGATCGCCGTCAAGGCGGTTTGGTCGCCCAGTTTCTCGTATAGGCTGGTACTGCCGCTGACATCAGCGAACAGTATGGCGTATTGCGGTGATACGGTAGTCATGACGAGGGATTATAGCTTGGCGCGGCACTTGTGCGATGTGCCATACGCCTCATTCGCGGTTCCCTACTGGACTTTGGCGATGCCTTTCTTCTTGGCGCGGCCTTGGCATGCAGCGCGGCGTAGGCGCCGTGCGCAGCCGCTTCCGCCCCGCCCACCTGAACCGGCATCCCCATATCCGCAAGAACTGAACCCAGCGCCGACAGGCATAACATGACATTTTCGGGCTTGCACGAATAGCCCATCAGGCCGATACGCCAGATTTTGCCGGCAAGCGGCCCCAGTCCCGCGCCTATTTCCAGATTGAACTCGTTAAGCAGTGTCGTGCGCACTTCCACTTCCCGTGCGCCGACCGCATCGGGAATATGAATTGCGTTCATTTGCGGCAGCCGCGCACCTTCCTTGACCAGAAATTTCAGGTTCATCGCTTCGCGCCCGGCTTTGAGCGCAAGGTGATGGCGCGGGTGGCGCGCTCACGAGTTCTCTATGCCCTCTTCCTTCAGTATCAACAACGCTTCGTGCAATGCGTAAAGACTGTTGGTAGGCGCGGTATGGTGGTACGTGCGGTTGGTGGCGCCCCAGTAACCGAGCAGCAGATTCATGTCCATGAACCAGCTGTGTATCTTGTCCTTGCGCGCCTTGACATAGTCGACCACGCGCTCGCTGAATGAGACCGGTGACAAGCCCGGTGTGCACGACAGGCACTTCTGGCTTGCCGAATAAACCGCGTCAAATTTCCATTCGTCAACCAGCACGGTGTCCCGGCGAGCGAGGTGACGGCATCGACGATGGTCAGCGCATCATGCCGATGCGCGATTTCCACCAGTGTTGTGGCATCCGACTACACGCCCGTTGATGTTTCCGCGTGAACAAAAGCAACCAGGCGCACGTCCGAATTGGCCTTGAGTGCGTCGTCCAGCTTTTGCGAGCTGATCTGCTCACCCCAACCGTCTTCGACCACCACCGGCACACCGCCGCAACGCTCGACATTTTCGATCATGCGGCCGCCGAACACGCCGTTACGGCATACGATCACCTTGTCACCTGGCGCAACCAGATTTACGAAACAATATTCCATGCCCACCGATCCGGGGCCCGATATCGGAAACGTGAGCGCGTTCTTGGTCTGGAAGACATATCGCAACAGCGATTTGAGATCTTCCATCATGTCGACGAAGACCGGATCCAGATACCCTATTGCCGGCAGGCTTATTGCAGCCATGACGCGCGGGTTGATTTCCGAGGGGCCAGGACCCAGCAACGTGCGCTGCGGCGGATGGAATGAGGCGATGCGTTTGGCGGGCGCGAAGCTATTCAGCTTGCAGTCTGCCTTGAATGGCGGTCAAAAACTAATTATAAATCAAAGGCTTTATCGCCTTCCTCGGACGCAACACCGGTTGCAGCGATGGCGCCAAAGTCGAACAACTGGCGATCCAGCAAGTGCGACGGACGCACGTTTTGCAGGCTTCTGAATATCGTTTCCGCGCGTCCGGGATGCAGTTTTTCCCAGTCCTGTATCTGGCGTTTAATCTGTTTGCGCTGCAAGGTCGGCTGCGAGCCGCACAAGTCGCATGGAATGATCGGAAACCCTCTGAGTTCAGCGTAGGCCGCAAGATCGGCTTCCTTGACGTACGCGAGCGGCCGCACAACCACATGCGCGCCGTCGTCGGAAACCAGCTTGGGCGGCATCGTTTTCAACTTGCCGCCGAAAAAAAGATTCAGAAAAAAGGTTTCCAGTATGTCGTCGCGATGGTGGCCGAGCGCAATCTTGGTGGCGCCGATTTCCTTGGCGACGCGGTACAGCACACCTCTGCGCAGCCGCGAACACAGCGAACACATGGTCTTGCCTTCCGGAATCACGCGCTTGACGACACTATAGGTGTCCTGCACTTCGATGCGATACGGGATCCCGAGCGCTTGCAGATATTCGGGTAGTACGTGCTCGGGATACCCGGGATGACGTTGGTCAAGATTGACGGCAACGATCTCAAAACTTACCGGCGCCTTGTCACGCAGCCGCATCAGCACATCGAGCAATCCATAGCTGTCCTTGCCACCGGAGAGGCAGACCATGACGCGATCACCCGCGCTGATCATGTCGAAATCCGCTATCGCCTGCCCGACCTGACGCCGCAACCGCTTGGCCAGTTTGTTCGACTCGTAAAGCTGCTTCGGCATGGTGATGCCTTGCGTGACCGTTGCTGCCTGCTCTTCAGGGGTGGACAACAACTCGGCCGCTGGCGAATTTCCCTCGCGCAGCGGGGAAAGCTTGGTAAACACGAGCGGAAATGAAGGATGGACGGAATTCAAAGCGTGATACTCCTGCCACCGTCGACCGCGATAACTTGCCCGGTCACGTATGGCGCACCCGTTACCAGGAACTCGACCGCCTTGGCGATGTCATCGGGGTCCCCGATGCGCTTCAATGCGGTCTGGTTGACGATACGCTGGCGCGACAATGCATCAGACCACGCATCGTCCTCGGGCCACAGTATGGTGCCCGGCGCCACGCCGTTGACACGTACTTCCGGGCCGAGTTCACGCGCCAGGGAACGTGTCAACGCCAGCAGCCCGCCCTTGGCAACGGTGTATACCACGTAACTCTTCATTGGAAATTCGGCATGTATATCAACTATATTGACGATGCAGCCGTGGCGCCGGCGCAGTTCCGCAGCCGCCGCCTGCGATAAAAACAACGGCGCTTTCAGGTTGGTCCCGATCAAGTCCTCCCAGTTCTTCTCCGTGACTTCGCCGATTGCGGTGGCGAAGAAACTGGAGGCGTTATTGATCAGAATATCCAGCCCGCCAAACTGCTGTATCGTTGTTTTGACGAGATCCGGCAAGCTCGCGCTGTTGAGCAGGTCGGCGCGTATCAGAGCCACCGAACCGGCGCGCAACTGATTCAAATCCTGCTGTAAGGCTCTGGCTTCGGCCACCGATGCGCGATGGTGCACCATCAGATTCGCACCCTGGGCATGCAGCCGCCGGCATATCGCCGCACCGACACGCTTGGCGCCGCCGGTTACCAGTGCCACTTTGCCTGTCAGTTCTTCACTCATGTGATTGTCACGTAACGTATTGTCAATTTTAACTTATTCCCGCATTATCGGCGGCTTGTTACCCGCACACCTGTCATTTCTGCCCGTACCTTCGGACACCGCGCGCGCGCATAGCGCGCGATTGTCCGCGCTCATCGCCAGCGAAATTTCCGCCGCTGGCGGCTGGATCAACTTCGCGCGCTTCATGGAACTGGCATTGCACGCACCCGGTTTGGGCTATTACAGCGCGGGCGCGCGCAAATTCGGCCGCGCCGGCGATTTCGTCACCGCCCCCGAATTGGGACGCCTGTTCGCCACTACGCTTGCCCGCCAGTGTGCGGAGTGTCTGCGCAACGAATTGCCCACGATTCTGGAAATCGGCGCGGGCAGCGGCCGGCTCGCGTGTGATCTGCTGGCCGAACTCGCATCCCTCGAATGCCTGCCCCAGCGTTACCTGATACTGGAAACCAGCGCCGATCTGCGCGAACGCCAGCGAAATCTGGTGCAACGCGAACTGCCGCATCTCGCTTCGAAAGTCAGCTGGTTAAGCGAGCTGCCGACTTCCATCGAAGCGTTGGTGATCGGAAATGAAGTGCTGGACGCCATGCCGGTGCACTTGTTCACGACCGGCACCGACGGCGTCGCCGAAATTGGCGTCATCGCGAAAAACCATGCATTTGAAATGAGCAGACGACCCGCCGGCGGCCGGTTGCGCGCAGAGGTCAACGACCTTCAGCTCGAAGCCGGCTATACATCGGAAATTCATCTGGCGAGTCACGCCTTTGTGCGCACCATGGCGTCGCACCTCGCGCGCGGCGTCATCATGCTGATCGATTACGGCTTTCCGGCGCACGAGTACTATCATCCCCAACGCAGCAGCGGCACGCTGATGTGTCATTACCGTCAACATGCGCACGACGATCCATTGCATCTGGTCGGCTTGCAGGACATTACCGCGCACGTCGATTTCACTGCGATCTCGCGCGTGGCAGCCGAGTCTGGCCTGGACCTGCTGGGATATGCCGGTCAGGCGCAATTTCTGATCAATTGCGGGATCACCGATGTGCTGGCGGCGGTTTCGCCGAGTGATACCGCAAACTACCTGCCCCTCGCGGCGCAGGCACAAAAACTGATGAGCCCGGCGGAGATGGGCGAGCTTTTCAAGATTATCGCCTTTGGCAAGGACTACGACCAACCATTGCTCGGATTTTTGCGCGGCGACAAGCGGCATACACTCTAGTCGTGCTCCCCCAATTCGCGGCGCAGCGCATCAAGACGCGCCGCGGCTACCGCATCGTGTATCCCGCTTTTGTCGATGGTTGCGCCGGCGATGATGCCCGCATTGACGGACGCGGCGGAGGCTTGTGCACGATCCAGCCGCGCTCGCGCCGCCCCGGCATCGGGCTCGTTCACCAGTGCAGTACTAATCAGTTGCGTGAAGCGCGCGGGCCTGCGCCACAGGTCCGCGGCGTTAAACAATTCGAGCGCGGTCCGCGCATCGATCGCCGCGGCGTCAACGATGACGTTTGCGTGACGCGCAGCGAGCATTGCAAGGTCGCGGCTGTCCGCGGGGGCTTTGAGCCGATTGCAAAGCGCCGCCACCGCCAACGGGTCGAGGCTGCGCGTCAAAACCGCAAATCGAACTTCCAACTCACATCCAGACTGCGCCGCAGCGTCGAGCGCTGCAACCATAACAGCGGCATCTCCGCTTGCCCACAACGAGTCGATCTCCGGCATGACCCGTGCCAGCGCGTCGCATTCATGCAGCACCTGCATCATGCGTGCGGGGCGTGCTTCCATCAAGCCACGCACCAGTTCCCGCCATGCGCGTTCCGCCACCAGCGCGTCCGCCTCGCCATCGGCAACCATCGCCCGCATCAGCTGCATGGTTTGCGGTGCGATCGCGAAATCAAACCGTGCGGAAAATCGCGCAACCCGCAATATACGCACCGGATCCTCGACAAACGCCGGACCTACATGCCGCAGGAGACCGCCTTTGAGATCCGCAACACCGCCATGCGGGTCTATGAGATTTCCGGCGGCGTCCTTGGCAATGGCGTTGATGGTCAAATCGCGCCGCGCCAGATCCTGCTCCAGGGTGACCTCCGGCGCGGCGTGAAACACAAAGCCGTGATAACCGCGCGCAGTTTTGCGCTCGGTGCGCGCCAGCGCATATTCTTCATGCGTCACCGGATGCAGGAAAACCGGAAAGTCCTTGCCCACCGGCTTGTAGCCGAGCTTGATCATTTGCTCGGGCGTGGCGCCTACCACCACGTAGTCGCGATCCACCACTGGCAGGCCGAGCAACTCATCGCGCACGGCACCGCCGACCACGTAGATCTTCATCGCGTCAGTTCTGGAATCCGTAATGAACTTCTGCCATCACCCCTTCCCCTCTCCCGGTGGGCGAGGCGGTTAGAGCGTAGCGAGGTCGCGCGGTCGGGAGGTAAGCCATGTCAGCTCGCGGCGCGTCCGGCGTGATCGCGGTAGGATCGGTAGCGTGCACGCGGCGCGGCGTTGCCTAGATAGCCAGGAATGATGGCCTCAATCGCAGCAGGCCGGATACCGAACGGGAATGCCGCACTGCTCACGCTGTCGATTTTCATCGAACGGTAGTTGTCGCGCGTCATCAGCTTCATTGGCAGGAGTTCCAGCATGCAGGCCTGAAGATAGGACAGCGTGCGGCCCAGGCCGATGACGGGCGGGCGGCGACCGACGACGCGCGCGACAATTTGTATCAGCTCACGCAGCGTATGGACGGTGGGACCGCAAAGATCGTAAGTGGCGCAAAAAGCACTCCGCTCAGTCAGTCCACGCACGCACGCCAGCGCGACGTCTTCGACGAAAACGGGTTGAAACCGCACCTGCGGGCACGGGAGTAACAATACCGGCATCGCTTCCAACATCACCGCGAAGCGATTGAGGAACTTGTCGCCGCGACCGTAGATCACCGAAGGACGCAAGATGCTCCAGTCCAAATCCGACGCGCGCACCAGATCCTCGGCGGCGCCTTTGCTGCGCAGATATCGGCTCGGCGCCTGCGCGTCGGCCACCAACGCGCTCATGTGAACCAGACGCCGCACGCCGGCAGCCTGACAGGCAGCTATCACCTTGCGTGTGAGTTCCACATGTAACTGCTCGAAGCTATCAGCGCCGCGTCCCCCATGCAGTATGCCGGCCAGATTGATGACCGCATCCATGCCACGCACCAGTCCCGCCAACTGCGTCTCATCATGAACATCGGCCTCGATGACGTCCACCGTAGGCAATAAAATCAATGACTTGGCGCGTTCGCGGTGACGCGTGGGCACGCGTACCAGATAACGCTGCGCGCTCAGCAGATGTGCAACATGGCTGCCGACGAAGCCGGAGCCGCCGATGACGCATACCCTGGTTATTTCCACATGTCCCCCCGCATCTGTAGTTGCATGTTCAAGGTAACTGGCCGCTGCCAGGCTCGTCTAGGGTTTGCTCGGTGGCACGCGAGCGCGGCGCGATGACCCCGATGCGCTCCTTCAGCGAGAGCAACGCCTGGCCAAACTGCTGGCTGTAGTAACTCGCATTGCTCATGACCTTCTTGACGTAATCACGCGTTTCGTTGAACGGTATGGACTCCGAATAGATCGCGGCTTCCATGGGCGTATCGGCGCGCCAGCCGCGTGCCCGTCCAGGGCCCGCGTTGTACGCCGCCGAAGCCAGCACCGGATGGTTATCCAGGGTCTCCAGCACGTGTTTCATATACCAGGTACCGAGGTTGATGTTGGTTTCCACATGGTTCGTCTGGGACCACGAAAAATTCTTGAGACCTATCTTGCCGGCAACCCAGCGCGCGGTGGCAGGCATCAACTGCATCAATCCGCTGGCGCCGGCGCTGGACTTTATATCGGCAATAAAACGGCTCTCCTGCCGGATCAAGCCGTAAACCCAGGCTTCATCGAGGCGCTGCTGGTTGACGTAGCTCTTCATCACCGTGCGATAGGGCGCCGGATATCGCATGGCAAAATCGTGCACGTCGCGCGTGCGATCCGCACTGCTGATCGCGCGGTCGTATAGGTCGCTGCGGCGTGCGAACTCCGCGGCCGCCAATAGCTGCCGATCGTCGAAATTACGTATCGTCCAGCTCCATTCGCGATTGCCTTCAAACCGAAGATTCAGCCGGTAAAATGCCAATGATCGCTGAAGTCCGGGTGTCTTCGCCATCGCCGACACATCCTCCGCAGCGGGCTTGTAGACCGTTGGCGGGACGCGGACACGGTCACCGAGTTCTTCCGCAGCCAGTTGTCCATAAAAAGTGAAATCGCCCGCTAACGACACCAGCAATGGCTGCGCCTCGGCGCCACGATTCAACGCTTTAAGTGCACGGGCCTTCCAGTAGCGCCAGGCGGGGTCCTGAGCTTCCTTGCCCGACATGGCTTCGATCGCCGCCAGGACGTCAGGCCAGCTGAGTGCACGCAGCGCCGTGCGCACTTTCCAGGCGAGCTGCTGGTCGCCCAGATCACCAGCGCGGGCATACCATGCCAGCGCATTCGAGTCGTGGCGCTGCGCGGCCAGATAAGCGATCACTCCCCATACGTAGCCGCGCTCGGACGCGCTAAACCGCTCGCCCAGTTTGGTCCACTGTTGTGCAGCCAGCGACGGTGCGGTACGCGCCAGTCGGTGCACGGAAAACATGACGGTTTCCCGGCCAGCGCGCGACTTTAGGTTGAAATTCGCGCGATCGAGAAACGCCTGGGGGTTTACGGAGATGCCGGCAAGTGTCTGCGCGTCGGGTTGTTCGGGTGTGGGCAGGTATTCCGCAGCACGGCGCGCCACGCCGGTATTTCCGGTTTCCAGCGCCAAACGTATGCGCGCCCAGACGCTGTCGGTTGCCAGCTGCCGGTTTGCAAACAGCGCGTTAAACACCGTATGGCAACTTTCGGGCAGTTCCCGGCCGGAAAGCCACAGCGGCCGCGCCCCATCCTGCACTTGCGCAAGACCGGCACGCATACGGCTCTGCAGCGAATAACACAACAGTTCCGTGTCCTCGCCGACCGATTGCGGGTACTCCGCGTCGAACAGGTCCCACTGCTGCTTAGCTCCCAGCCTTTTTAACCAATCGCTGCGCAGGCTGTTCGAAGTCGGTCCATCCTGAGTTTGTGCCAGCACCGCGTGAACCTCTTCGGTCGCGGCGTTGTCCAGGCGCAACCTCAGCCGCCAGTAATCGACATAGGGCTCAAGAACATAGCCTTTAAGCGTTTTGGCATAACGCTCCAGTTTGAGCGCGTCACCGGCACGGAATGCCGCGCGTGCGGCCATGAAATCGTCGTCCTGGCTTGCGCCATACGCCACCGATGCGCGGCAAAGCACCACTAACACCAGCCAGGCGCCGACCTTGCGCGATCCAAGAGGAATCTTCATGGTCTTGATTTTAAAGGGTTTTTGCCACTATCCTCGGTTATCCCACCGAAGCTGCCGCGGCGGATTCCCGATACACAGGTTTGCCTGCAGTGTTTCATTATATTAGGCACTCTAAGGAACAACTCGATGCGTAACTGCTACTTACCTAAAAAGAGCCGATACGCAGGATTGCTCGTCTCATTTGAGTATTGGTAACCGAGCTGGTTCAAAAATGTCCGGAAAGCTGCCTGGTCGCTGGGCGGCACCTGCATGCCCACCAGCACGCGGCCGTAATCGGCGCCGTGATTTCGATAGTGAAACAGGCTGATATTCCAACCCTGGCGCAGGCTGTCGAGAAACTTCATCAGAGCACCCGGCCGCTCGGGAAACTCGAAACGATAAAGTATTTCGTGCTTGACCGTGGGCGCATGTCCACCGACCATATGGCGAACGTGCAGTTTGGCAAGTTCATTGTCGCTGAAATCCAGCGCCTTCAATCCATGCCGTCGTAAAGACCTGACCAGACGACCGCTCTCGGCGTAATTCTGCACCTGCACGCCCACGAACACTTGAGCGTCGCTTTCATCGGCGAAACGATAGTTGAATTCGGTCACGTTGCGTGGGCCCAGCAATGCACAAAACTTGCGGAAGCTGCCTGGCTTCTCCGGTATCGTCACGGCGATGACCGCTTCGCGCTTTTCTCCGAGCTCGGCCTCCTCGGCAATAAACCGCAAGCGATCGAAGTTCATATTGGCGCCGGACGCCACTGCCACCAGGGTCTTGCCGCGCACACCCCGGCGCTCGGTCCACGCTTTCGCACCGGCGATGGCAAGAGCTCCTGCCGGTTCGAGTATCGACCTCGTGTCCTCATACATGTCCTTGATAGCCGCGCACGTGGCATCGGTGTTGACCAGCACGACTTCATCCACCAGTTCGCGACAGATGCGAAACGTTTCCTTGCCTACCTGCCGCACGGCGACGCCATCGGCGAACAGCCCGACCTGGTCAAGACGCACGCGCTTGCCGGCCTTCAGCGAACGATACATGGCGTCCGCATCAACCGGCTCCACGCCGATGATCTTGATGCCCGGCCGCAGTCGCTTGACGTAGGAGGCAATGCCGGCAATGAGCCCGCCGCCGCCCACGGGCACGAAGATTGCATCTATCGGGCGCTGAGTCTGGCTGAGTATCTCCATCGCGATCGTGCCCTGGCCGGCGATCACGTCGGGATCATCATAAGGATGGACAAAGGTCAATTCGTCCCTGCGTTCAAGCATCAGCGAGTGCGCGTAGGCCTCGTCAAAGGTGTCGCCATGCAAAATCACGCGCGCTCCGCGCCCCGCAACGGCCGCGACCTTGATCTGCGGTGTAGTGACCGGCATCACGATGGTGGCGCGGCACTTGAGTTTCTGGCCCGCCAGCGCGACGCCCTGCGCATGATTACCCGCGGATGCGGCGATCACGCCGCGTTCGAGCACATCCCGCGGCAATTGCACCATCTTGTTGTAGGCGCCGCGCAGCTTGAACGAAAAGACCGGTTGCATGTCCTCGCGCTTCAACAGCAGCGTGTTGTTGATCCGCGCCGACAGATTGGAGGCGCGCTGTAGCGGTGTTACCGTCGCCACGTCGTAGACGCGCGCGTTCAGTATGCGTTGCAGGTAGTCTATTTTTTTCATGTGCTGATCGGGGCAGTGGGTCTCTTGCGGATAGAAGGTAAAGGATAGCCTGATTCTGATAGTTTTTATACCCCCTGGGCCGGGGGGGTATAAAAGTGCGGCGTTTTCACTTCGCCATCATTTGCTTGACGCACATTTTTCTTGCTTCGCATTCGTGCCATTTACTATTCGGCCATGAGCGTTTATCATGCATTTCATGAATCAGGATGAACTCAAGCGGGCTACCGCAAAAGCGGCTATCGCCCACGTTCCCGTCGGTTCCATCATAGGCGTGGGCACCGGGTCGACCGCAAATTTCTTCATCGATGAACTGGCGACGATCAAGCACAAGATAGAAGGTGCGGTCGCCAGCTCCGAAGCCTCGGCACAACGGCTCAAGAAGCATGGCATCGAAGTGCTCGCCCTGAACGATGTAAAAGACCTGCCTGTTTACGTGGACGGCGCCGACGAGATCACGCGCCATCTGGCGATGATCAAGGGTGGCGGCGGCGCACTGACGCGCGAAAAGATCGTCGCGGCGGTAGCCAGGAAGTTCATCTGTATCGCCGATCAGTCCAAGCTCGTCGACGTGCTTGGACGTTTCCCGCTGCCGGTGGAAGTTATACCGATGGCGCGTTCCTACGTCGCGCGCGAGCTGGTCAGGCTCGGCGGGCAACCGGCGTTGCGTCAGGGTTTCACGACCGATAACGGAAATGTAATACTTGACGTCCACAATCTCAACATAATGAATCCACCCGAGCTGGAAAGCGCACTGAACCAGATCACCGGTGTCGTCACCAATGGCCTGTTCGCACGGCGTGGTGCTGATATTTTGTTGCTGGGGACCGAGAGCGGGGTACAGACGCTTACGGTCTGAACCATCCCGCGATATCATGCCCGTCTACTCCACGCTTGCCGCCGTTGATCTCGGATCAAATTCGTTCCACCTCCAGATTGCCCGTGTCGTCAGCGGTCAAATCTATCCCCTGGATTCCCTGCGTGAACCCGTTCGCATCGGCGCAGGTCTGACGCACGACAAGCGGCTTGATGAAAGCTCGCAGCAGCGCGCACTCGATTGCCTGAAGCGGTTCGGCGAACGTCTGCGCGGTTTCGATCCGCACACGGTGCGCGCTGTGGGCACCAACACCTTGCGCGTTGCCAAGGATGCCGCCAGCTTTCTGAAACAGGCTCAGGCAGCGCTCGGATTTCCGATTGAACTGGTCGCCGGTCGCGAAGAGGCGCGCCTGATCTACGTTGGTGTGTCACACAGCCTGCCGGCTTCCACTGACAAGCGCCTGGTGGTCGATATCGGCGGCGGATCCACGGAATTGATCATAGGCAAAGGCTTTAAACCGCTCAAACTGGAAAGCACCTACATGGGCTGCGTCAGCTACAGCCTCAAGTACTTTCCAGGTGGGAAAATCACCAAAAACGGGATGAAACAGGCCGAGCTTGCGGCACGCAATGAGCTGCAGCCCCTGGTGTCGGGTTACACCAAAGGCAACTGGCAGCAGGCGGTTGGTTCCTCGGGCAGCGCACGGGCGCTCGCGGAAATCCTGCGCATGAACGGCTACTCAGACTCAGGCATTACGCCGGATGGCCTCGATCAGTTGCGCGCCGCGATGCTCAAGGCGGGGGACGTCGAGGGATTAAACCTCAAAGGACTGAAGCCCGACCGCCTGCCGGTATTGCCGGGTGGGATCGCGATCATGATCGCGATCATTTCGGAACTCGGCATTGACAACATGGTGGTGGCCGACGGCGCCATGCGTCAGGGCATACTATACGACCTGCTCGGGCGCTTTCAGCATCACGACATGCGCGACGTCACCGTGTCCCAATTTATGCAGCGCTACCACGTTGACTCCAGGCAGGCACGCCGGGTCGCGAATCTGGCCCTGGGTCTATACCGTCGCTTCGCCGCTGGCGACGATACGGTCGACGAGACCGCGCCGCACTACATCGCGTGGGCCGCCAAGTTGCACGAAATCGGCATATCCGTCGCCTACAGCGGATATCACAAGCATTCAGCGTACATCGCGCGCAATGCCGATATGCCGGGATTCTCGAAAATGGAGCAATGGCGGCTTGCGACTTTATTGCTCGCGCACCGTCGCTCGTTAAAGCGGATTTTTTCGGACGACATTGAAATCATCGACTGGCGCATGGTAATGGCGCTGCGTCTGGCAACGCTGATTTACCGCAACCGCACCGATATCGTCTTGCCTGAATTCGCGGTCAACATGCAGGCGCGCACCCTCAAATTGGACCTGGATCGTGACTGGCTAGCCACCAATCCACTGACAGTGACAGCACTGCAGGAGGAGATCGAGGAATGGAGTACTGCGGGATTCAAACTCGACATCAAGTCATTGCGCGAGCTTGAGGCCGGCGTTGAAGCACAAGCGGCATGATGCCGGGATTGCAGGAGTTCAGCGGGCCGGAATGCTGGTACACAGCGCATTGGGGAACGGAATCCAGAGGCAATCTATGTGGTTCTTGATCCGGGCAATCATGGCTGGCGCGGCGTTACTTTGCCTGAATCCAGCGCGCGGTGAGGATTTTCCGGCCAGGCCGGTACGATTCGTGACATCCGATCCCGGCGGCAGCGGCGACATGGTCGCGCGAATGATCGCACCCGGCCTCACCCGCAGCCTCGGCCAGCAGGTTATCGTCGACAACCGCGGCGCAAATGTCGTCATCCCGGTGGTAATCAAAGCGTCCCCGGATGGCCATACGTTGCTCTTATATGGCAGCACTTTCTGGATAGGCACCCTGCTGGATAAAGCCCCCTACGATCCGCTCAGGGACGTTGCGCCGATTGCCTGCGTCACCAGTGCATATAACGTCCTGGTCGTGCACCCGGCTGTGCCCGCGCATTCGGTCAGGGAATTGATCGACTTGGCCAGAGCCAAGCCAGGCGTCCTGAATTACGGCTCCGGCGCTACGGGCGCCTCGACGCATCTGGGCGCGGAGTTGTTCAAAGCCATGGCCGGCGTCAATCTCGTGCGCATACCGTTCAAAGGCGCGGGACCGGCGATTATCGGACTGCTGGCTGGCGAAGTGCAGGTGATGTTCCCCTCATCAAGCTCGATCGCATCGCACATGAAGTCCGGCAAAGTCAGGGCATTGGCCGTGGCCAGCCCCAAACCGACAGCACTGGTACCGGGGTTGCCCACGGTGGCGGCTTCGGGTGTGCCGGGCTTTGAATCGGCCACCGTTAACTCGGTATTTGCGCCGGCAAAAACACCAACTCGGATTATCAACCGCCTGAATACCGAAATCGTGCGCGCCTTCAACCAGCAGGACGTGAAAGACACGTTATTTGGCTTGGGGATAGAGCCGGTCGGCAGTTCCCCGCAGGAACTGATGGCGCTGATGAAATCCGATATCGCACGCCTGGGCAAAGTCATCAAGGATGCCGGAATCGGCGCACAGCCGTAATGCCGGCGAGTGTTTTGCCGTTATAGAAGATCGGGCGCGATCGCTGCCCGCAGCATCACCCGCGCGTCACTGACGTCATCACGCCGTGCAAGCCAGATCACGGCGCCCTTCTTAAGCGCCCATGGGGCTTTCCTGCCGGTCAGCAACAGCGCTGCTGTTTCACCCAGCGTCGGCTGATGACCGACAATCACGACGCTACCCTTGGTCGCGGGCCACTTGATCACCGATAACAACGATTCAGGCGACCCTGACGTTCCGAGTTCCGGCATCACCCTAAAGTCCCTACCCAACGCGTGAGCGGTTTGCAGGGTGCGTTGGGCGGGACTGGCCAGAAACACCGCGTCTTCAGACAGCCTTTCCTGCAACCACTTTGCCATGCGCTGAGCCTGCTTGAGGCCCTTGCGGGTAAGAACGCGCTCCTGGTCGGGGGTGCCGTCCTCAGCTTCGGCATGCCGCCACAAGATCAAGTTCATCGTTGCCATTTTTACTGCTCCGCTTTACTCGGCCAGCAAGCGGAGCAATCGCGTCTGAACGTGCCCGTCGAGCCCACGCTTGCCCTTGCGAAACTTGCAGGGGCCGCCGGACTCCATTTCCCATGCGTCAATATCACGCGCAAGAAAGGGCAGAAGTCCTTCCCGAATGACACGCTTCCTGAGCCGCGTATCCAACACCGGAAAGCATACCTCGATGCGCCGGAAGAAGTTGCGATCCATCCAGTCGGCGCTCGACAGATATACATCTTCCGCGCCGCCATTGAAGAAATAAAACACGCGAGAATGTTCCAGGAACCGCCCGAGCACGGAAATGACCCGGATATTTTCCGATATACCCTTGATACCGGGGCGCAACGCACAAACGCCGCGTACGATAAGGTCTATTTTGACGCCCGCCTGTGACGCCTTGTACAACGCTGCAATGATTTGCGGTTCGAGCAGTGCGTTCATTTTGGCGATGATGCGCGCCCTGCCTCCGCCCGCCGCGATTTTCTCCTCGTTCTGTATCGCCTTGATGCTCCGGCTGTGTAGCGTGAACGGCGCCTGCCACAGATGCTTGAGCTTGATGGACTTGCCCAATCCGGTCAGCTGCATGAATACCTCGCTGACATCGGAGCTGATCTCATCGTGGCACGTAAACAGTCCGAAGTCCGTATACAGCTTCGCGGTCCGCGAATGATAATTTCCCGTCGACAAATGCACGTAGCGTCGCAGGCGTTTTTCCTCGCGCCGCACAACCAACGCCATCTTGGCGTGCGTTTTGTGCCCGACTACGCCGTAGATCACGTGCGCCCCGACGTCTTCAAGACGCTGCGCCCAGTTGATATTGGCCTCTTCATCAAATCGTGCCGTCAGCTCAAGCACCACGGTTACCGACTTGCCATTGCGGGCAGCTGCGATCAACAGTTCCATCATTTCGGATTGCGCACCCGTACGATAGACAGTTTGCTTGATCGCAACCACTTGCGGATCGATGGCTGCCTGCTCAATGAACTTCAGCACCGGCAGAAAAGACTGGTACGGATGGTGAAGCAGGATATCGCCTTTACGTATACAGTCGAAAATGTCCGGGTAGCGGGTCAATGCGCGCGGCATGGCCGGCACAAATGACGGAAATTTCAAGTCCGCGCGATCCACGGCTTCCGCTACATGTGCCAGCCGCATCAGATTGACGGGGCCGCTTACCTGGTAGAAATCCTGCTGAGTCAATCCAAACTGCTGCAGCAGCGCGCTCGACATACGCGGTGGGCAGGTGTCCGTGACTTCAAGACGCACGCTGTCGCCATATTGGCGCTGTGAAAGTTCTCCCTGCAACAACTTGCGCAGACTTTTCAGTTCCAGCAACTCCTCTTGGTCGATATAGAGATCACTATTGCGCGTAAGCTGAAATTGATAGCACCCGACAACCGACATGCCCGGAAACAGCTCGCTGACATGGGCGTACATGATGGATGACAGAAATATAAACCCATGCGGGCAGCCTGATATTCGTTTCGGCACGGCAATGATGCGCGGCAGTACGCGCGGGGCCTGCACGATGGCCATGCTCGATTTTCGACCGAAAGCGTCCTTGCCTTCGATCTCGACCACGAAATTGAGACTCTTGTTCAGAAGCTTCGGAAACGGATGCGCCGAATCGAGTCCCATGGGCGTCAGAACCGGCATCAATTCATTGAAGAAATATTCCCTTACCCATTTCTTATGCACGCTGTTCCATTTGCTGTGCCTCAGGATGCGTATGCCATGCGTCGCAAGTTGCGGCAGGACTTCTTCATTGAGCACCTGGTACTGGCGCGCGACCAGCGCCTGCGCCTGAATTGACACCTCGCGCAATACCTGAACCAGTGGCATGCCATCCGGACCTGCCGGTGCCGCAGCGGCGATTTCCTGCTTCAGTCCGGCAATGCGGATTTCGAACAATTCGTCGATATTGCTGTCGACGATGCACAGGAAGCGCAGTCGTTCGAGTGCGGGGCTGGCGCGGTTTTCCGCAAGCGCCAGCACGCGACGGTTGAATTCAATCAGACCGAGTTCCCGATTGAGATAGAGTTCGGGTAATACGTATCTCTTGCTCATCGCAGGCTCGAATTCGTGGCAGCGCCTGCCTGCAAGCAGAATGGTCGATCAGGTGCACAGCCCCCGGCCCGACAGCAATTCAGGGGTATGCGGGTGCTACTTTCCAGGTGGCGGAACATAGCCCTGTGCCGCATCCGCCCCGTCACCGAAAAAATGTTTTTCCATCTGCTGCGCAAGATAATCGCGCGCTTTCTTGTCCGCGAGATTGAAGCGGTTTTCGTTAACCAGCATCTTCTGATGCTCGAGCCACTGTTTCCAGGCTTCTTTCGAGACATTGTCAAAAATCCGTTTGCCCAGCGCGCCCGGATACGTTGGAAAATCCAGCCCTTCCGCTTCGCGTCCCAATTTGACGCACGTCACCATTCTTGCCATCGTCGTTACTCCAGATTAACCGTCGCCCGTTAAAAAATTGTTACATGCATGCAAAGACCACACCTGCGGCGATCACAGACGCTTCATGAATACCTGCGAACGGCGCTGATAGTTATACAGGTCCTGTCTGCGGCGCGGCAATTCATTCACCGGCACCTCGTTGAATCCCCGCTCCACAAACCAGTGTCCGGTTCTTGTGGTCAGCAGAAACAGCCGCTTCACCTTGCGCTTGCGTGCCCGCGCTTCAATCGCCTGCACCAGCCGTTCGCCGGCTCCGGCGCGACGATGATCCGGATGTACAACCAGGCCCGCGAGCTCTGCGGTGCCATCGTCGAACTGATAGAGCGCGGCACATCCAACGATGACTCGATCGTGTTCGAGCACGTAAAAGCGGTCTATCTCCATCTCCAGCAGATCGCGCCCGCGCTTGACCAAAGTGCCGTCGGCCTCAAGCGGCTCAAGGAGCTGCAGTATGGCGCCTATGTCCTCAATGCGCGCCGGACGCAGTTTTTCAAGCGGATCCTGCGTCACCATGGTGCCGACACCGCGATGCGTAAACAGTTCAAGCAGCATCCCGCCGTCCACATGGCGCGACAACAAATGTGCGCGCTTGACGCCCGCCCGGCACGCGGCCACGGCACGCGGCAGATACAGCTTCACGTCGTCCGACAAGTTCAGATTTCGCGCAATCAGCCTGTCGGCTTCAGTGCACGTCAGCTCGCGTTTCAGTTCCGCGCGCTTGCCCGTCGTGACACCCGCGTCTGCCATCAGAAAGATCAGTTTCTCCGCACCGAGCGCTATGGCGATCGAAGCGGCCACGTCCTCGAGCGCAAGGTTGAATATCTCGCCCGTCGGTGAATATCCGAGCGGCGAGAGCAGCACCAGTTCGTTATGATCGAGACGATCGCGAATGCCCACTGCGTCGATCTAGCGAACTTCGCCGGTATGCAGAAAGTCCGTGCCG
>CANJQI010000007.1 GCA_947476215.1 Betaproteobacteria bacterium
CGACGCGTGAACGCTCGCCTGGCGAACCGCGGGCGCTGTCAACTGCGTCGCGTATGGTTCTCGCGTTGGCAGATGCAGGCGCGGCCTGGTCGCCGGCAGGCGCCGTATTTTCTGGCGTGGCCTCTTTGGTCGGCGGACGCCGGGAATAGCTATCGGTGATACCACCGCTGACGATTTCCACGGTCTGACCGACTTTAAGGTCAACGACGCGGCCGCTTTCAGGAACGCTGAGCCGTACGTGGTTGTCAGTCTTCCCTGCCGACACGCTGATGCGCCCGGTTTGCGGCCCGCTGACCGCCTGATTGTTGACCCATATCGTTGACTTGCCATCGCTGCGTTTTACGATACCGTTGACGCTGATGCTCTCGGGTACCGGCGCCGCTGCCTGCGCATTGTCGTTACCTATTTCAACACGCAGGTTCTGCTGACGCGCGTTGTCGAGCGTCGTGCGTTGCGCCGGTGTAAAAAACAAGCGGCCGAGGTCGGCGCACGCTGCGGTGCTGACGGATAGCATCAATGCCAAGTATGTCAGGCGCAAAATCACGATTTCTTGTCTCCCGTGGTCGCGGGGCGCATGGTAATCCACGCCAGATCGCATTCGGCGCGGATGTTGGGCTGAAAGCGTATGCTGCCGCCGGTCTCCATGCGCTCCATCATGCATTCGGTTACCGAGAATACGCCCGCCCCTTGTTTGGCAAGCGCGCTCAGGAAACGCATCAGGTCTTCTTCATGCAGCAGTTTGAAACTGATCTTCATCTCCGACTGGAATATCGCCATCTGGCCGGGGTTGAGTTCGGTGGCAAATGGATAGGGCTTCTGCGTGCCGATCTGGTAATCGACGCCGAACAACCGGGTCTGTTGATTGGCGAGGCGCAGCCCATCCAGCCAATTGATGCGCTGTTCTTCGCCGACGAACCCGATGCGCTGCAGATGCTCGTAGTCTTTCAGAAAGCGCACGATGATGTTTTTTTCGTCTCCGGATTTGTTCAGCTTTGTGCGCGCGTCGCTGAGTTGCTTTTGTTGCTGCGCCAATTCACGTTTCGCGTCCTTGAGTTTGCTGTCCGAGTAGTACGGCAGTCCGATCCCGAGCAGGACTGCGACGGCCAAAGCCGTGAGCGGCGCCTTAAGTCCGCGAGGATTGATCGCGTCCATGGAGATCATTTGAGCACCAGCAGCATCTTGAATTCCGCTTTCCCCGATTGATCGGCGCTGTCGGTCGTGTTGCCGGTCAATGCCAGATTGGAACTGATATTGAGCGGCAGTTTGACGACATTGACTTCGGCCACCGCAGGATGCTTGGCGAGAACTTCCGCGAAACGGTTTATGGTTTCGATCGCACCGCGATAGTCACCGCGAAAAGGCCGCACTTCGCCTTCTATCAGGCCGCTTTGTCTGCGCGCGATACTCGCTATTTCGGGCGCGGGCCGCTCGTCCAAGCGTTTGTACGACTTGCCGGCATCCGCTTCAATGCGCGTGCTGTCATATTTCCAGCCCACCGATTTCAGCGTAATGGTCGGACTGAGTTCCGCCACTTCGCTGATAATGTTGAGCATGGATTCCGGAGAACGCAGGGTTGCGCCGATTTTCTGCGAGACTTCGACCGCGTGCTGCAGATTGTCGGCGGTCGTCGGCGCCGCCGGGAACTGTCGTGTTGCCTCCAGATATTGCGATTGCAGTTGTGCCGTCTGACGTGCCGCAATCTGCGTCTCTGATTTAGAGTCCCATATCTGGTACAAGTTGACACCGCACCACGCGGCTGCGGACAGCGCCAGTACACCCGTCAAGGCGTAGATTCCGCGCCGTGCCTGGTGTTGACGATAGCCCAGAGTGACATGGGCCGGCGCGAGGTTGTCTTGCGGCGCCTGCAATCCCAGCAGATGCAAGGCGAGCGCGTCGCTTGACGAGCCGAGCATCTTCTCGGAAATGCCAAGCTGGCTGACAATCTCGCGGCGCGCGAGGCGCCAGCATTCAATATAGGGACTGTCCCTGGTGATGGTCTGCTCGAGCGCCGCCAGCGTATCATTGCGGTCGACTATCAGCACGAGCAGGGATTCGTCCAGCGTCAGGATGCGCAGCGCGTGCAGATACAGCCGGGTATTGGTGATTTCGTCGGCGTAACTCTTGATTGCCTGCGCATCCGAGCTGTCTATATGCGCAAACCGGCTGATGCGCAGTTTCTGTTCGCGTAGAAACGTCAGCCGCACGCCCGAGTCTTCTATCGATATCGTCAGCACCTTGTCGTGCTTGATTTGCAGCCGCGATACCATGCCGGGAATAACCGTCGGCAGCAGGTACAGGCCGGCAACCGGCAAACCCCGATTGATGATGGCCTGCAGCCACTCCGAAACCGGGTCGGGATTGGTTATGGCGCAGAACAGATATCTGTCGTCACGCCGCTTGTCGTCATCGCGGCCTTGCAGACGGGCGCTGAAATACGGTGTATTGCGATAGAACTGCTTGAGCTTGCGGTTGACCATTTCGGCGCGCTCACTGCCAAAACTGTGGGGCAGGGATTCCAGGCGATAGTCTTCCTCGACGACATTGGCGAGCATGTGCACGGACGGCTTGCCTGCGCTTTCAAGATATACCCCGAATGCACTGAGGCCGTCTTCGTTGTTCGGAAATACGCTGCATGCGTCCAAGGCACCATTGTGCCAGCGCGCCGCGCTGACCAGCCGGGCTGATACGCAGACCAGTAGATTGTCAGCCATTGCTGTCCGCGAAATTCCGGAATGGCAGGTGATGAACCGCCGCTACCGCGGTTGCGGAACAGGCGCGAGTCCACCCATGGCTGTATACCATCTTTGCCTCGCCTAAAACTTTATTTTACCCAATATATCGTACACTGGACCGAGCACCGACCACATGATGAAGACGAGCATGCCGCCAAGCACGACGGTCAGAACCGGCCCCAGCATGGCGAGGCCTTTGTCGACTGCTTCCTTGACGTCGCGATTGTAGAAATAGGTGATATTGAGCAACGCCGTATCAAGCGCGCCGGTGGCTTCGCCCACCCGCATCATGCGGATGACGAGCGGTGGAAACATGCCCAGATTCTGGAACGTGTCGGACAGATTGTCGCCGGCGTTGATCTGCGTTCCCGCGCGCGCCAGACCATCCGCGATGACGCGATTGCCGACTATTTCGACGGATGCCTTGAGAGCCTCCAGAACCGTAATTCCAGACTTGTACATGAGCGCAAAGAAATTCGCGAAACGCGACAGTATGATTTTCCGCAGGATGGGTCCGAATATGGGCAGATGCAGTTTGGCGTAGTCCCAGAAATACTGCGCTCTCTGGCTGCGCTTGACGAGCAGCACTGCGGTAACCGCGAGCACGACAGGCGTGCCGAGTACGAATGGCCAGTAGTTGACGACAAAGTTGGAGACGAAAATCAGCAGCCGGGTTTGCAACGGCAGTGCAATGCCCATGGTTTTCAGCAACTGCGTTACCTGCGGCACCAGATAGGTGAGCATGAACAGCATGACGCCAGTCACCACCACCAGCACCAGCGTCGGATACATCATCAGGCGCTTGGTCTGTGACGCGAGCTCGTCCTGCCATTTCAGGGTCTTGCCCAGATTTTCAAAAACCTCCGTCAGTTGACCGGCCTGCTCGCCGGCGCGGATCAGGCTGACGAAAACATTGTCGAAAACATACGGGTGCTGCGCCATGGCATGTGACAGTATGCGCCCGCCCTCCATGTCCTCGACCAGCGTCGTGAGAATATCGCGAAAGCGCTGGCTCTCGATAGAATCGCGCAGATCCCTGATGCCTTCGAACAGCGGAATACCCGAGCGCGAGATCTGTTCCATGTCGAAGCAGAACGCAATCAGGTCGCGGCGCGTAATGCGGCCATGCGCGCCAAATCCGCCGGTGCTCTGGTCGATTTCACGAAACGTAATCAGGTCGAGGCCCATGCGCCGCAACCGAAGTTCAAGATCCACTTCGTTGACGGCATCCAGGCCGCCGCGCGCTGGGCGCCCGGATTTGTCGACGGCTTTATAGTCGAAAGTGGGCACGGTTACACGCGGTTACATGAATTTCGCGGTGAGGTCGAGCGTGCGCGAGATTTCAGCAAGACTGGTGGTGCCGTCGAGCACGCGAGCGATGCCTTCTTCGGCAAGCGGTCGGAATTTCTTGGCCAGCGCCGCGGCATGCAGTTCCTTGGCGGTGGCGCGCCGCGCCACCAGTTCATCCATGTCGCTATCCATGACCAGCAATTCCATCACCGCGCAACGCCCCTTGTAGCCTTTGTTGTTGCACTTCGGGCAGCCGACCGGACGGAATATCTGTCTGGTGTTTTCCGTCGTCACGCCCAGGACTTGCCGCTCCACGGCGCTCGGGGCGTATCCCTCTTTGCAGTGCAAACACAGCACCCGCACCAGGCGCTGCGCGATCACTCCGATGATGTTGCCCGCCATGATGCCGGGCTGTATGCCGATGTCGATCAGGCGCGGAAATGCCCCGAGTGCGGAATTGGTGTGCAGCGTGCTGAACACCTGATGCCCCGTCATCGCGGCGCGAAACGCCATTTCCGCAGTTTCGAGATCGCGAATTTCACCGACCAGGATGATGTCAGGATCCTGGCGCATCATCGATCGTATGCCGTTCGCGAAATTCATGCGCACCGCGTCGTTGACCGAAGTCTGGCGCATCAGCGTCAGAGGGTACTCGACCGGATCTTCCAGCGTCATGATATTGACGGTCTCGTCATTGACCTGCGACAGCAGCGAATACAGCGTCGTGGTCTTGCCGCTGCCCGTGGGCCCCGTCACGATCAGTATGCCCTCGGGCCGCGCCAGCATCAGGTTGAGCTTGGCCAGCGCGGGCTTGGCGAGGTTCATCTTGTCCAGGCTGATGATGGATTTCTCGCGGTCGAGTATGCGCAGCACGATGTTTTCGCCGTAGATAGTCGGATGGGTAGAAACCCGAAAGTCTATAGGCCTGCCGTTGAGCGTCAGCGACAGTCGGCCATCCTGGGGGGCGCGCGATTCCGCGATGTTCATTTCACTGATCACCTTGATGCGCACGGTGATGCCGGGAAGGTAGGTCTTGTGCAGGCTGCGTACCGTTTCCAGCACGCCGTCGATGCGATAGCGAATACGCAGAAATGCGTACTCGGGCTCGAAATGGATATCGGAGGCGCCGCGCTTGACGGCGTCCACCAGCAACGCGTTGACCAGGCGCACCATGGGCTGCGTGTACTGGTCGCCGCCGCCGGGCAGGGACGAATAGTCGATCTCGCCGGTTTCAATCTCCTGCAGGATGCCGTCGACCGAAAGCTCGTGGCCGTAGAACTGATCGATGTAGTCCTCAAGCTGCGCTTCGCCGGCGAGCTGGGTCTTGATTTCTATGCCCGGCCCGAGCGACGCGCGCAACTGGTCGAGTGCGACGATGTTGAAAAGCTCGGTCGTGGCGAGGGTCAGTTCGCGGTCTTCGGTGTTATAGGCAATCGGCAGCAAGCGGTGGCGGCGCGCGTATTCCTGCGGTACCAGCTTTAGCGCTTCCGGATCGGCCACGACAGACGCCAGGTCGATCGACTCCTGGCCCACCGTGCGGGCCATGATGTCGCGAATCGCGGCTTCGGTGATGAAGCCCAGGCGCACCAGCAGGCGCCCGATGGGGACATTACCCTGTTTCTGTTCGGCCAGCGCGATGCCAAGTTGGTCAGGCGAGATCAATCCCTGCTGGATGAGCAGCTCGCCTATGCGCAGTTTCTTTCGACTTTCAGCCATGGGAATTCACGAGCGTTTCGAAGATCGTCACGTATGAAACGCTCAAGAGTGGTTTGTACGTGACGCTATTGAACAACTTTTTCGAGCTTGCTGACCCGCTCCTGGGCCGCCGCTGTATTGAAGTTGGCACGACCGGTCGCCGTGGCCCGCTGCAGGGCGTGGCGGTAAAAATTCAGCGCCAGTTTCGGTTGCCCGACATGCTCAAGACCGATGGCGAGGTTGTAGGCATAGTCCGGATTATCGGGCTGCAGGTTGTGCGCCTGAAAATAGGCTTGTTGCGCGTCGGGCCAGCGGTTCTGATCGGCGTGCAGGTTGCCCAACGTGAAGTACAGATAGGCGGAGGGATCGTGCGCAATGAGTTGCCTGAGCCGGCTCTCGGCAGCGAGCGGATCGGCGCGGCCCAGCATGCCGATCAATCCGGCTTGTGCCAGTGCGTTGCGCGGGTCAACCTCCAGCACCTTCAGATAATGGCGCGATGCTTGCGAGCTGTCGCCTTGCTGACTGGCGATCGCGGCCAGTCCAAGCAGCGCGTCCACGCTGTTCGGTTCAATGCGCAGCAGCTGGTTGTACAGGCGTTGTGACGCGTCGAGGTTGCCCGACTCGAGTGCTTTGTAAGCCTCGGTCAAGACTGGGTTAAGAGCCGGCGCTGCGCCACCGGCGGTAACCTTGATCGTGTCGCGCTGCGCCGGCGGCACGGCGGGCGGTGCAGGTGCGGTAGGCGCAGCAACGTTCACCGCGGCGGCGGGCGGTGCGGCCGGAGGCGGAGCAGGCTTTTCTTTTTCCGTGCTGGCTTGCAGCGTGGGCAGCAATGACGTCAACGGCGACGCCGGTTGCGCTGAAACTGAACCGACCGCGGGTGGCGGTGGGGGCGTTACAGGGGTAGTCGAAGCAGCTTTAAGAGCGGGCGGCTGCGGTGTCGAGAACAGGCCGGGATTGAGTTGCAGAAAGACATAAACGCCATAGCCCAGCAGGAATAACACCACCAGCGATCCGAACATCATCAGTGGATTGCCGCGCGCGTAGGCGCCGAAGCCGCCGCTGGCGTCGCGCTGGCTGGCGCGCATGAGCGCGGCTGCTTTTGCCGCATCGGCGTTCGTGTTTGCGGACGAGCCCGCCGCAGCCTGCAGGGATGCCTGTTGCTGCGCAATCGGTTCCAGGGAAAGTTCGCCTGCGCCGGATGACGTTTTGCCGGTGTTCGACGTTTGCGCGCCGGTGTTGGTTGCACCACTGGGCGGGCGCGCGGCGCTGTTTTCGTTGCGGTCCTGGGCGGCCTTTTCCAGGGCCTTGACGAGCAGGCTCATCGCGACGGCGCAACCTGTTTTTCACCAGGCAGCGTTTCGGTCGGCGCCTCGGCTTGCTGCGGCAGGAAACGCTGGAAGAACTTCAGTTCATCACTCGCAAGCGACGGACTGGTGATTATGGTTGGCCGCAGAAAAATCACCAGTTCCGATTTTGTGCTGGCGTCGTTACGCATGCCGAACGCTTCGCCTATGGTCGGTTGATTGCCCAATCCAGGAATGGCATTGCGGTCGCGACGGACATTGTCCTGCATCAGCCCGCCCAGCACGGCCGTCTGTCCACTGACGAGCTGCAGCACCGATTCCATTTCTCGTGTCTGGATTTCGGGAACCGGATTGCTGATGCATCTTTGGGTGGCCGTGGCGCCGGTGCCGATAACCGAGCACAAGCTCGGGTTGGGGTCGTTCTTGAACTGAAGTATTCGTGTGATTGTCGGACGAACGCTGAGCGTTATTTGCCCATTCTCGTTTATCTGCGGCGTGAGTGTCATTACCATTCCAACCGGCACTGTAAGTGCGGTTGTATTGAACGTCGGTGCGGTGGTCGTCAAGCCGGTCGTAACGCCCTGTTGCGATTCGACGGAAAAGTATACGACGTTGTCGACGACTTTAAGTAAAGCAGTCTGATTGTTAATTGCCATTAGCTTGGGGCTCGACAGTACGCGCGTATTACCGAACTGGCTCAGCAGTTTGACAGTGGCACTGAGGTTGCCGACGCTGGATGTGGGATTTGCGTAGCCCACCGTCAGGCTGCCCGGGGTAAAGGCATTGGCGACGCTGCCGATCAGCGATTGGGTCAGGTTGATGCCGCCGGACACCGCCAGCCGGCTCCAGTCGACGCCGCCCTGGTAGGCGTCGGAGAGTGTAACCTCGGCGATGGTGGCTTCGATCAGCACCTGGCGCTGCGATACCTGTGTAATGGAATCGAGGTGGTGCTGCACCAGTTGATGCTGTTTTTCCGTGGCGTTGATCGTGAGCGTGCCGGCCATCGCGTTAACGATGACATCGTCCGGCAATAACGTAAGAGGCTGAACGGGCGGCGGGGCGGCAGCGGCCGGTGTTTGCGCGCCGGATCCAGTGCGATTGGTGGCTTCCAGTTGTTTGATCCGGTATTCCTGATCCTGCTTTACCAATTCGGCGCGCTCCGACTTGGCGTCCGCCGACAGCGATTGCTGGCGCGTGGAATTCAGAATTGCGCGCACGTTGTCGCGCAGCGCATCCCAAAAGTTGTTGTTCGAAACGGTTTTTACCACGGTGTTCGACGCGTTGAGTGCGCCGCCACCGGACCCGCCGGTGTTGCCGGCTTGTATCTGACCGGAAACGCCGATGGTGGATGTGGTTTCACGCGTCATGTTTACATAATTGACGCGGTAGGTTTTCACGTAAGCAAAGTCAGGGGAGACAATAATCGTATTGTCTTCAAGGCGATAGCGCAGATTGACCTGTTTGGAAACTCGCTCAAGGATGGCCGGCAGGGTCTCATTGATTGCGTTTAGGCTGACCAACCCTTGCAGCCCCGGGTGTATGTCGATGTTCTGCTTGCTGTCGCGCGCCAGCGCAAACAGCAGTTCTTTCACCGGCACTTCACTGACCACCACGCTATACGTCGCGGGTTTGACCGTCGGTTTCGGCGGTGGGACAAAGGTGCTGATGCGCGTCGGTGTCGGCACGCTGTCCAGAGTCGGTTTTGCCGTTGGAGTCACGATGTGTCCCTCGGACTGCGGTAATGCTGCAGTGCGGTAGCAACCGCTCAGGAGCAAAAGAGCACATACGGTGATGCCGACCGACAGGAGTGCGCCTATGCGTTGCGCAGTCAGTGCTTCGCCGCAATCGTATGGGCTAACGTCAATGACAGCTGGTCCGTGAGCTTGGTAGGCAACCATGTTCAAGATATTCTCCTGTCGACAGTAACGAACTGCTTTCTAAAAGGCCGGTCACGCAACCAGTTCGCGCCTCAGGAGGATGGGTGACTGGCGATCTCCGCGCGTATGCCACGAACCGTTCGCAATAATGGTCTGTATGTCCTCAACGGTGGCGGTAGCCTCGCAAGAGCGTCTTTCGCGGCCTGACGATCGCTGAATGCCCCGTAAATTACCGTCAAAGACGGTTTTTGTTTTGCAACGGTACGGTACACATAAATATCATTAACATCAAGATATTTGGTAATTATATTAAGATGATGCTTTAGCTGTTGCGTATTGTCCGTACCCAGTAACTGTATGGTATGCGTATCCTGTGTCTGGCGGGCTAGCCAGTTCTGGGTCGCGGTGATGCGCAGTTGAACCGGATCTCCATCCTTTCCCGGCATTTGTGAGTTTGCGCTAACTTGTTTTATATCCTCTTGTTTTTTATATATTTTTTCATCAATAACTCGCTTCTCAGGTGTTGCTACCATAGGGGGGGCAGCGGCCGGAGTCGCGCTGGTTGTTGCGTTTGGCGTGGATGGAGTGTCGGGTGCGGCGGTGGGAGCGGAGACATTGCTATTCACGTCCGCGGGTCCGTTCGGCGTAGTTGCCGGGAGTTCGACCGATTTCGTATCCGAATCGGTATTGCGTTGCGTGACTGGCGGTCGTAAATGGCCGGACACATTTTCGCGTGCGGTTGGCTGGTGCGAACGTTGAGGCTGAAATATTGCATATGCCGTAATACCCAGGCCGGCACCCATAGCCAGCAATGACAGGGCCAGCCCCAGCCTGAACTGTGGACGCGGCGGTTCGTTGCTGAATTCGCTGTCGCGAATCGCAGCCTTGACATGTTTTAGGTCGATGCTGTGCGTGTTCTCGGAAAAAGCCGCCAGCAGGGCTTTGTCGGCGATGAGATTAATGCGCCGCGTCAGCCCGTCCGACGCTTTGGCGATCGCCTTGATGACCGGGCGCGAGAACAGGTTCGGCCCGCGGTAGCCGGCGGCGCGCACGCGGAATTCCAGGTAGTCGCGAACCTCGTCATCTTTCAGCGGGCTTAGCCGGAAGCTGTTGGTGATGCGCTCGCGCAACTGACGTATTTCGGGCCGGCGCAGATTCTCTTCCAGTTCGGGCTGCCCGAACAGGACTATCTGTAGGAGCTTGCTGTGCGCGGTCTCCAGATTGGACAACAGCCGGATTTCCTCCAGCGTCGCAATCGGCATGCTTTGCGACTCTTCCACGAACATCACCACCTGTTTTTGTTGCGCGTGACGCTCAAGCAGGTGGCGATGCAGCAGTTGCATGACTTCGAGGTGGCTTGCATCACGCGGCGCATTCAGATGCAACTCAAACGCGATGGCGAACAAAATTTCCTCGGGCGAAACGCTGGGATTGGCGATGTAGACCGTTTCCACGTTTGCGGGCAAGCGCGACTGCAGCATGTTGCACAGCATGGTTTTGCCGCTTCCAACCTCGCCGGTTACCTTGGTAATGCCCTCGCCCTGATTGATGGCATAGATCAGCGCCTCCAGGATGGGGCCGCGATTGCCGCCGCCGAAGAAAAATTCGGTATTGGGTGTTATACGAAACGGCGGCTGGGAAAGTCCAAAATGGCTGTAGTACATCAGCGACCTCGTTTCAGGCAACGCTGTTCACTGCGACTGATTCTGCGCCCCGTCGGCAGTCGTGCCGTAGTTCTGCATGCGGCTGTAAAGCGTGGTGCGATGGATGCCCAGCATTTTCGCGGCCTGTGACAGGTTACCCTGCGTAATCAAGAGCGCCGCTTCGACATAGCCTTTTTCCCATTGTTGCAGCGTGTGGTCGAGGCTGAAACCTTTCTGCGCCTGCAGGTGCCTGCGGGCAGCATCCAGCACCGACTTGAAATCCTGGCCTATGGGTAAACCCGGTGCGTCGACATCCATGCTTTCCATGTCGAGCTCCGCCTGCAACTGCTCCGCGTTGACCTGCTGACCGCTGTATTTCGTGACCAGTCTGATGACGATATTGCGTAGTTCACGTACGTTGCCCGGAAAGCCATAGTCCAGCCACATCTGCGTGGCTTGTGTATCAAGATCGAACGGCTGGACCGACGCCTGACGAGCATAAAACTCGCGAAAGTGGTCCAGCAACAGCCGCTTGTCGTCCCCCAGTTCGCGCAGCGGCGGCACGCTGATGGTAAAGACTGACAACCGGTGATATAGGTCGGCACGGAACCGGCCCTTGCGGATTTCCTGACGCATGTCGCGATTGGTGGCGGCGATGACGCGTGCCTTGCTGACGCGGCTCTGCGTTTCGCCCACGCGCTGGTATGCGCCGTTTTCCAGTACCCGCAACAACTTCGCCTGCAATTCAAGCGGCAATTCGCCAATTTCGTCCAGAAAAAGCGTACTGTCGTTGGCGTCCTCGAAATAGCCCGCGCGTGATGTCGTGGCGCCGGTGAAGGATCCCTTGCTGTAGCCGAACAGTGTAGGTTCGACCAGCGTGGGCGAAATCGCGGCGCAATTCAGCGCCAGGGACGGTTTGCCCGCGCGCGGGCTCATGCGATGCAGGGATTCGGCAACGAGTTCCTTGCCACTGCCGGACTCACCCTCGATCAGCACCGGGAAAGGCGCATGGGCGTACTGGCCGATTTGCTGGCGCAACTTCTCGACCAGCAGGCTTTTCCCGATCATGCCGACGTCTGAAGCGCCGGCGCTGATCTCGGCATCCCGGATCTGCAGCGCTTTCAGCAGCAGGGCTTTGATCGCCTCCGGTTCGCAGGGTTTGGAGATGAATTCGATTGCGCCCAGCGTGCGTGCGTGACGTGCGTTGGATTCGTCATTCTGGCCCGACAGCACGAGTATCTTGATGCTGGGCGAGTGGGCGATGAGTTCGTTGATCAGCTTGAATCCCTCGTCCGGGCGGTGCGGCGTCGGCGGCAAACCGAGGTCTATCAGCGCGAGTTGCGGCGGATTATCAAGCTGGCGCAGCAGGCTTTTCACCTGCGCGCGTGATTCCCCGACATAGACATTGAAATCGCGGCTGAGCACGAAGTTCAGCGTGTCCGTGATCAGCGGGTCGTCATCAACGAGCAGCAGCACCGGTTTCTCAGATGGCTTTTCCAAACAGTTCTCCCTTTAAGGGCCTTCCATGATCAGGCACCCGCGAGGCGCGGCATGTTGGGCACTCTTAAACTCACATTGCTATTCTGCCAGATCGCGCCCTTACCTGATAGTCCGGGCGACAGTCACTTGCGTCGACCCGCGCGCATAAATCTCAAGGCAGGCGTGATGTTACGCGGTGCGTCAAGCGGGCAGCGCGGCGCCGGCAATGCAACGCAGAAAGGCCTCTTCAAGGTCGGTCGTCGAGTACTGATCGCAGAGCGTCGCCGGAGTTCCGATAAAGCACAGACGGCCGCCGTTTATCACCGCCATGCGGTCGCAAATTTCCGCGACGTCGGCCAGCGCGTGGGACGTAAAAAACACCGTGCCTGAGCGTTGCCTGAGATTCCGTAGCTGGGCCTTGAGCAGCGCGCGCGCCTTGGGATCCAGACCGCTCGTCGGTTCATCGAACACATAGAGGTCCTTGTCGCTCAGAAACGACGCAACAAGACCGAGCTTTTGCGTCATGCCCTTGGAATAGGAGCGCACGGGCCGTCCGAGGGCCGAGGGATCGAGGTCGAACGCCTCCAGCATGAGCCGCGCCGCGCCCGCGTCATAGGTGACCGATTGCAGATCCAGAACATGGCGGATAAAGTCCTCGCCGTTAAGGAAATACGGCGGATTAAAGCGTTCGGGCAGAAACGCGAGTCGCCGGCGCGAACTCGTCAGGCGGTGATTCACGCCGAAAATCTCGATCTCGCCGCCACCGGCGTCGCAAAAATCAAGCAAGCACTTGAGCAGCGTGGTCTTGCCCGCGCCGTTGACGCCCACCAGGCCAAAAAGCTCCGCGCGCGCGACATCGAAGGTAATGTCGTGCAGAACGCGCACCCCGCCATAGTTTTTGACAACGTTGGAAAACCGCAGGGCGATATCGGACATAAGCTGGTGCGTAAATTGCGGCGCAATCGCGCGATGTTATATCAATGCGGGATTTGAGTCGCGGAATCCTTAGAGTGAATAGTTTACAATACCAATTTTGGTTCTCGAATCCGAGTACATGCTGTGACTACCGACAAGATGGTGGAAATTATCGGGGTCAGCTATTCGTACGATCGGCGGCGCCCGATCCTGACCGGAATCAACATGGTCGTGCCACGCGGAAAAGTGGTGGCCATCATGGGCATCAGTGGCTCGGGCAAGACCACGCTCCTGCGCCTGATTGGAGGCGTGATGAAGCCCACTACCGGTTCGGTCATCGTGGACGGGCAGCGCACGAACGAGCTTGATCGCGATGGTCTCTACCGTATGCGCCGGCGCATGGGCATGCTGTTCCAGTTTGGCGCGCTCTTCACAGACCTGTCGGTTTACGATAATGTTGCGTTTCAGATGCGCGAGCATACGGATCTACCTGAAACGATGATACATGACCTGGTGATGATGAAGCTTGATTCGGTCGGATTGCGCGGCGCACACCATCTGATGCCCTCGGAGTTGTCGGGGGGCATGGCGCGGCGCGTGGCGCTTGCGCGCTCGACCGCGCTTGACCCCAGCCTGATCCTGTACGACGAACCCTTTACCGGTCTCGATCCTATTTCGCTCGGGGTAACCCGCAATCTGGTCAGGAAACTCAACGACGCGCTGGGTTCGACGTCGATCGTGGTTACGCACGACGTGCAGGAGGCGCTCGACGTTGTTGATTACGTGTATTACCTGTCGGGCGGCAAGATGGTCGCCCACGGCACTCCCGAACAGATGCGCGCGTCGACCGATCCGCTGGTGCGCCAGTTTGTATGGGGCGAAGCGGACGGTCCGGTTGCGTATCAGTACCCGGGCCGCGATTTCAGGGAGGAACTCGCGCTTGTTTAACCGCGGCGCCATCATCAATTTTCGCGGTGTCGGCCATCATACCGTCGACAACGTCTTGCGGCTGGGTTTTGCCACGCGGTTTTTAGTACTGACCATACTGCATTCGGGAACCTGTTTCCGGCGCATGCACCTCATCACACGCGAGCTTTACTATACCGGTGTGCTGTCGATGATCATCATCGTGGTTTCCGGCTTGTTTGTCGGCATGGTCATGGGATTTCAGGGCTATCAGACGCTGAAGACGTACGGTTCGGAATCGGCGCTGGGCGTGCTGGTTGCGCTCTCGCTGGTGCGCGAATTGGGGCCGGTGGTGTCGGCACTGCTGTTCGCGAGCCGTGCCGGATCGGCGATGACCGCCGAGATCGGCCTCATGAAAACCACCGAACAGTTGTCGGCGATGGAAATGATGGCGGTTGATCCGATCGCGCGCGTGGTGGCACCGCGTTTCTGGGCGGGCGTCATTTCCATGCCGTTGCTGGCGGCGATTTTCAGCGCCATGGGTGTTTACGGAGGCTACCTGATCGGCGTGGTGGTTATCGGCGTGGACGAGGGCTCATTCTGGGCGCAGATGCAAAGCGCCGTGGACTTTCGCGAGGATATCGTAAACGGCGTCATTAAAAGCGTAGTATTCGGCATCGCCGTGACCTGGATCGCACTGTTCGAAGGCTACGATGCGCCACCGACCGCAGAGGGCGTTTCAGGCGCCACGACGCGTACTGTGGTGACTTCATCGCTGGTTATCCTGGGTTTGGACTTCATCTTAACTGCATTCATGTTTCGGGGAATCTGATGGAACGCTCGACTATAGATCTTTGGGTAGGACTGTTTGTCGTTGCCGGTCTCGGCGCGCTTACCATCCTGGCGCTTAAAGTCGGCAACATGGGCAGTTTGACGGGTAACGAAACGTACTCGATTTCCGCGCAATTCACCGACATAGGCGGGCTCAAACCGCGCGCGGCCGTGAAAAGCGCCGGCGTGGTCGTGGGACGCGTGGCCGATATATCCTTTGACGGCGATAAATTCGTGGCGAAAGTGACCATGAATGTCGAAAAACGATATAAGTTTCCCAAGGACTCCTCGGCGGCAATACGCACCGCCGGCCTGCTCGGCGAGCAGTACGTGGGGCTTGAAGCGGGTGGCGAGGAGGCCATGCTGCTGTCTGGCGACGGCATAAAGCCGTCACTCACGCAGTCGGCGGTGGTGCTGGAAAAACTGATCAGCCAGTTTATGTATAACAAGGCGGCCGAAGGCGGTAGTCCCAAATAGGGTCTGCCGCGTTTAGCAGCAATGCTTTAATATCGCGCGGCTGCTGTCCTGCGCAGCGCGAACGGCGAATTTCACAAACGGCAAGAGTCGATTCGAAGGGATGATGATGAGCAATATTCTGTGCGGAATCATACTCGGCATGTCGCTGATTCTGGCGCCCGCGGCCCGGGGCCAGGATGCCCCCGACGTGCTCGCCAAGAAGGTCACCGATGAAGTCATCACGGCCATCAGATCCGACAAGGACATAAGCGCCGGAAATTCGGACAAAGTGCTTTCCCTGGTGGAATCCAAGGTGCTGCCGCACTTTGACTTTACGCACATGACCCGTCTTGCGGTGGGCGCGTCCTGGCGTCAGGCGAGCGCGGCGCAGCAGCAAAGCTTGACCAGCGAGTTTCGTAAGTTGCTGGTCCATACCTATACGAGTGCTTTTGCGCAGTATCGCGACCAGGTCATTCAGTACCGTCCGCTTAAGTTGCAACCAAGTGAAACCGATGTAGTCGTGCGCTCGCAGATCAAGCAAAGCAATGGCAATGAACCGATCGACGTCAATTACAGCATGGAAAAGATCGATCAGGCGTGGAAGGTCTACGATGTCACCATAGCGGGCGTGAGCCTGGTTCAGAATTACCGCAGTAGTTTTAACAGCGAAATCCAGAAAAGCGGCATAGACGGACTGATAGCGTCGCTGGCCAAGAAGAACAAGTCATTGGGCCATCAGCAGGCTGCAAAGAAGTGATGGAGCGTGCCGGCAATGTGCTGCGCCTGAGCAGCGCGCTGACCATCGCCAACGTGGCGGCGCTGAGCGAAACCGGCAAGCAGCAGTTCGCTGACACGGACATGGTGGTAGACCTTGCCGGCGTGACGGAAGTCGATTCCTCCGCGTTGAGTCTGATGTTCGAGTGGCAGCGCGAGGCGCGCAGACGTAATATCATGATTTCATTTATAAATTTACCTGACAGCCTGTTCAGTCTGGCGAAGTTGTACGGTGTCTCCGATCTGATCGGTTCGAGCGCATGAGGTGGGTATGAACGGCGGATCTGGTCCCCGCGAAGTACGGCGGTAGCTCGCAAGTCCTTGCCGACAACTGATGGCGGCACTATGGGCATACCGCCCTACGACTCTGTTTCATTTCGCTACTCTCGTTTTACTCTTAACTCTTTCCCCCTCACCGACTCACATGGTCCCGGCAATTCAGGTTGAGCAGGTTGTCAAACGCTACGCAAACCTGCGTGCCCTTGCAGGCGTGGATCTCGAAATAGCGCAGGGCGAGTTCTTCGGTCTGCTGGGTCCAAATGGCGCAGGCAAGACGACCCTTATCAGTGTGCTGGCCGGCCTTAGCCGGGCGACCAGCGGGACCGCGCGCATCATGGGCCATGATGTGGTGCAGCAGTATCGTCAGGCCAGGCGCGCGCTCGGGGTGGTGCCGCAGGAGCTCGTATTCGATCCATTCTTTTCCGTGCGCGAAGCGCTCACCATACAGTCGGGGTATTTCGGCCTGCGCAACAACAGCGCGTGGATAGACGAGGTTCTGCATAACCTCGATCTCACCGAAAAGGCCGATACCAATATGCGACGCTTGTCGGGAGGCATGAAACGACGCGTGCTGATCGGCCAGGCGTTGGTGCACAAGCCGCCGGTGATCGTACTTGATGAACCGACCGCCGGTGTCGACGTTGAACTGCGCCAGACACTATGGCGCTTTATACGCAGGCTGAACGAAGATGGCCATACCATCGTGCTGACCACGCATTACCTTGAGGAGGCTGAGGCGCTGTGCGGGCGTATCGCGATGTTGAAGAAGGGTGAAATCGTTGCCAACGACACCACGCAAAACCTGCTCAAGCGGTTCTCGGGTTTTTATGTCCAGCTCAGCCTGGAGCCGCACGTATTGCCGCCGACGCTTATGCCGCTGCTGAAGCACGAAACCGAAAGCGGATTTCAGCTTGCGCTGAAAGACTATGCCGAGGTTGAGCAGGTCATGGCGACACTGCGCGTGGCGGGCGCGAAAGTAATCGAAATGGAGGTCGTGCAACCCGACCTTGAAGAGGTTTTCGTCAAGATCATGAACCAGGAGTCGGCGTGAACGGGTTTTACACCTTGTTTTACAAGGAATGGCTGCGTTTCTGGAAAGTTAACGTGCAGACCGTGCTCGCGCCCGTATTAACGGCATTGCTGTTTCTGATGGTGTTCGGTCATACCCTGAGAAATTCCGCCGAGCCCTATCCGGGCGTCGGCTACAGCGCGTTTCTGGTGCCCGGCCTGGCCATGATGTCGGTGTTGCAAAATGCGTTCGCGAATTCGAGTTCAAGTCTGATGCAGTCAAAAATGACCGGCAATATCGTCTTCGTCCTGCTGCCGCCGCTTTCGTATCGTGAATTCTTCTTTGCTTACCTGCTGGCCGCGAGCGCGCGCGGACTGGTGTGCGGGGCGGGCGTATTGCTGTTTACGGTATGGTTCGTCAATCTGCGCTTCGAACATCCATGGTGGATCATCGTATTCGGCGTGCTGGGCAGCGGCATCATGGGCGTGCTCGGCATCATTGCCGGCATGCAGTCCGATAGAATGGACCAGCTTTCGGCGTTTCAGAACTTCATCATACTGCCGCTGACCTTCCTGTCGGGTGTGTTTTATTCGCTGCATTCGCTGCCGCCGCTCTTCCAGGGGCTGTCGCATATCAACCCGTTTTTTTACATTGTGGATGGATTTCGATACGGATTTTTCGGCGTCGGCGACGTATCGCCGTGGCTGAGCGCCTCGGTGGTCGCCGTGTGCCTGGCGGCGCTGTCCGTGTTGACGCTTTATCTGATACGCACCGGCTATAAACTGAGGCACTAAACCTATGATTACACCCGAGCAGGTCAAGTCGTATATCGAAGAGGGACTCGCATGCCAGTCAGTACAGGTCAGCGGGGATGGGCATCATTTCGAGGCCGTGATCGTGAGCGCGGCGTTCGCCGGCAAGAATAAGGTCCAGCAGCATCAGCTGGTATATCGCGCGCTGGGCGAGCGCATGCGCGAGGAAATCCACGCGCTGTCGATGCAGACGTACACGCCTGAAGACTACGCGCGCAAATAGTCCGGCCGACCAGTGGATAAACTGATCATCGAGGGCGGACTTCCGCTGTCCGGCGAGGTGCGGATTTCGGGCGCGAAAAACGCGGCTTTGCCGATATTGTGCGCCTCCATCCTGAGCAGCGAACCTCTGCGTGTCGCCAATGTGCCGCACCTGCACGACATCACCACCATGCTGGGCCTGCTTGCGCAGATGGGCATAGGCGTGTCGGTTGACGACAGGCTGGGCGTCGAACTCAATGCGTCGGCGCTCGCCAATCCGGTCGCGCCATATGACCTCGTCAAGACCATGCGCGCGTCGGTGCTGGTGCTGGGGCCGTTGCTGGCGCGCTGCGGCGAGGCCCGCGTATCGTTACCCGGCGGATGCGCCATCGGCCTGCGGCCCGTCGACCAGCATATCAAGGCCCTGCAGGCGATGGGCGCGACCATCAACATCGAGCACGGTTATATGCACGCCCGTGCTCCACGACTGCACGGCGCCCGCATCATCATGGACCTGGTAACGGTAACCGGCACGGAGAACATCATGATGGCGGCAACGCTCGCGACCGGGGAAACGGTCATCGAGAATGCCGCGCGCGAACCGGAGGTCGTCGATCTCGCGCGATGTCTGAATGCCATGGGCGCGAATATCAGCGGCGCCGGCACCGACGTGATCCGTGTGGCCGGCGTCGAGCGGCTGCGGTCCGCCACTTATCGCGTGATGCCCGATCGTATCGAAACCGGAACGTTTCTTGTGGCGGCAGCGGCAAGCGGCGGCGAAATTCGTGTGTGCGATACGCGGGCCGATCTTCTGGACGCGGTCATCGAAAAGTTGCGCAACGCCGGCGCGCATATCGAGTCGGGCGATGACTGGATCAGCCTGCGCATGCAGGATGCGCTGCGCGCGGTTGGTCTGCGCACCGCGCCGTATCCGGCGTTTCCGACCGACATGCAGGCGCAGTTCATGGCATTGAATGCGGTCGCGCGCGGCACGGCGGTGATCACCGAGACCATATTCGAGAATCGTTTCATGCATGTGCAGGAACTGCGCCGGCTGGGTGCTCAAATAGAAGTCGAGGGCAATACCGCAATAGTGACCGGCGTCCAGCGCCTGGAAGGCGCCACGGTGATGGCAACCGATCTGCGCGCGTCGGCCAGCCTGGTGCTGGCAGGGCTGATTGCCCACGGCGAAACCACGATAGAGCGTGTCTATCACCTTGATCGCGGCTACGAATCCATCGAGGAGAAACTGTCCCGCCTGGGCGCGCGCATCCGGCGCGTGCATTAGCCTCGCATACCCCATGCTAGACTATGTACCCATGCCACCAGACTACATTGTCGAAATAGACAGACTGCGCTTCGATTACCCGCGCCGCACATTGCTGAAGGACATCACGCTGTCGATTCCGCGCGGCAAGGTGGTGGGTATCATGGGTGCGAGCGGTTGCGGCAAGTCGACGCTGATGCGTCTGATCGGCGGACAGCTGGTGCCGTCCGGCGGCCACGTAAAAGTTGACGGCCATGTGGTTCATGAGTTGAGCCGTGACGATCTGTATGGATTGCGGCGCAGGATGGGCATGCAGTTCCAGCAGGGCGGGTTATTCACCGACCTGTCGGTGTTCGAAAACATCGCGTTTCAGATGCGCGAACATACCAGCCTTCCCGAGAGCATGATCCGCGATATGGTGCTGATGAAGCTCGCGGCAGTGGGGTTGCGCGGTGCCGCGCAACTGATGCCGAGGGAACTGTCGGGCGGCATGGCGCGGCGTGTCGGGCTCGCGCGCGCGATCGCACTCGATCCTATGCTGATCATGTATGACGAGCCATTCGCCGGACTGGATCCGATCTCATGCACGGTGATCGGCAATCTGATACGTCGTCTGAACGACGCGCTGGGGGCGACTTCCATCGTGGTGTCTTACGATGCGGCTGAATCGATGCGCGTCATCGAATATCTGTACCTGATCTCCGACGGCGTGATTGCGGCGTCCGGTCCCACCGAGGAAATGCGCGTATCGAAAGATCCGTTCGTGCGTCAGTTTCTTGACGGGGCTCACGATGGACCGGTGCCTTTTCATTATCCCCGTAATTCCTATCGTTCTGACCTGGGGCTTGAGTCCGTGGCGGGGTAACAGAGGATTTCACCGCCAAGATTCTTCACAATACCCCCATGTGGGTTACGTCAAGGAAAAGCGAAAACGTTCAGCGCTTGATGTGAGGATCAACGAATCGGGCAACTTGGCTTCACCGCTAAACGCGGAGGACGCAGGGGGGGCTGAGGTGTGCAGGGGTAAGTCGATATATTGAGGTTCTCCTCTGCGCTACCCTGCGACCTCAGCGACCTCAGCGCCCTCAGCGTTGAGAGTTGGACTCTAATCGCGATGATTTTTTCCTGATGTGGCAGCTGTAAGCTCGCTGCGGATTTGGTCTCTGCCTTCGTCGTTCGAATGCGCCCTTTACGGTAAAATGTGCTTTTATATTCCGCGCTTTGGAAATTCGTGATCAGCATTGCTTTATCGAAGGGCCGCATTCTTGACGACACACTGCCGCTGATTAAAGCGGCGGGCATCGTGGCATCCGAACATCCCGATGATTCGCGCAAGCTGATTATCGGCACGTCGCGCGCCGACGTGCGCCTGATCATCGTGCGTGCGACGGATGTGCCGACCTATGTGCAATACGGTGCTGCCGATCTCGGGGTGGCCGGCGGCGATGTGCTTGCGGAGCACGGCGGTGAGGGCTTGTATCAGCCGCTGGACCTCGGCATCGCGCGGTGCCGCTTGATGGTGGCGGTGCGTGACGGCTTTGATTACGAACACGCGGTACGTCAGGGCGCGCGACTGCGCGTGGCGACCAAGTACCTGAACACGGCGCGTGAACACTTTGCCGCAAAGGGCGTGCATGTCGATCTGATCAAACTGTACGGCTCCATGGAACTGGCGCCGCTTACCGGACTGGCGGACGCCATCGTCGATCTGGTCAGCACTGGCAGCACGCTCAAAGCCAATCATCTGGTTGCGGTTGAGGAAATCACGCAGATCAGTGCGCGGCTGGTGGTCAACCAGGCGGCCTATAAATTGAAGCGTGCAGTCATCCAGTCGTTGCTTGAGGCCGTGGCGGGGGCGGTCAGAGGGGTATGATCAGTATCAAACGGCTCAACACCGGCGCACGGAATTTTGAGTCTCGTCTGGCGACCCTGTTGGCATTTGAAGCGGCACAGAATCCTCGCGTGGATGCCGACGTCGCCAGGATACTTGCCGACATCAAGACTCATGGCGATGCGGCATTGCTGAAGTACACGCGCAAGTTCGACTTCAATGCCGGCTCCATGGCTGGACTGAAAATCTCGCGCGATGACATGCGGCATGCGCTTGCCGGATTGCCCGCGGCGCAGCGCTCGGCCCTGAAACAGGCGGCGTCGCGGGTTCGGGCGTACCACGAAAAGCAGCGCGCCGGATCGTGGCACTACACCGACCAGGACGGCACGCGTCTGGGCCAGCAGGTAACCGCGCTCGACCGCGTCGGAATTTACGTGCCCGGCGGCAAGGCGGCTTATCCGTCGACGGTGCTGATGAACGCCGTGCCGGCAAGAGTCGCCGGTGTCGGCGAAATCGTGATGGTCGTTCCGACGCCGGGCGGACAACGAAATCCGCTGGTGCTGGCCGCGGCGGCGCTTGCCGGCGTCGACCGCGCATTTGCAATCGGCGGTGCGCAGGCGGTGGGCGCGCTCGCCTACGGCACGCGCACGGTGCCGCAAGTCGACAAAATCGTGGGCCCGGGCAATGCCTACGTGGCTGCCGCGAAGCGCCGCGTGTTCGGGGTGGTCGGCATCGACATGGTCGCGGGGCCGTCGGAGATACTGGTGGTGTGCGATGGCACCACGAATCCTGACTGGATCGCGATGGACATGTTCTCGCAAGCCGAGCACGACCAGCTTGCGCAAGCCATATTGCTGAGCCCGGATGGGGCTTTTGTCGATCGCGTTGCCGCCAGCATCGCGCGCCAGCTTGCCGATATGCCGCGCCGCGCGGTGATCAAGGCAGCGCTTGAAAATCGCGGCGCGTTAATTCGGGTGAGCAATCTTGATGAAGCTTGCTCGCTCGTCAACCGCATCGCCCCGGAGCACCTTGAACTCGCGGTGGCCCGCCCGGCGCCGTTGCTGAAGAAGATACGCCACGCCGGCGCGATATTCCTGGGCCGATACACCTCGGAAGCGCTCGGCGATTACTGCGCCGGCCCCAACCACGTGCTTCCGACTTCGCGCACCGCCCGTTTTTCTTCGCCACTGGGCGTTTACGATTTTCAGAAGCGCTCAAGCGTGATTCAGGTTTCCCGGCAGGGCGCGCGCAAGCTGGGCGCGATCGCTGCCGAACTGGCGCGCGGCGAGGGCCTGTTTGCGCATGCCAAATCGGCCGAGTACCGGATGAAGTGAAACCATGAGCCGCTATTGGAGCAAGGTCGTGCATGGCCTTACGCCCTACGTTCCGGGCGAGCAGCCTAAGTTGCCCAACCTGGTAAAACTCAATACCAACGAAAGTCCGTATGGCCCGAGCCGCAAGGTGCTCGAAGCGCTGCGCGCCGAAGTTGGCGACACATTGCGCCTGTATCCTGATCCGCGCAGCGACAAATTGCGCGCGGCCATTGCCCGGCGGCACGACGTGACCCCGCAACAGGTGTTTGTTGGCAACGGCTCGGATGAGGTGCTTGCGCATGTATTTCTGGCGCTGCTGAAACACGACGCACCGGTGCTGTTTCCCGACATTACTTACAGTTTCTACCCAGTTTATTGCGGACTCTACGGCATCGCGCACGAACCGGTGCCACTGGACGCGGACTTTCAAATCGATACCGCGGATTACCTGCGTCCGAACGGCGGCATCATATTTCCCAACCCCAACGCACCTACCGGGCAGTTCGTGCCGCTGCCGGCTATCGAACGTTTGCTCAAGGCGAATACCGCGTCGGTGGTGGTGGTAGACGAAGCCTACGTCGATTTTGGCGGCGAGTCTTGCGTGCCGCTGGTGCGCCAGCACGCGCAACTGCTGGTGACGCATACGCTGTCCAAATCGTATTCTCTGGCGGGATTGCGCGTCGGTTATGCAATCGGGCACCCGGATCTGATCGAGGCGCTCAACCGCGTGAAAGACAGTTTCAACTCGTATCCGCTGGACCGTTTTGCGCAGGCCGGCGCCACAGCCGCCATGGAAGACGTAGCCTATTATTCGGCTATGTGCCAGAAGGTTATTGCCACCAGGCACACACTGGTTACGGGCATGCAGGATCTGGGTTTCGAGGTGCTGCCGTCCGCCGCGAATTTCATATTCGCGCGTTTTCCGGGACGCGACGGCGCGGATATCGCGGCCAAATTGCGTGAACGCAGCATTATCGTGCGGCACTTCGCGCATCCGCCGCGGATCGCGCCGTTTGTGCGCATCTCGATCGGCACGGACGAACAATGCGCGGGATTGGCCGATGCCCTGCGCGAAATCGTTTATACTAATCGAAACAAATAGTTATTGAGAATTGGTCGCCCCCATGGCACGGCAAGCGCAAGTCACCCGCAACACCAATGAAACGCAAATCAGCGTTACGCTCAATCTCGATGGTGCGGGCCGTGGCAGCTTCGCGACCGGGGTACCGTTCCTCGATCACATGCTGGACCAGGTTGCGCGCCATGGCGTGTTCGATATCGATGTCGCGGCGCATGGCGATTTGCACATAGACGCGCATCACACGGTTGAAGATATCGGTATCACCCTGGGCCAGGCATTTGCGCAGGCGCTCGGCGACAAGAAGGGCATACGTCGGTACGGGCACGCCTATGTGCCGTTGGACGAGGCGCTGTCGCGTGTCGTCATAGACCTGTCCGGTCGTCCCGGGCTAGATTTCAAAATAGCTTTCGTGCGCGCGCGCATAGGCGAATTTGATGTCGATCTGGTGCACGAATTTTTTCAGGGATTTATCAATCACGCCCAGGTCACCCTGCACATCGACAACCTCAAGGGCGACAACGCCCATCATCAGGCCGAAACGGCCTTCAAGGCATTCGGGCGCGCACTGCGCATGGCGGTCGAAATCGATTCGCGCACCGCGGGCGTGCCGTCGACCAAGGGGACTTTGTGAGTGTGCGGCACGCTGCTTCGTGCACGAGTTGACTGCCACCCACGGACAACAATATGAGTGACATCGCCGTCATAGACTACGGCATGGGAAATTTGCGTTCGGTTTCGAAGGCCATCGAATACGTCGCGCCGCATGCCAGGGTGGTGGTCACGAGCGACCCTGCCGAGGTTGCGAGCGCCGGACGCGTGGTGTTTCCCGGTCAGGGTGCGATGCCCGATTGCATGCGTGAACTGGACGCGCGCGGCTTGCGCGGCGCGGTACTTGACGCCGCATACAGCAAACCGTTCCTCGGCATATGCATAGGCCTGCAAATGCTGTTTGACCGCAGCGAGGAAGGGGATGTGGCCGGGTTGGGCGTGTTGCCCGGGCACGTGCGGCGTTTTCGCGCGGCCGATATGACAGGGTCCGACGGCGCACGGCTGAAGGTGCCGCACATGGGCTGGAATCGTGTGCGGCAGGCGGCTGGGCATGAGTTATGGAACGATATTGTCGACGGCAGCCGTTTTTACTTTGTGCACAGCTATTTTGTCGAAACAGCGCAAGCGGACCTGAACGCCGGCAGCAGCGACTATCCCCGGCCGTTTACCTGCGCCATTGCGCAGGACAATATTTTTGCGGTGCAATTCCACCCAGAAAAAAGCGATAAAATGGGGCTGCAGTTGCTCGCGAATTTCATCCGCTGGCGGCCGCGGGCTATCATGGCGCGCCCGTTGCGGACTGCCGTCGCGGGTGGCTGAAATGCGACGCCATGGGGCGTGTAGTATGATAAATTGATACTGTGCTTAATGTGTTCCGCGAATTTTACGTATTTCCCCCTCATCGCCTCCTCAAACAGTCTGACGGCGTTAATTTCATTTATATGATAGTGCATATCTCGTAACATGCTGATCATTCCCGCGATTGATCTTAAAGAGGGCAAGTGCGTGCGCCTGAAACAGGGCGTGATGGAAGATGCGACTGTTTTCTCGGAGGACCCGGGTGGCATGGCCGCGCACTGGGCTCGTCAGGGCGCGCGACGCCTGCATGTTGTGGATCTGAACGGCGCCGCCGCCGGCAAACCGAAAAACGAGAGCGCTATCAAGGCCATCGTGGCGGCCGCGGGGGGCATGCCGATACAACTGGGCGGGGGTATACGCGATCTGGACACGATAGAGCGCTACATCGACAGCGGTATCCGGTATGTAATCATCGGTACCGCGGCAGTCAAGACGCCGGGTTTTCTCCGCGACGCGTGCACGGCATTCACCGGACATGTGATGGTTGCACTGGACGCCAAGGACGGCAAGGTGGCCGTGGATGGCTGGTCAAAAATGACCGGTCACGATGTGCTCGATCTTGCCAAGAAGTTCGAAGACTACGGTACCGAAGCGATTATCTACACCGACATCGGGCGCGACGGCATGCTGAGTGGCGTCAACATCGCCGCGACGGTTGAACTCGCGCGCCAGCTGTCGGTGCCGGTCATCGCCAGTGGCGGTATTACTAACCTCGACGACGTCACCGCGTTGTGCAATGTCGAATCCGAGGGCATCGTCGGCGCGATTACAGGGCGCGCGGTGTATCAAGGCACGCTGGATTTTGCCGCAGCGCAGAAGCTGGCGGACAAGCTGTCGAAAAAGTAGGATCGACGATTGAGTATTGAGGATTGAGTACGCGCCCACGAGCGATCTACTCACTCCTTCCTCTTCACTCCTTCCTCTTTCCTCCGAAATGCTAGCCACCCGCATCATTCCATGCCTGGACGTAAACGCCGGCCGCGTCGTCAAAGGTGTGAATTTTGTCGGTCTGCGCGACGCGGGCGACCCCGTGGCGATTGCCGCTCGATATAACGAGCAGGGCGCCGATGAACTGACGTTTCTCGACATTACCGCGAGCAGCGATGGTCGGGATCTGATACTCCCCATCATCGAAGCGGTGGCAACGCAGGTGTTTATTCCGTTGACGGTCGGCGGCGGCGTGCGCAAGGTGGAGGACGTGCGGCGTCTGCTGAATGCCGGCGCCGACAAAGTCAGCATCAATACCTCCGCGGTTCAGAATCCGCAACTGGTCGTGGACGCGACCCGTCATTACGGTTCGCAGTGCATCGTGATCGCGATCGATGTCAAGCGCGTGGCCGGATCCACGCCCACGCGCTGGGAGGTGTATACCCACGGCGGGCGCAACGCGACCGGAATCGATGCGCTGGAGTGGGGGCGCCGAATGCAGCAGGCCGGCGCCGGGGAGATATTGCTGACCAGCATGGATCGTGACGGCACGCGCCAGGGTTTTGATATCGAATTGACCCGTGCTTTTTCCGATGCGCTTGAGATTCCAGTCATCGCCAGCGGTGGCGTAGGCACTTTGGATCACCTCGTGGATGGCGTGCTGCGCGGGCACGCCGACGCGGTGTTGGCGGCGAGCATATTCCACTACGGCGAACATACGGTGCAGGACGCCAAGCGGCTGATGGTCGAGCGTGGAATTGAGGTCAGGCAGTAAGAAGCGAGGAGTTATGAGTGAAGAGTGAGGAGTAAAATTGCAATTGGCAGGTTATTTTGCCTGCCGCTTACGGATTTGACATGACGGATAGTTGGCTTAACAAGGTAAATTGGGCGCAGGATGGCCTGGTGCCTGCTGTCACGCAGGATGCGGCGGGCGGTCGCGTGCTGACGCTGGCATGGATGAACCGCGAGGCGCTGAAGCGCACAGTGCAGACGGGTGAAGCGCATTACTGGTCGCGTTCGCGGAAGAAGATCTGGCACAAGGGGGAGGAATCCGGACATGTGCAGAAGGTTCGCAGCATACGACTCGACTGCGACGAAGACGTCATACTCCTGGAGGTGGAACAAACCGGCGGTATCGCGTGTCATACCGGCAGGCATAGCTGTTTTTTCCAGAAGCTTGTGGATGGCAAATGGGTGGAAACCGAACCCGTGCTGAAGGATCCCAAGGAGATTTACAAGAAATGACCGACACGGAATTTCTCGAGCGCCTATCGGAGACCATCGCGTCACGCCGGCACGCTGATCCCGCGGGTTCCTATGTTGCCGGTCTGTTCGCCAAGGGGCACGATACGATACTCAAGAAAGTGGCCGAAGAGTCGGCCGAAACCCTGATGGCGGCGAAGGACGGTGTCAAACTTCATTTGACGCGCGAAGTCGCCGATTTGTGGTTTCACAGTCTGGTGCTGCTGGCGTGGCATGGGCTTTCCAGCAATGATGTGCTGGCCGAACTACAGCGTCGCGAAGGCGTTTCCGGAATCGCCGAAAAGGCGTCGCGCAAGTAGTCGTCACAAAACCATGGCCGGAGTAGTCCAAATCGATTGCGCGGAGTTACGCGCTCAACAGGAGTGACAAATGGGATCCTTTAGTATCTGGCACTGGCTTATCGTGCTGTTGGTGGTGGTGCTGATTTTTGGGACCAAGAAACTGACCAATATCGGCAAGGACCTGGGGGGCGCGGTAAAAGGGTTCAAGGAAGGTGTGAAATCCGCGCAGGACGGTGACCCCGGAAAAACCGAAGTTCCCGCCAGCGTAGGGCAGATCATAGAGGGCGAAGCGCGCAAGGAAACGCACTCGAAAACGTAAGGCCGGTGTCGCGAATTGGCGTGATGCATCGGTCGCGCCGCTCTTCACTCCTCCCCCTTTACTGTTCACACTTCAACTCATGTTTGACATTGGATTTTCCGAGCTTGTCGTCATCGCGGTGGTTGCATTGATAGTCATCGGTCCCGAACGATTGCCCAAGGTTGCGCGCACCGTGGGTCACCTGCTCGGCCGCATGCAGCGTTACGTGAACGACGTCAAAGCGGATATTTCGCGCGAGATGGAATTCGAGGAGTTGCGCAAGCTTCAGGCGAGCATGCAGGACGCCGCGCGATCCATAGAACAATCGGTCAATACGGAAGTTGGCACTGCAAAGGACGCGCTGAACGACATCACCACCTCGGCTAATCAGGTCGTGTCGGAGCCGGCCGGTGTCACGCAGACCGCGCCGTTCGTGGCGGCCTCCGAGACGCCGGCATCAGCTGCGGCCCCGGTTGCGCAACTCGAGTTAGGTCTCGAGACGACCAGCGCCCCGACGCAAAAACCGTGACCGATGAGACGCGCCGGTCGCGATGAACACACAGGATACATTCGTCTCTCATCTGATCGAGCTGCGCAACCGGTTGTTGCGTGCGATCGGTGCGGTGTTTGTCGTGTTTGTGTGCCTGTTTCCCTGGGCCAGGGATTTGTATTCCCTGCTGGCGCAACCACTGCTCGCGGTGTTGCCGCAAGGCGGCCAGATGATAGCGACCGACGTGGTCGGCGTTTTTCTTGTTCCGCTCAAGGTGGTCGGCCTGGTCGCTTTTGTTATTGCATTGCCGTACGTGCTTTTTCAGGTCTGGGCATTCGTGGCGCCCGGGCTCTATGTGCACGAAAAGCGCCTGGTATTGCCTTTGATCGTAACCAGCTCGTTGTTGTTCGTCGTGGGCATGGCGTTTGCCTATTTCCTGGTGTTCCCGGTGGTCTTCAAATTCATGGCGGACATCGCGCCGCTGGGCGTGGCGTGGATGACCGACATCGAGAAATACTTCAGCTTTGTACTCACCATGTTCGTTGCATTCGGCGTTACGTTTGAAGTTCCCGTTGCGGTCGTGGTATTGGTGAAAATGGGCGTGGTCGGCATAGCCAAGCTCAAGGAAATACGACCTTATGTCATCGTCGGCGCGTTTGTGGTCGGCGCGGTCTTCACACCACCTGACATAGTGTCGCAGTTCATGCTGGCCGTGCCGCTGTGCCTGCTATACGAGGTCGGAATCCTTGCGGCGGGTTTTCTGAAGAAACCGGCGGTGTCGCATACCGACTCGGGGAAGTCGTGACACGCTGGATTCGGGACAGAACCGTAGGATGGGTTGAGGAACGAAACCCATCTTGGCCGGCTTGATATGCTGCCGGGCGTTGCGGTGTCGTTGATGGGTGTCGCTACGCTCGACCCATCTACATCAATACGTCACTTTTCTTCCAGTTTAGGTTTGGGCCGTTTGCCGACGCTAACCCTGATTTCTTTTGCCTGCTTATCGCGCAGTACCTTGAGCATCGCGGTTGATCCGGGCTTGAGCGCCGCGATGATGTTCAGGGAACTTGCCTGATCAACGACCGGTTTGGCTTCGATCGCGACCAGAATATCCCCCGGTTTTAACCCGGCTTTTCCGGCCGGACTGTCGTTTAGAACTTCTATGATCAGCGCACCCTGGACCTTGGGCAGTCTGAGCGACTCAACGAGTTCTGGCGTCATGTCCTGCACGCCTATGCCGATCCAGCCGCGCGTTACCGATCCGTTCGCCACCACCTGCTCCATGACCTGTTTGGCCAGGCTCGCGGGAATCGCAAATCCTATGCCCTGCGAGCCGCCACTGCGCGTGTAAATCGCGGTATTGATCCCCAACAAGTTGCCGGCGGTATCCACCAGCGCGCCGCCTGAATTGCCTGGATTGATCGCGGCGTCGGTCTGTATGAAATTCTCGAAGGTGTTTATGCCGAGGTGGCTGCGACCAAGCGCGCTGATGATCCCCATCGTCACGGTCTGGCCGACCCCGAATGGATTTCCTATCGCAAGCACCAGATCTCCGACACGCGCCTGGTCGGATTGCGCGAATCCCAGCGCCGGCACATTCTTAAGATCAATTTTCAAGACCGCAAGGTCGGTCTCCGGGTCGGTGCCGATAACGCGTGCCTTGGCACGGCGGGAATCGGTGAGCGCCACCTCGATTTCATCGGCCGCCTCGACCACGTGATTGTTGGTCAGAACATAGCCTTGCTCGCTGACGATAACGCCGGATCCCAGGCTGGAACTGCGCCTGGTCTGGGCGTCGTCCTGATTGCCGAAAAAATAACGGAACACCGGATCATCCATGAACGGATGACGCGGCAGTTTGGCCTCCTTGCTTGAATAGATGTTGACGACCGCCGGCATTGCGCGCCGAGCAGCGTCGCTGAAAGACGCTATTCTGCGGTCTGGAATTTCGGCGGCGGGTAGGCTGACGGCAGGTGCCGCGCTGCCCGACGGCGGTGGGGTTTTTGACAACAGTTCCGGGCGCAGCGTCGTAACCACGAAGAGTATGCCGAGGCAGATGGTGGTGGTTTGGGCGAAAACGAGCCAGAGTCTGTGCATACTTTGTGCTTGCAATATATTGAATACAATGGTATTTCACACATTGTACTTAAGTTTTCCCGCGTCCTTCGTTAAAATATCATGTTTTTGTCCTATTTGTCCTTAATCGAGCGGAGATAGTCCATGTCGGATCAGGATGTAGATAAATGCAAGCGTGGGTTTCTGGTTGCCGCCACGGGTGTCGTGGGCGGGGTTGTCGCGGGTGCTGCCGCGGTTCCGTTTGTCGGAAGCATGTTGCCTTCGGAACGCGCCAAAGCGGCGGGCGCACCGGTTGAAGCCGACATTTCCAAACTTGCCCCAGGCGAAATGAAGATCATCGAATGGCGCGGCAAGCCGGTGTGGATCGTCAATCGCACCAAGGAAATGCTTGCCGGCATCACCAAGAATAATTCCAAGGTGTCGGATCCGAAATCGGACGTTCCACTGCAGCCGGATTACGCCAAGAACGAGTTTCGTTCGATCAAGCCCGAAATCGCCGTGCTAGAGGGTGTGTGTTCTCACCTCGGATGTTCGCCGCAGTTCAAGTCCGCCGATGCCAAGAGCGACATGGGCATGGACTGGGACGGCGGATTCTTCTGCCCGTGTCACGGTTCAAAGTTCGATTTCGCGGGGCGCGTATTCGCGGGTTCGCCGGCGCCGGTCAACCTCAAGGTGCCGCCATACAAGTTCGTCGGTGATGGCAAGATCATCATCGGCGACGACAGCAAGGGGGCATGAACATGGCGGCGAAAAATAAACAACCAGTGGTCATTACCTGCGCCGGTCCGTTGAACGGCGTGGCGAGCGGATTGCTGACGTGGGTCGACCAACGGTTTCCGTTGATGTCGAACTGGCGCGATCACCTCGCAGAATACTATGCGCCGAAAAATTTCAACTTCTGGTACTTTTTCGGCTCGCTGGCGATGTTCGTGCTGGTATTGCAGATAGTGACCGGGATATTCCTGACCATGCACTACAAGCCGGATGCGAGCCAGGCTTTCGCTTCCGTAGAGTACATCATGCGTGACGTGTGGGGCGGCTGGTTCATACGCTACATGCATTCGACCGGCGCGTCGGCGTTTTTCATTTGTGTCTATCTGCACATGCTGCGCGGACTTATGTACGGGTCGTATCGCAAGCCGCGCGAGCTGATCTGGATATTCGGCATGCTGATTTATCTATGCCTGATGGCGGAAGCCTTTTTCGGCTACCTCCTGCCGTGGGGGCAGATGTCATACTGGGGTGCGCAGGTGATCGTCAATCTGTTCGCATCGGTGCCTTTTATCGGCGAGGACCTGTCGATCCTGATCCGCGGCGACTACGTGGTTTCGGATGCAACGCTCAACCGCTTCTTTGCGTTTCACGTGATTGCGGTGCCGCTGGTGCTGATCGGCCTGGTCGCCGCTCACATACTCGCGCTGCACGAGGTCGGATCCAATAATCCCGACGGCGTTGAAATCAAGGACAAGAAGGATGCCGCGGGGCATCCGCTTGACGGCATTCCGTTTCATCCGTATTACACGGTCAAGGATACGCTGGGCGTGGTGGTGTTCCTGATTATATTCAGCATCATCATGTTCTTTGTGCCCGAGGGCGGCGGCTACTTCCTCGAATACAATAACTTTATTCCGGCCGATCCCCTGAAGACCCCGCCGCATATCGCGCCGGTGTGGTATTTCACGCCGTTTTATTCCATCCTGCGCGCCGCGCCGCCGATGTTCAACTCGCAGTTTCCGGGGGTGGTGGCGATGGGCGTGGCGACGCTGATCTTCTTTTTGCTGCCGTGGCTTGATCGCAGTCCGGTCAACTCAATTCGTTACAAGGGGCCGTTGTTCCGCGGCGCGATCACGATATTCGTGGTCGTGTTCCTTATCCTCGGTTACCTCGGCACGGAACCCACCAATGTATGGGGACAATTCGGCGGCTGGCTGGGTAATGCGGACCGCGCGACGGTGGTGGCACGCGTATGCACCATAGTCTATTTCCTGTTTTTCCTGTTGATGCCGTGGTATTCGTCTATTGACAAGTGTAAACCCGTGCCGGAGAGAGTCACATGCTAAACCCTTCGATATTCCGTGTTTTGCGAGCTGCGACGCTGGCTGTGGCGTTGATATCTGTCGCGCATGCCAATGAAGGCATGCGCCTGCAGACCGCGTCGGTCAATGCTCACGATCTCGTCTCGTTGCAGAATGGCGCGAAGTTGTTCGTCAACTATTGCCTGAACTGTCATGCCGCGAGCTATATGCGCTACAACCGTCTGAGCGATCTCGGTCTGAATGAACAGCAGATACGCGACAATCTGATATTCACCGGCGTGAAAGTCGGTGAACTCATGAAGGTCGCGATGGACGGCAAGGACGCCAAGGAATGGTTTGGCGTGCCGCCTCCGGATCTGACCGTCATTACGCGTTCGCGCAGTTCCGGCGCTGGCAGCGGCACGGACTGGGTTTATACCTACCTGAAATCGTTCTACCGTGACGACCAGCGTCCGACCGGCTGGAATAATCTGCTGTTTGAGAACGTCGGCATGCCGCACGTGCTATGGCAATTGAGCGGGCAGCAGCAACTTGCCGTCCAGGAATTCAAGTCCGAGCATGACGCTCATGCTGCGCTGATCGCGGCCAAGTCAGCGGCGCGGCTTGATGCAGAGGTCAGCATGAACGGCGGCAAGGAGGAGCGGCGCTACAAGCTTCGGACCCTGCAGCCGGGCGCCGGCACGCTGGCCCCGATCGAATACGACAAGCAGGTGACCGACCTCGTGAACTACATGGGCTACATGGCGGAACCCATGCGTTTGGAACGCCGGCAGGTAGGCACTTATGTGTTGCTGTTGCTCGGCGTATTGTTCGTCTTCGCCTATGCGCTGAAAAAAGCGTTCTGGAAAGACGTCCACTAGTTTTAGATTCGTTGCGCATCGAGCGACAAACGCTAGTCGCGTGCGCGACTTTACTCACCTTTTATCTCTGTTCACGAATCGCCTATCCATCATGATGATACTATACTCAGGCACCACCTGCCCCTTCAGCCAGCGCTGCCGCAATGTTTTGTACGAGAAGGGCATGGACTTCCAGATCGTTGACGTCGATCTGCACAACAAGCCCGAGGATCTGGCGGTCATGAATCCGTATAACCAAGTGCCGGTACTGGTTGAGCGTGATTTGATACTCTATGAATCCAATATCATCAACGAGTACATTGACGATCGTTTTCCGCATCCGCAACTGATGCCGGCCGATCCGGTGATGCGGGCGAGGGCGCGCTTGTTTTTGTTCCGCTTTGAGCACGAAATGTTTGTTCACGTCGAGACTCTGGAAAAGGGCAATCAGCGCCTCGCCGACAAGGCGCGTGCCTCGATACGCGACAGCCTGACTCAAATCGCGCCGGTGTTCGCCAAGCAGAAATACATGCTGGGCGAGGAATTCTCGATGCTGGACGTGGCGATAGTGCCGTTGTTATGGCGCTTGGATGCCTACGGGATCCAGTTGCCCAAGCAGGCGGTGCCACTGATGAAATACGCAGAGCGTCTGTTCAGCCGGCCGGCATTTATCGATTCTCTGACGGCGTCCGAAAAAGTAATGCGGAAGTAGGTTGTCGCATCGCAATGGCGAAAGAGCGCTCGACCCGGCCATATCTGATACGCGCCATCTATGAGTGGTGCACCGACAGCGGTCTGACGCCGTACCTGTCGGTCAAGGTAAACGCCAATACGCGCGTGCCTATGGAGTTTGTCAAAAACGGCGAAATCGTCCTCAATATCTGTCAGGAAGCGACACATCGCCTCACCATAGGTAATGACGTGGTGCAGTTTTCCGCCCGTTTTGGCGGCTCCTCGCGCGAATGTTCCATCCCTGTCGGCGCCGTGACAGGCATCTTCGCGCGCGAGAACAATCAGGGGCTGTTCTTTCCGCCCGAAGATGACGCAGCGGCTGGCACTGCACCATCCGGCAACGAACCGGTACCTACGCCGCCCAGTGGCGGCGGCAAACCCAGGTTGCAGATCGTCAAGTAGTTATGATGTTGCTTGAACAGCCAGGTCGGATCGGTTCGCTTCGGCTCAAGAACCGCGTGATCATGGCGCCCATGGGCACCAACTACAGTACGACCGACGGACTTTCCACCGAACGCGACAAGTTTTATTACGCCGAACGCGCGCGCGGCGGGGTGGCGATGATCATGACCGAAGCCATGGTCGTGACCGAAGATGCGCGCCCGCATCACAATTCGCTTTGTTGTTACCACGACCGTTTTATTCCCGGCCTTGCCAGTCTCGTCGAGGGCATCAAGGCACATGATTGCCACGTATTCGCGCAGCTCAACCATCGCGGCGCGCTATTGCGCCGCTCGGTCCTGAACATGGAACCCGTCGGACCGTCGCCGTGGGTAAATCCGGGCACGGGCGATGCAGTCAGGCCCCTGACCGTGGCCGAGATAACCCAGATACAGAAGTTGTTCGTGGCAGCGGCGCGGCGGCTGTCGCAAGCCGGATACGACGGCGTCGAACTGCACGCTGCCAACGGCTATCTGTTCCAGCAGTTCTTTACGCCACGTATCAACAAGCGCACCGACAGCTACGGCGGTTCGATCAAGAATCGCATGCGTTTTCTGCTTGAAACCGTGGCGCGCGTGCGCGATTCCTTGCCCGAGTTAAAGTTGGTGGTGCGCTTGAGCGCTTCCGAATTCGTCGCCGACAGTTATACGCAGGACGAAATCATCCTGATCGCGCAGGCGCTGGAAAAGGCAGGCGTGGTCGCGCTCGATCTGTCGGGCGGCAGCAATGAGAGCCCGCAACTGTCGAAGTTCTGCATACAGCCGCCGTCATTCGCGCGCGGCTGCCTCGCGCCCTATACCAAGCCCATCAAGGATGCAGTTTCGATACCGGTGTTTCTGGCCGGCCGCATTATCGATCCGGCTGACGCGGAAGCGGTGCTCGCATCGGGCAGCACGGATTTCATCTCGCTCGGACGGGCTTTGTACGCCGATGCGCACTGGTGTCTCAAGGCATTCGGCAAGGTCAAGGCGCCGATCAGAAAATGCATCGCGTGCAACGTGTGTTACGAGCGGCTGACGCTGGAGAAGGATGTCGCGTGTGTGCAGAATCCCATGGTTGGCACCGAATTCGAGTCGCTGGAATTCTCGGAGCCGCATCTCGTTGCCCAACGTCGTGCGCAGTCCAGGCGTGTATTGGTGCTGGGCGCGGGCGTGAGCGGCATCGAAGCGGCGCGCATCGCCGCGGGCCGCGGCCACCATGTCGAGGTATGGGAAAAAAGCGCGCGAGTCGGCGGCCAAATACACCTCGCGATGGCTGCACCCGACAAGCTCGAAGTCGAACCGGTGTGGTCGTATCGCTGGCAGGAAATTCAGGAGCTCGGCGTAGTGGTGCGCACCGGCGTCGATGCCAGCGCTGAATCGATACGGCAGTTTCGCCCTGATGTGGTGGTAGTCGCCACAGGTGCGGTGCCGCGCGCCGCGCCATTTGACACCTCGGCACTCGACACACGCATCAAAGTCCGCCACGCGTGGGAATTCCTGGGCGCGCCGGACAGTATCGCTCGAGGTGCAAGCGTTACCATCGTGGGCGGCGGCATGGTCGGCGTGGAAGCCGCCGATCTGCTGGTGACCCGCGACTGCAAGGTTACCGTCGTCGAGATGCTCGCGTCCGCCGCGCAGGGCATGGCGCGCAATAACAAAATGGAATTGCTCGACCGCCTGCAGGCCGCCGGCGTGCGTATCATGCTCAACACGCGCATTCTTGGCATGTCCGGGGGGAATTTGGAAATCAGCACGTCGGGCGCGATGGCAGATAAGATCGCGATCGGCGCTGAACTGCTGATTGCGATCGGACCCAAGCCTAACCGTGACGTTGTGGCTGTCGTGGAAGCAGCGCAAGTGCCTTACGTCCTGGTCGGCGACTGCAATCAGCCCGGGGACTTCCTGAGTTGTTTGCGTGATGGCTGGATGGCGGGTCTGGCGGTGGAGCGGTCCGCGGCCGGTGCGGCGTAAAATTTGTTAAGGAGATTGAATTGACTACACCCGTATACGAAGCCTTTGCCATCCGCTACGCGACGCGGGATGCGCGTCGCACCGAGAATTTTATCGGCGGCGATCCGCACGATGCCCCCATGCCCATGGATTATTACGTGTGGCTGGTGCGCAGTCCTGAGCGCACGTTCGTGGTCGATACCGGATTCAGCGCTGAAACGGCTGTGCGGCGCAAGAGAAACTATACGCGGACACCCCGTGAGGGCCTGGCTCTGCTGGGCGTCAACGCCGAAGAGGTCAAGGACGTGATCATCACGCACCTGCATTACGACCACGTTGGGACTTTCACCGACTTTCCACGCGCGCAGTTTCATCTGCAGGACGATGAAATGGCTTACGCCACGGGACGTTATATGCGTCACAAGCGCTTCAATCACGGCTATGAGGTCGAGGATGTCGTGGGCATGGTGCGCATGGTGTACAAGAATCGCGTCACGTTTTACCGCGGAACCGCGGAACTGGCGCCCGGCGTCAGCGTGCATCACGTCGGTGGACATACGCGCGGTCTGCAATGCGTGCGTGTCCATACCCGGCGCGGCTGGGTGGTGCTGGCATCGGACGGCAGCCACTACTACGAGCACTTTGAACACAACCGCTGCTTTCCCACCGTATTCAACGTCGGCGAAATGGTCGATGGTTACGAAATACTGAAGGGTCTTGCGGATTCCATCAAGCACATCATTCCCGGGCATGACCCGGAGGTCATGAAGCGTTATCCCGCCGTGTCGCCGCAGCTGGACGGCATTGCCGTGCGCTTGGATGTTGATCCAAATATTTGATTTATAAGAAATTTATTGCCATGAGCGCATCCAAACCCCCGTTACTCCCCGACGCGACACGCGATCTCGCGGCGTTCGCCGCGAAGCTGAAGTTCGACGATATTCCGCTCGAGGCGGTCGAACGCATCAAAACCTGCGTGCTCGACAGCATCGCGTGCGGGCTATTCGGCGCCACGTTGCCGTGGACTCGCCACGTGCAGGCCATGGCCGAAGAGGAACGCGCCCAGCCGGTCGCTTCCATTTTCGGCAGCGGGCGCAAGACGTCGATCGCGCTGTCGGTATTGGTCAACAGCACCGCCTGCCATGCCTTCGAACTTGACGACATACACAAGGAATCGATCGTCCATCCGGGCTCGCTGGCGACGCCGGTGGCGCTGGCATTCGCCGAGGCTGCGGGTTGCGCACCGGGGCGCGATGTCATCACCGGCATGGTTGCGGGCTATGAAGTCGGCACACGCGTCGGCAATGCCGCCACCATGAGTTTGTTTCTGCGCGGATTCCATCCGCAAGGCACGTCCGGCGCTTTCGTGGCCGCCGCGACCGCCGGACGCATGCTGAATCTGGACGCCGGACAGATGCAGCATGCACTGGGTATCGTGGGTTCGCAGGCCGGCGGCCTCATGGCCGCGCAGGAAGGGGCGATGGTCAAACGCTTTCATTCCGGCCGCGCCGGGCAAAGCGGTGTCTACTCGGCACAACTCGCCAAGCGCGGTTTCACCGGCATCAGCGACGTGCTTGAGGCCTCGTACGGCGGATACCTGAGTTCGTATTCCGACAAGCCGGCGCCGCAGCGCCTGACCGCGGGACTGGGCACGATATGGGAGACGGTTAACGTCGGCTACAAACCGCATGCCAGCGTCACCAGCATACACACCGCGCTTGACGCGCTCGCCGACATCATGCGCGAAAACAAGCTCATTGCGGACGACATCGCGGCCATCGATGTTGGCCTGAGCCACATGACGCATGTGCACTGCGCGTGGGAGTACAAGTCGCAGGGCGTGACCGCGGCGCAGATGAATCTGTATTACGGTCTTGCCGTCATCGCATTCGATGGCGTGGCATTCGTCGATCAGTATCGCGAAAGCCGGCTGCACGATCCGAAAATACTCGACTTCATCACGCGCATACAGGCGCGTGTCGATCCGGAAATCGAGAACATGGGCGCGGCGTTCCGCCATGCCGCGCGCATGACGCTGAAAACACGCGACGGGCGCACGCTGCACCGGGAAATTCTGGATCGCCGCGGCAGTCCCGAGAATCCGCTCAAGCCCGAGGAAGTCGAATACAAGTTTCGCAACGTGGTGCGTTCATGTTTGTCGCAAAAGAACATCGAACGCGTCATGCAACTTGTCGCAAAGCTTGACACGCTGGACAGTACTCGCGAACTGATCGATATTCTCGCCGCGCCAGCCTCGTCCTGACCCTATATCCTCTATTTTCTACTCATATTCTTTGGAGACAATGCAGCCATGCCCACAACGATTGCCACTCGGCTCGCCAACCATTTCCAAAAGTTCGACTACCACGGTCTTTCCGCTGCCACCACCACGGCGGTCAAGCGCCTGCTGCTCGATTACCTGGGGGTGGCCATCGCAGGAAGTCAGACCGGAAGCGGAAAAGTCGCGCGGGAATTCGTCAAGTCAACCGGCGGTCGCGCGGATGCCTCGCTGATCGGGGACACGGCGCGTGTGCCGGCGGCGCAGGCGGCGTTTGCCAACGCCATTTCGTCTCACAGCATAGAACTTGATGACATTGATGTGCTGGCGTTGTTCCACTTCAGTCCCCCGGTGTTTTCGGCCGCGCTGGCGGTTGCGGAACAGCAGGGCGCCAGCGGTAAACAGTTGCTGGTCGCACTCGCCGCCGGTTGTGAAATGATGGAGCGCGTGAGCAAGGCCGCGAATTCATCGCTCAGAAACCGCGGTTATCACAGCACACCCACTTGCGGTGTGTTCGGCGCCACGGTCGCGGCCGCCAAGCTGTACAAACTCACGCCGCTGAAGTTGGCTTCGGCATTTGGCCTTGCAGGAGCGCAGGCATCGGGATTGATGGAAATGTACGGGCCGTCTATGCAAAAGCGCTTTAATCCGGGTCCCGCGGCGCGCAACGGCATCACGGCGGCAGGCATGGCGGATTTCGGATTTACTGGCGCCGATACGATTTTCGAGGGTGAGCGCGGATTCCTGCGTGCTTTCACTGACAAGCATGACGCGAAACAGTTGGTAGCGGGGCTGACCAAGCCGTATCAACTCGACATTGAGTTCAAGCCCTATTCGTGTGCGCGCCCGATACATAATGCCATCGACTGCGCGCTGGAAATCCTTAAACGCGACCGGCCAGTTCTGGGCGCTATTAAACGCATAGACATTTTGCGCCATCCGGACTGGGCGCATTATCACAAGAACAAGACACCTCAGACGTACCACGAGGCACAGGTAAGCCTGCCGTATGCGGTTGCAGTTGCACTCAAGGAGGGGCAGGCATTGCTTGCGCAGTTTGTGGACCGCAAGCTCAAGGACCCGGTATTGCGGCGCATCTCGGACCTGGTCGAGATCAAGGTCGACGCATCGCTGCCGCGCGGCGTGTCGTGCCGCATGACGATGATCATGAAGGATGGACGAAAGTTTGTGTCGCAGGTCGACTATCCCAAAGGCTCGATACAGAATCCCATGACCGACGATGAATTGCGTGCCAAGTTTGAGAGTCTGGCGCAACCGGTGCTGGGTGCCGGGCGCGCCACGCGCATCGCCGATCTGGTGAATAGCATAGAAAAATGCGCCGATGTCGCTGAGTTGATGCGGCTTACTGCCAAGCCGGATTCCAAACCCAAGCGCAAGGCGGCCGCCCGCAAAAAGTGACAAACGAGGAACAGCAACCATGGAACTGGAACTGAAAGGCAAGACCGCACTGGTCACCGGGGCGAGTCAGGGCATAGGCCGCGCGATCGCCTAGGGTCGTGCCGCCGAGGGCGTGAAAATCTGCATCACCGCGCGACGCGCCAATCTGTTTGAGGACCTTGCCCGCGAAATCGTCGCTGCTGGCGGATTGCAGCCGCATATAGTGACCATGGACATTATGGAAGAAGATGCCCCGCAACGGCTGGCGCAGGTAGCGCTCAAGGGCCTGGGCCAGATCGACATACTGATTGATGAATGTGGCGGGCGGTAGCGCGTCGCTCAAGATAGACGCCCCCGAATCGCGCTGGAACGAACTGGTGACGCTTAACTTTACGCGCGTGCGGCAACTGACGCTGGCGGTTGTTCCTGAAATGATCAAGTATCAGTGGGGCCGCATCATCAACATCAGCGGCAAGTCCGAACCCGAGCAGTTGAGCAGTTCGACCGCCTCAAAAGCGGTCGGGCACGGTTTCGCCAAGGATTTGTCGCGCGAAGTCGGTAAATTCGGTATCACGGTCAACGGCATTGCACCCGGCCGCATCATGAGCGAGCAGATCAGGCGCAAGTACTCCGAGGAATTCCGCGCCCGGCAGTCGGCGCACGACATTCCGGTGGGCCGCTACGGAGAACCCGAGGAACTCGCGTGTCTGGCGGTGTTTCTCGCGTCGCCGATAGCGCGCTATATTACCGGCGCGGTCATGCCGGTCGATGGTGGTTTGCGCCGTTACGCGTTCTAACCCGCGCAGCGTGGCAAGCGCGCCGATGTGCAGGATCGGTCGAATGTAGCCATACCCATCAGCGGTACTGTTGGCGCATAATGTTGTACCAGCCGACGTTCGGTAGACACTGATCTTGGACTCCGCGCAATTTCATCCAGCCGTATCCGCGTGGTTTGCGCGCGCATTCGATGGACCGACCGCGGCGCAGCAGCAAGCCTGGCCGGCGATACGCGCCGGGCGTGACGTCCTGGTCGCCGCGCCCACCGGTTCGGGCAAGACGCTGGCGGCGTTCCTGGCCGCGATCGACGATCTCGTGCAACGCGGCATGTACGGCGAGTTGCCCGATGAAACCGCGGTCGTGTATGTGTCGCCGCTCAAGGCCTTGTCCAATGACGTCCGGCGCAATCTGGAAGTGCCGCTGGCGGGCATACGTAACTGCCTGCTGGAGCAGGGCTGCCGCGACGTAAATATTCGCACGCTGGTGCGCACCGGCGACACGCCGCAGTCCGAACGCCAGCGCATGGGACGCCGTCCGCCGCATATCGTGATCACCACGCCGGAGTCGCTGTACGTCATGCTGGGATCGGATTCCGGCCGTCGCGTGCTGTCGACAGTGCGCACCGTGATCGTCGATGAAATCCACGCGCTGGTCGGCAGCAAGCGCGGCAGCCATCTTGCGTTGTCGCTGGAACGCCTGCAGGCGCTGGCATCGCGTCCGCAGGTTCGCATCGGACTTTCCGCCACGCAGAAACCCCTGGATGACGTGGCACGCTTTCTGATCGGCGCGCGTCGGTCCATGGACCAGTGCACCATCGTCGACGCCGGGTACGTGCGTCCGCGCGATCTGCGTATCGAGGTGCCGCCGTCGCCACTGGAAGCCGTGATGTCGGGCGACGTCTGGCAGCAGGTCTACGACCGGCTCGCGGAACTGATCGCGCAGCATCGCACCACGCTGGTGTTTGTGAATACGCGGCGGCACGCGGAACGCGTTGCGCGCCATTTGTCGGAGCGGTTGGGCGTCGAGAACGTGACGGCCCATCACGGCAGCTTGTCCAAGGAGCGGCGTTTTGATGCCGAACAGCGGCTCAAGGAAGGCAATCTGCAGGCGCTGGTGGCAACCGCTTCCCTGGAGCTCGGCATCGACATCGGCGACGTGAACCTGGTGTGCCAGTTGGGATCGTGCCGCTGGATAGCAACCTTTCTGCAGCGCGCGGGCCGTGCCGGTCACAGCCTGACCGGCGTGCCGAAGGCGCGCTTGTTCCCGTTGTCCATAGATGAACTCGTCGAATGCACGGCGTTGCTCGACGCGGTACAACGCGGCGAACTCGACAAGCTCGTCATGCCGGCGCAACCCCTGGACGTGCTGGCGCAGCAGATTGTCGCGGAAGTTGCGGCGAGCGAATGGGGCGAACAGGAACTTTATGAGTTGATGCGCGGCGCTTATCCGTATCGCGATTTATCACGCGACGACTACAGCCGTATCGTCGGCATGCTCGCAGACGGGTACGGCACGGGTCGTGGCCACGTGCGGCAGCATCTACACCGCGACGCGGTGAACGGCCGCCTGCGCGCGCGGCGCGGCGCGCGTCTGACGGCCATCACCTCCGGCGGCACCATACCCGACAACGCGGATTACGACGTGATACTCGAACCGGAAGGCGGCATCGTCGGCAGCGTCAACGAGGATTTTGCGATCGAGAGCCTGCAGGGCGATATTTTTCAGCTCGGCAATACTTCGTTTCGCATATTGCGCGTTGAAGCGGGGCGCGTGCGGGTTGAGGATGCTAAAGGACAGCCGCCCAGCATTCCATTCTGGCTGGGCGAGGCACCTGGACGCAGCGATGAGCTGTCCTTCGCGGTAGCAAGATTAATGAACGAAATCAACGATGTGGATGATGTTGTATCGGTATCGCGCCGGCTCACGGTGGACGTGGGCCTGGACCCTGCGGCAGCAAGCCAGTTGTGCGACTACCTGAGTGCGGCCAAGGCCGCGCTTGGCGTGCTACCGACATTGACGACGATAGTGCTGGAACGGTTTTTTGATGAAACCGGCGGCACGCAACTGGTGATACATACGCCGTTCGGCAGCCGCATCAACCGCGCGTGGGGCCTCGCACTGCGCAAGCGTTTTTGCCGCAAATTCGATTTTGAACTGCAGGCAGCGGCGCTCGAAGACTGCATAGTATTGTCGTTGTCCACCAGTCACAGTTTTCCGCTGGAAGAAGTGGCGGCGTATCTGAAATCGACCAACGTGCGCGATATCCTGGTGCAGGCGCTGCTGGTGGCGCCGATGTTCGCCGCGCGCTGGCGCTGGAATGCGGCGATATCCCTGGCGATACCCAGGTTTCGCGGCGGCAAGAAAGTTCCGCCGCAACTGCAGCGCATTTATGCCGAAGACCTGATCGCCGACGTGTTTCCCGACCAGATCGCGTGCGCCGAAAATCTGGCCGGCGAGCGCGAGATTCCCGACCATCCGCTGGTGGCGCAAACCATAGGCGACTGCCTGGAACAGGCGATGGACATACGCGGACTGGAAAAACTGCTGGCGGGTATCGAAAGCGGCGCGATCCGGGTGGTGACACGCGAACTCACCGAGCCGTCGCCGCTGGCATTGCAGGTGCTCGCGGCACGGCCCTATGCATTCCTCGACGATGCGCCGCTCGAAGAACGCCGCACACAGGCAGTCATGGCGCGGCGCTGGACCGATGCGCGCAACGCCACCGATCTCGGCAAGCTCGATTCCGCGGCCATAGCACGTGTGCGCGAAGAAGCTTTTCCCGGCGCCGAGAGCGCCGACGAACTGCATGACGCGCTGATGTGGTGCGGCGTGCTGACGGAGCACGAGGTTTCCGTGCGCGACGGTTGGCCGGCACTCGTCGCGGAACTGGTAGCCGCTCGCCGTGCCGCGTTGGTCACGGTCGCGGATCGCGCCTATTGGGTGGCGGCGGAGCGCCTGCCGCGCCTAATCGCGGTCTACGGCACGGTACTTGCGGCGCCGTCTACGGTGTGCGCGCCCGAACCGTATGCCAGCGAAGCCCACACGCCTGAATCCGCGCTGACGGAAATGGTCCGGGGGCGCATGGAAGCGCTGGGCCCGGTCACCGCCGATGCGCTCGCCGCGTCGCTGGGCGTGGCGCGCACCGGCATCGACGTGGCGCTGCTGACGCTGGAGACCGAAGGTTTTGCGATGCGCGGCGAGTTTACCGGTGTTGCCGATACTGAATGGTGCGAACGGCGTCTGCTGGCACGCATACACCGCTATACCGTCGATCGCCTGCGCCGCGAGATTGAGCCCGTCACGACCCAGGATTTCATGCGCTTCCTGCTGCACTGGCAGCATGTCAGCGCCGATCAGCGCAAGGAAGGTCCCGACGCGCTGGCCGGCATCATCAGCGACCTTGAAGGATATGAAGCACCTGCCGCGGCATGGGAAACGGAAATCCTGCCGGCGCGCATGAACAACTATGACTTCGCGTGGCTCGACGATTTGTGCCTCGCCGGCCGCGCAGTGTGGACGCGTCTGGCGCGTCCGCGTTCCGTGGGAGCGGAAGCACGCCGTGCCGGTCCCGTGCGCACTACGCCGATCGCGATATTGCCGCGCCGGCAGGTCGCGATCTGGAATACGGCAGCGGTCAGCGCCGATACCGCCGAGCCCGAATTGACTTCGCGAGCGCAGAAAGTTGCCGATTGCCTGGCAACGCACGGTGCGTCGTTTTTTGATGAACTCGTCGACAACACTCGTCTGCTCGGCAGCGAATTGGAGGAAGCACTCGCTGAACTGGTTGCGCTGGGACTGGTCGCTTCCGACAGTTTCGCCGGCCTGCGTGCGTTGCTGGTGCCGGTCGATCGCCGCAAACCGCTGGTCGGCGCGCACCGTCGCGGGCGCACGGCTGCGTTCGGTATACAGGACGCCGGCCGCTGGTCGCTGGTGCGTGTTCAGTCCGCCGCGGCGGATGCCGTCGCCGAGCATGTCGCGCGCACGCTGTTGCGCCGCTACGGCATGGTGTGCTGGCGTCTGCTGGCGCGTGAAGGCGCGTGGCTACCGCCTTGGCGCGATCTCGTGCGCGTGCTGCGGCGACTTGAAGCGCGTGGCGAAATACGCGGCGGTCGTTTCGTCGCCGGTATCACCGGCGAGCAATACGCGTCGCCCGAGGCGGTATCGGCAATGCGCGAAGTTCGCCGCCGCGCATTGGATGGCAATTCTATCTGCGTCAGTGCGGCGGACCCCCTCAACCTCGTGGGCATCATCACGCCGGGAGTCAAAGTGCCCGCGTATGCCGGGAACCGCATATTGTTCCGCGACGGCGTGCCGATTGCAGCGCTGGTTGCTGACGAAGTGATCTGGTTGAAGGAGACGCCGATCGAGGAGCAGGCGCAGGCACGTAATGCGTTGATCGTGCGGTCGCGCATAGCGCCGCAGCTTAACTATCTGCGCTGAACATTTCGCAACACCTGAAGCTGCAAAAAGAAACCCGCCGAAGCGGGGTAGTGTCGAAGGCGCTCGTTCCGAGATCAAGCTGTTTTCTGTTTTCTGCGGCGTGCCGAGTATCCGAGCAGAGCCAGACCTGCAAGTAACATGGCATAGGTTTCGGGTTCCGGCACAGGTAATGGAATAGTGGCGCTCGTTGTGATATTCACATCGTCGAAAGACGCCTGAAATCTTCCGCTGCTTGCCCCGGTCGTAAACATTCCCAGCGTTAAGGTATGGCTGAAGCGCACCGGGTCCGGACACAAACGTATTGGAACGAATGACAACCTTCGGCGCAGTTACATTGGCACTGTTAGAGACGGTCCAATCCGACACGTTGCCGTCGTCAAAACTATCGGAAAACACCGTGGTTGCGGCGCTTGCGGCAGTCAAAAATCCCACAGCCATGGCTACTGCAGCGGCTAACCCAATAACGCTTTTATTCACTCGCTTCCTTTCGAGAGGTAATTATTTAATGGAATACCTAAATTCCACCTTCGGCCACAAGGCGGCCCCCTGCGGCCAGCATGCCTAAAGCTAAACCAGTCGTCCGGATCGGATTTAATTATGTGGATTTGGCGAGATCAATAGGCCGTTTGGACAGCGCGCCGATAATGCAGCCGGCGGCCAACGTTACTATATTGAGAAACTCAACCGCTTAACCGCTCAACGAAGAGGACGCGGAGGACGCGGAGGACGCGGAGGACGCCGAGGTGCGCGGGTAGAGCAGACCAAAAACAGTTCTCGTCTGCGCGCCTCTGCGTCCCCTGCGCTGGGAGTTTGAATATACTCATCAAACACGACGCGTGATCTGTAATTCTCGATTCGGCATGCACATCACCGAGAGCAGCACCATCATGATTGTTCGACCTATCAATCAATTATTGCGCCAGGTTGTCGCGGCTGTGCCGTGTTTGACTTGCGTGATGACAGTGAACGCGGCAGCACTGCCTGGCGGCGATGCCGCGCGCTACCCGAATCGTCGGGTGCGTCTCATGTGCCCGTTTCCGGCGGGCGGCAGCGCAGACCTCGTCACGCGCACGCTGGGCGAGAAATTTTTCGAGCGCACCGGCCAGCCGTTCATAACCGACAATCGCGGCGGCGCCAGCGGGGCTATAGGCACGACGATAGCCGCCAAAGCCGCGCCCGACGGCTATACCGTGCTCGTTGCATCGTCGAATGCACTGGCTGTCAATCCTGCATTGCAGGGCCAGACCCACAAAGATATCCTGCGCGATTTCGCGGCGATTCTGCGTCTGCCGGATGTGCGCAAGCGTTTGTCGCAGGAAGCCGCAGGCAGTACGCCCGAACAACTGTCCACGCAAATTGAACGTGAAATCGAAAAATGGACCAAGATCGTCAAGGCCGCGAACATCAGACCAGATCAATAGTCGTTGCACGACAGGTTTAACAGGAGCCAGAAAAATGGTCACTTCCGCCGACATCAGAAACACCAGACTCGTCTACGAACCCTTGCGCCATGCGCGCAAACATCAGGATGCGCTGGCGCCGCACCCGGCGACTCTGGACGGCAAAGTCGTGGCATTGATCAATAACACCAAGGATCTCGTGGACTCTCTGCTCGACGAGGTTAAGACTCTGATTACAAAATATTTTCCGTCTGCGTAGTTTCGTTTCTTCCGCACCGAGTCGGTGAGTGGCGCGGCCCCGGAACTGTTGGACGAAATTGCCCACTGCGACGTATTGGTCACCGCCGTAGGCGATTGAGAGTCATGTTCGTCGTGGAGTGGTCCGCGACAGCATGACGATGGAGGGTCGCGGCATACCCACCGCGACCTTCGTGACGCACGCATTCGACAGCTACGCGCGCGGACTGTGCCACATGCAGGCCATGGAGTCGCTGCCCATCGTGGTGATACCGCATCCGATCGCGGCACGTCCAGTGGATGACCTGCGCCAGAAGGTGCGCAAGGTACATGCGGACTTGCGCGCGGCACTTATTAATCATGCCTAAAATCCTCTCCTTCCACGCCCCAACTCGCAGTCGAAGACGGCCTCGACAAGATTTTCGATTTCTTCGATCTCTATTACGAGAAAGGCTGGACCAACGGCTTGCCGGTCTTTGCGCCGACCGAGCGTGCGGTACGGGAAATGCTGCGCTACACCGATCGTGACCGGCACGAAACGATAGCCGTGGTGCCGCCCAAGAATGGTGTTGCAACCACCGAAAATATCGCCATCAATGCCGTCATGGCCGGTTGCCGACCCGAGTATCTGCCAGTCATCATCGCCGCCGTCGAAGCGATGGTGGATCCCGAATACAGTCTGTATGGACGGCAGACCACCACGCATCCGGGGGCTCACCTGTTGATCGTGCATGGACCGATACGCAAGGAACTTGACGCCAACTGCAAGGACAACGTGTTCGGCCAGGGCTGGCGCGCGAACGCAACCATGGGACGCGCGTTGCGGCTGATTCTCATCAACCTCGGCGGCAACAAACCGGGTGTGACCGACATGGCCACTCACGGGCATCCGGGAAAATATTCGTACTGCATGGGTGAAGACGAAGAAGGCAGCCCATGGCCGCCGTTTCATGTCGATCGCGGTCTCGCCGCGGACACCAGTGCCATCACCGTGTTATGCGCGGAACCGCCACATAACGTGAACGACCTGGTCAGCAAGACCCCGCAGATGTATCTGGGCTCCGCGGCATCGACGATGGCGACACTCGGCGGCAATGGCCTCTTTCGCAGTGCGCTGCGCGGCGAACAAGGACTCGTCATCAGTTCCGAATGCGCGCACTGGCTGGCTGATTTTGGCTGGAGCAAGGAGATGATGAGGAGTTACATCTACGAAAACGCCCGCCAACCGCTGCGTGAACTGCGCGATCGCGGCGCATGGGGCAAGTCACCGCTGCCGAAATTCATTGACGCCACCGACGACAACGCCCTGGTGCCCATCGTCAACAAACCCGAAAACATACTCATACTCGTCGCCGGCGGGCATCAGCGTCACATGAACGCGCTGCTCGCCGCCGGCTACAGCATGAGCGTTACGCGCGCGCTGACCACGAAGGATGGAACGCCGGTACGCTCGGTGCGGGATTTTCTCGCAAGGTGCTGCATGTACGGGGAGGGCGGGGTGGCATAGGGTATCCTCTCGAACTTTGAAAACGAAAGACATCCGGGAAGAAACCAGCATGAGCAAGAAATACGAAAACCTGTTGTATGAAGTTCGCGGCCCTATGGCGCTCATTACCATCAACCGCGCGGATCGCCACAACGCGATTTCCCTCGCCACGCTCGATGAGCTTCAACTGGCCGCCGCCGCCGCGGCTTTGGATGACGATGTGCGCGTTATTACCATCACCGGCGCCGGAAAGAAGGCCTTTGCGTCAGGGTCGGATTTGAGCGAAGTTCTGCATCGAGACTTCAAGAAAGCGCTGGAGCCTATCGTGCAGGGTCTCGCCGACCAGCTTGAGCGCACCCCCAAACCCACCATTGCGGCTATCAACGGCATCTGCATGGGCGGCGGTCTCGAGGTGGCGCTCGGCTGTGACCTGCGCGTCGCGACGCCGAATGCGACGTTCGCCACGCCCGAGGGCAAACTCGGCATCATCCCCGGCGGCGGCGCGACCGCGCGCTTGCCGCGCATCGTCGGGCGCGCCTGGGGCATGGAGATGCTGCTCATGGGGCAACCGATAGACGCCGAGCGCGCACTGCAGATCGGCCTGGTGACTCGCATCGTGCCGCAGGCGGAGTTGATCAACGAGGTGCAGAAGATGGCCGAGCATCTAGCCGCTTTTGCACCGTTCGTGCCGCGCACCATGAAAGCCATGGTGAATTTCGGCATGGAAGCAAGTCTCGCGGGTGCGTTGATGTTCGAGAAATACGCGCAGGGTGCGCTGGTTCAGACCGAGGACAAGGTCGAGGGAATCAGCGCTTTTCTCGGCAAGCGGAAACCGAACTTCAAGGGGCGTTAGATGTAATCCATCGCGGTTTAGAATGGACAAAACCGGCAAACACCTTGAGGAGGAACACTCATGCTGTTACGTCGCATTGTGGTGTCGATATGCCCGGTGTGGCTGGTGCTTGCGAGCGCGGGTACGGCGTGCAGTCAGGAATATCCCGCCAAGCCGATACGCATCGTCGCCGGTTCGCCCGGCGGTGGCAGCGACTTGGTGGCGCGCATGATTGCGCAGGGTATTTCAGGCAGTCTCGGACAGCCATTGACGGTTGAAAACCGCAGCGGCATTGTTCAGACCGAAACGGCGGCCCGGGCGCTGCCGGATGGGCACACCCTGTTGGTGCAAAGTGGAGCCTTGTGGATACTGCCGCTGATGCGCGAAACCTCATATGATTCGGTGCGAGATCTCGCGCCGATTACGTTGATCGAGCGCTCGGTCGAGGTTGTTATCGTGCATCCGTCGCTGCCGGTAAAGTCAGTCAAGGATTTAATTTCATTGGCGAGAGCGAAGCCGGGCGAGATCAACTATGCGGCCTCCGGTCCCGGCAGTACTTCGCATCTTGCGGCAGAGCTGTTCAAGTCCATGGCGGGCGCCCGTATCGTGCATGTGCCCTACAAAGGCAGCGGGCCGGCGCTAAACGCGCTTATCGGTGGCGAGATTCAGATGATGGTCGCGTCGGTGCCCTCGGTCAGCCCGCATCTGAAGTCGGGGAGATTGCGGGCGCTCGCGATTACCAGCGCCGAGCCTTCAGTGCTTGCGCCCGGGTTACCGACTGTCGCCGCATCAGGTCTGCCCGGCTATGCGATCGTCGGAGTCAGCGGCATGTCCGCGCCTGCCAAGACACCCGCGGCTATCATCAAATTGTTGAACGATGTCGTCGTCCGTTTCCTGCGCATGCCGGAGACCGGGGAAAAGTTCCTGAGCGCGGGATCGGAAGTCGTCGGCAATTCCCCGGACGAGTTTGGCACTTACATCAAGTCCGAGATCGTGAAGCTGGGAAAAGTCATCAAAGAGGCGGGCATACGCGCGGACTAGCGGGTTTCTTTTCGCGCCTCAACCAATTTGATGCCGCAGTAGGTCAGCTTGCCGAGTCCGCTGCCCGAATTCATCGATGACAGCCCGCCCCAGAACGTGAGTACGCCGAAAAGGTAGAGCCAGAACAAGCACCTGGCAAATTATTTCCCCTCTGGCAACGGTAATCGGTTACATTCCCGACGGCCTCGCCATTATCGAGGCCCGGGGGTAGCGTGCATTACGGCGTATCACGGGCCTTCCTGATCTCATCGTCCTGTAGCAACGGCAACGTGCACGCGCTGCGCGCCGGTTTCGCCGATTGCTGATCCTGGTTCAGTCACGTATCGCGGTTACCTAGATGGGTAACCGAAACTGTCAATGAACTTAAGGACTTAGCTATGCCATTGCCTGCTTTGGAAACTAAAATATACACCGATCTTACGTGCTGGAAATGCGGCGAAGAATCGCTCAAGGAAGTCGTAAATGCCGAAGAAGCGCACGGTCCCAAGGGCGAGAAAATCGTCTCGACGGCGATCCGCCATTCCCTTTGCGAAAAGTGCGGCGCTTACGCCCTCAACCCCGCGCAGTTGCAGCACAATCGCGTGCTTGCCCGCGCGAGCCGCAAGAGCATCATCAAGGACGCAAACCGCAAATCGGGCTGATTTGCTGTTGCGGGTTGCTGCGGAATCCATGCTTTGCGTGGAGTGATGTGTCGAACAGGATCGATATTGATCACATCAATATCGATCGTGGCAGTCATGTAGATACTCGAACCATTCGCTGGAGGGCCTACATGGATGGCATGCGAATTCGATTTCTGAGTCGGCTCGGTTTGATTATTTCGGCGTTGATCGTGGCGGGATCTGCCGCTGCAGCCGATGGCCGTACTCCCCCTGCGTACGAGTGTCCTTAACCGCGCTTTACCGGCAAGGCGCCGGAGGATATTTACGCGCTATCGAACCCGCTCAGCATAAATGCGGAAACGCTTGCCGCGGGCGAGCGCCTGTAGCTCGGCAAGTCCGGATCCGTCTCCTGTGTAACCTGCCATGGCGTAAACGGCGACGGCAAGGGAAAACTGGCTACGCAGTTCGATCCGCCACCGCGCAATTTTGCGTGCGCACAGACGGTGAAGGGCATCCCCGACGGGCGGTTATTCTGGATCATACGCAACGGATCCCCCGGAACGGCCATGTCACCCGCGAATGCGATTGGCAAATTCAGCGACCAGGATATCTGGCAGATCGCGGCACATCTGCGGCGCTTGGCGCGTTAACACGCCGCAGTATTGCGCGGTCGCAGGGCGGAAAAGCGTAGCGTGTTCCGCCGCATGCGTCGTTTCCTGAATTGAACTTCATCGGCGCATCTGTTGCGATACGCTTCCCGGAAGCCGGTCTCAGACTTCGAGTAGCTCCACCTCGAACACCAGCGTTGCATCCGGCGGAATCACGCTACCGGCGCCGCGCGCGCCGTAGCCGAGTTGCGGCGGTATCGTCAGTTTGCGTTTTCCGCCGACTTTCATGCCCGCCACGCCTTCATCCCAGCCTTTGATGACCTGGCCCGCGCCGAGATTAAAGACGAACGGGTCGTCTCGGTCCTTGCTCGAATCGAACTTGGTGCCGTTGGTAAGCCATCCCGTGTAATGCACGGTGACTGGCGCGCCGGACTTGGCTTCGGTGCCTGTGCCTATGGTAAGTTCTTCGTAGACGAGGCCGGAGGCCGTGGTGATGTCGGGCATGCTTATCCTTTCTGTTCCGCATAGACGCGGTGTGTGTGAGGTCCGAATTCCGGAAGCCGAGTGCTGGATCGTCGGGTTTACCGCTGCAAATGTCAATCGACGCTTATTTTTCCCAGTGCCAGCGTAAGTGCATAAGCGCGTTTTTCGTCTGGCGACAGCGTCTTGACTTCATATTCCGCTCGCGAGGCACTGGAACGATCGGGATAGGCTATGGCTGCAAGCAGCCGCGCTGGAGGGTGCGAGCGGGTGTAGCGCGCGCCTTTGCCGTGCGCGTGCGCCTTGTAGCGCGCCGCAACGTCGACAGTGATGCCGGTATAGATGCTGCTGTCCCTGCACTCAATCAGGTACAGGAACCACGGCTTGGCGTTTCTTGAATTCAGGTTAGCCGCGTCCCACGTACGGCATCTTGGTGGCCATGATGGTCATGAACAGCACGTTCGTTTCCAGCGGCAGGCCGGCCATGTGCACGACCGCGTTCGCGACCTGGCTGACGTCCATCATGGCCTCGGCGGCGATATCACCATTCGCCTGTTTCACGCCTTTGGCCATGCGCGATGCGAGTCCGGTCATGGCGTTGCCGACATCGATCTGGCCGCATGCGATGTCATATTTTCTGCCGTCGAGCGCAATACTTTTGGTCAGACCGCTGACCGCGTGTTTGGTGGCGGTGTACGGCGCCGAGTCGGGGCGTGGCGCGTGTGCCGAGATCGAACCGTTGTTGATGATGCGCCCACCGCGCGGGGTTTGATCTTTCATCTGCCGGAAAGCGGCCTGCGCACACAAAAACATGCCGTTCAGGTTGACGTCCACGACTTCTTTCCATCTTTCGTAAGTGAGATCTTCGAACGGGATGCCGGGTGCATTGGTGCCGGCATTGTTGAACAGCAGGTCTATGCGGCCGAATTTTTCGACGGTCGCCTGGAACAGCGCGCGTACCGCGGCCGGGTCGCTTACATCCGTGGGCACAGCCAGCATGTGCGCCGCAGCCTGACCTGCCTGTGCAATGGTTTCTTCGAGCGTCTTCGGTTGGCGGCCGGCAACCGAAACCCGATAGCCATTTTTCGCAAGCGCCAGCGCGGTTCCCCTGCCTATGCCGCTACCGGCGCCTGTAACGATGGCGACTTTATTGTCATGACTCATGATTGCTATCCTGCGGTTGCCGGTGACTGGACGCTATGGTAACGCATGGGCGCGGCGGGCGCGGTCCAGGAGTCGAAACGGCAGTATCGTGCTATAAATGCGTAGCGCAGGTCCGGCGTGACACTTGCCGCGGAATGCGCATGCCGTGAGGGAGGAAAAAATGCGAGTACGAAGTCTGCTGAAACTGTTGTTGTGCCTGATGGCATTGCCATGGTCGTTTCCCGCATGGGCGCAGAATTATCCAACGCGGCCGGTGCGCATCGTGGTCGGCTTTGGCCCCGGTGGACCAGACACCACGGCACGTATTCTGGCCCAGCAGCTATCGGCGCAGACCGGGCAGTCCTTCATAGTCGATAATCGGCCCGGCGCCAATGGCATACTCGGCGCCGACATCGTGGCCAAAGCGGTGCCGGACGGATATACCCTGCTGATCACATCGAATTCGTTTGCGATCAATCCCAGTATCTACAAAAAGCTGCCGTTCGACGCGATCAAGGACTTCACACCGGTATCGCACACCTCGTCGTCCGATGCGGCATTTCTGGTCGTGCATCCTTCGTTGCCGGCGCAGAACGTTAAGGAACTCATCGCCTACGCGCGCAAACCCGAGAGCAAGACGACCTACGGTTCACCCGGTACCGGATCGGGCATACATCTGAGAAGTGCGGTATTCAACGCCCAGTCCGGCACCAGCATGGTACACGTGCCTTATAAAGGCGCCGGCGGAGCCATTGCTGCGCTGATGGCAGGCGAAGTTCAGATGATGTTTGTGACTACGACCGTGGCGCTGCCGTTGATCAAGAGCGGCAAGTTGCGTGCGCTGGCTTACGACTATCCGAGCCGGGCGGATTTCATGCCGGATGTGCCCACCATGGCCGAAGCGGGCGCGCCTGCCACGCAACTGGAATCAAGCTGGCACGGCATGTTTGTTCCCGCGAAGACACCCGCGTCGCTGGTTGCACGTCTGGAAAGCGAAGTGCGCAAGGCGGTTGCGGTTCCAGAAGTTCAAAAGCGATTCATCAATCTCGGATTAACGCCGGTGGGCAGCACTTCGATGGAGTTCCGCAACATCGTTGCGAACACCGTCAAGCGCATGGGTGAAGCGGCACGCCTGGCGGGCATCGTGCCGGAGTAGCTGCTCGTCAACGCCGCAGAGATTACCGCGCCCCGGGTTTGTAGTTTGCGGCCTGCAGCGCCTTCCAGACTTTGAAGGGCGTAAATGGCGTGTCGAGTTCTGGAACGCCCGCCGGACGCAACGCGTCCATCATGGCGTTGGCAAGCGTCGGCAATGATGCAGTACAGCCGGATTCGCCCACTCCTTTGGCACCCAGTACGTTGGCTTTGCTGGGCAGGGGACGCTCGCTGACCTTGATATCCGGAAACATCCCGGCGCGCGGCATGAAATAGTCGTTGAAGCTGCCGGTCAGATTGGCGTCCACGACTTCTTGCTGCCTTTCGTAAGTGAGATCTTCGAACGGGTTGCCGGCCGGGTCGCTTACATCCGTGGGCACAGTCAGCATGTGCGCCGCAGCCTGACCTGCCTGTGCAATGGTTTCTTCGAGCGTCTTCCGTTGGCGGCCGGCAACCGAAACCCGATATCCGTTTTTCGCAAGCGCCAGCGCGGTTCCCCTGCCTATGCCGCTGCCGCCGTCGGTAACGACGGCGACTTTGTATTCCTTATTCATGAATTTGCAAAAGCTGCCGCAAATCGCTGGAAAATCAGGAACCGTTGCGCTTCATGAATCCGGTGAATGTCGCGATAAGATCATTTTCCTTGGCATTCCATTCGTCACGCGGCGCGACATCGAGATCGTAAGTTTTGGTGATCAGGCGGTGAATCTCGCCGTTGGGTAACAGCCGCCCCAGATTTTCTGCGCACTCGGGGGTGTGGCTGAGGTCGTTGCCGGGAATGATGCAGACCGGCGCCGTGATCGATTTGATCTCCTGCTCGGTGGCGCCGATGACGGGCTGGTCGGCGCCGCGTATGAAGTATTCGTTCCATTTTTCCATCGTCTGAATAAAGCGCTTGGGATCCATGGCCATCAGGTGCGTGCGGTTTTCCGGCCTTTCCTTGATGCATTCAGCGAAGTGTTCCATTTTGCACACACCCTCCATGCCGCCTTTCTGCGCTGCTTCGATCGGATCGGCGTAGTAGCGCTTGGCGAGGCGCCGCGCCGCCAGGCCACCGCCGGTGACGCGCCACAACAGCAGTCCGCGCGTTGCTTCGGGGTGGCGTATCGCGAACAGTATCGACATGCGGCAGCCTGAAGAACTGCCGCCGACAAATGCGGGTTCTGCCTTGAGTTGCTTCAGCAGTTCATGCAGGTCATCTGCCCAGATTTCGTATTCCGACCCCTCGCCATCTATCGAAACATCGGAAGCCCCGCAATTGCGACGGTCGTGCAGCACGACGCGGTAGCCCGCATCGCTGACTTTTTGCGCGATGGCTTCGACGTTCTTGTGGCCGTTGCGTCCGCCCGGCGAAAGCGCCACCCACGGACCTTGCGTGCCCAGTATCTTGTAGTTGATGGTGACGCCGCGGACGGTGGCTAGTGGCATGACAAGTGCTCCTGAAAGGTTGACTCGATGGAAGGAAAGACGGAGGCAATGATGGCCGTAACGCTGCACGGTGTCAAAGTCACAGGGTCTTGCAATCTGGGTCTTGCAATCTTGATTTTACATGGGGGCGCGACTATGATGGCCGTCCCGCTGTGGATGGAAGATCTTCTGTGGCAAAGCGGCATCACCGACGCTCGGGGTCAGATGGCAGTTCCCACCACAGTTTCATATTTTTAAATTTCCCGGTTCAAGAAGGCAAACGTATGCGCAGGATGTTGAAAGCCGCTTTATTGCTCGCCATGCTCGTGCCGGCGAGCGCGACCTGGTCCCAGGACTACCCGAACCGGCCGGTGCGCATCGTGGTTGGTTTCGGTCCCGGCGGCCCGGACACGACGGCGCGCATCGTTGGGCAGCAACTGGCGACGCAGACGGGGCAGTCCTTTGTCGTCGACAACCGCCCCGGTGCGAACGGCATCATCGGTGCGGAGATCGTGGCCAAAGCCGCGCCCGACGGCTATACGCTGCTGGTGACTTCAGCTTCGTTTGCCGTCAATCCCAGCATCTACAAGAAACTGCCATTCGACGTGATCAAGGACTTCGCGCCGGTGTCGCAGTTCGTCGCGACCGAGGGTTTCATACTGCTCGTCAGTCCTTCATTGCCGGTGCAAAACGTAAAAGACCTGATTGCACTGGCACGCCGGCCGGACAGCAGGATTTCATATGGTTCAAATGGCATAGGATCAACAGGACATCTGGTCGCGGCGCTGTTCAATTCGCTGGTCAAGACCAATATGGTGCACGTACCCTACAAGGGCGCCGGCGCAACCATAGGCGCATTGATGGCAGGCGAAATTCAACTCATGTTTGGCACGCCAACGCTCGGTTTGCCTCTGATCAAGGCCGGCAAGATACGCGCGCTCGCCTACGACAACGATACGCGCGCCTCGTTTCTGCCTGATGTGCCGACGTTGGCCGAGGCGGGCGCACCGCCCACCAGGATGAATTCGGCGTGGCACGGCATGTTCGCGCCTGCGCGCACACCACCTGCCGTGCTGGCGCGGCTGGACGCTGAGGTGCGCAAAGCCTTCGCGCTGCCCGAAATTCGCGACCGGATAGAGAAGCTGGGTCTGGTTCCGGTTGGCAGTTCGTCCGCGGCATTCAAGCCATTCGTAGCAGATGGCGTCAAGCGCTTTGCCGAGGCGGCGCGCGTGGCAAAAATCGAGCCGGAGTAAACTGGTATCTGCGGAACAGGCATACGGTACTATCATCCGGCGCGGTTCTTGATCGGCTAACAGGAGACGATATGGCACAGATTGCGGCATATGATGATGTCAGGGCAGGAGCCAAGACCCGCGAGGTCGAAATCGGGCAGGCAATACGCACCGAATTCTTGTGTCCTGAACTCGGAAACAAGAGCGATCCCCATGCGTTTCTCGCCGAACGCACCGCGAATGGCATTATTCGACCGCACTATCACGACGTGGATCAGTTTCAGATCGTCGTCACCGGCGGCGGCACTTTCGGCAAGCATGAGCTCGCCATGCACACCGTGCATTTCGCTCGCGCTTATACGCCTTATGGCCCGATCATCGCGGACCAGCGCGGCCTTGGTTTTCTGACGCTGCGCAAGATACGCGCTGAAGGTTTTTTCGCGCTTGCCACGAAAAAGGAAGAGCTCAAGCGCATACCGAACCGCAAGCCCTGGCAGAAGTCGGAACAGCCGGTATTTGAGGGCGTGGATGCGGTGACCCTACACCCGTTCTCCCATATCAGGGACGAGAATGGACTGGCGGCCTATTCGTTGAAACTGAAGCCGAATGCCAAGGCTGCCACGCCTGATGCATCTCGGAGCGACGGCCAGTACCTGATCATTACCAAGGGCAGCCTCAATTATGACGGCAAGGAGCATAAGGCGATCACGATAGTATTCGTAAGACCCGACGAAAAGCCGTTCCAGATGGTTGCTGGCGCCGAAGGCCTGGAAGCGCTGGTGCTTAATTTCCCGCGCGATGCAGCGCAATCGACAGGCGCGCAAAGAGCTGCGCCGGCCGCAGCTGCCGGATTGCGCGTCTGGCAATGCCAG
>CANJQI010000008.1 GCA_947476215.1 Betaproteobacteria bacterium
CAAGGCCAACTACTGCCTGAACGCCCTCATGGAAAAGGGTCTCGTTAAGTTCGGCAACTTCCGCAAGAACCCGGACAAACGGCACTACGCCTACCTGCTCACACCGGCCGGGCTGGAAGAGAAAACCCGCATCACCATGAAATTCCTGCAGCGCAAGGTCGCCGAATACGAAACGCTGGAAAAGGAAATCGAGCAACTGCGAAGCGACTTGAAAAACCGGCGTATTCCCTCTGCCGTGCTATCCGAACGCCAAACGGGAAGTACGTGATGGACCGCGAGACCACTGACCGCTGGTACGCCGTCTGCTGCAAACCGCGCCAGGAAACGATTGCGGAAGTAAACCTGTTGCGCCAGGGCTATCACGTGTACCTGCCGCGCATCCGCATGCGGCTGCGTCGGCGGGGACACTGGATCGATGCAGTCGAAATCCTCTTCCCTCGCTACATCTTCATCCGTCTCGACCCCTTGCTGCGCAGTACCGCCAGCGTGCGTTCCACGCGTGGCGTGGTCGGCCTGGTCCGCTTTGGAGGGCAGCCAGCAACCGTTCCAGACGAAGTGATGGACGCGCTATTGCAGCGCGAGGACTCAGTCTCCGGCCTGCATCAGGACAAGCGGCCGCTCTTCAGCACGGGCGAGATGATCAAGCTGGTGGACGGGCCGCTCACGGGCATGAAAGGCGTATTCACCCAGCAAGATGGCGACAAGCGCGTCATCGTGTTGTTGGAATTAATGGGCAAGGCGAACAGGGTAACGGTAAGTCGCGACTGGATCGCCCGGGCAGCGTAAGTATCTATTGTGAAATGCGTTATCCGAAACGCGCTGGCGTTTTGGAGGGCGGTAGCGTGCCTGAACGCTCCGTGAGAGCGGCACCCTCACATCAGTGCGCACCTTGCGTGGACGCCGATAGCAGAAATCGCTATGATCCCACTAGTTTTTGATCAGGCAGTAGTAAGTTTTTTCCGTTCTTGCACCTTTCCGGATAAATCTGCATAGCTGTGAGTTCACGCTTATCATTGAATCTATTCTCTTCCAGCCTGTTGCCCAAGGTCGCCCACACGCTGACTGGCCAAGGGGAAGCAGGGACGGCTGGCGCGACCGGAGTACCCGGAACCGCAGGGTCAGTCGGGGTCTCAGGGCCAACTCTTGCACGGTCAGATACTAGCTTCGGAAATCAAGGCGTTCGTCAGGTGCCGCACGCCGATCATGCTTGCACCGCCTCCACAGTAGCTGATTCGAGAGCGCTAGCGCCACGCACCGGCGCCCGTGCCGAAGATCAGGCTTCTCAAAGGTGCCAAGCGCAATCAGACCCGTCGGACGAGATGGCGTTACCCCAGTTTGGAGTTCAACGGGTTCCAGAACCTCATCGCCAATCGACAACGCGCGTGGTTCCAAGCTACGGATCCGAACTCTTCACAGTGGCGGCGACAAGTCAGTCAGCGAATTCGGCGTTAAAGACTTTCTTGCCAGGTGTGACAACTCGAAGGATGATTGCCTGCTCCTCAGGGACGTGATCTTCATTCGTGCTGCGTGGGAAAGACCGTCCTCCAAGTTCACAACTCAAAAGAAGTCGTGGCATTCTCAACGAACACTACTATGGATCACATGACTGAACCTTCCAATCCGCCAGCCAGTCAATCGCTCGAAGCAAACGACAGCGAAATCAACTTGTTCGACATACTGATCGCGCTCGCCAAGCACAAGAAAGTTATTCTCGGGCTGCCGCTTGTGGTTGCGATGGTAGCCGCTGGATACAGCTTCACGTTGCCTATCGTCTATTCTGCCAATACGGTAATTCTACCGCCTCAGCAAAGTCAGTCGGCAACAGCGACGGTGTTGGCACAACTCGGTGGCGGTATCGCTGGGATGGTGGGTGGAGTGGCGAAGAACCCTAACGATATATATGTCACGATGCTTAAGAGTCGCGCCGTCGCAGACAAAATTATCCAGCGATTCGGGCTAATGACGCTGTGGGATATCGACATGAAACACCCGTCGGATGCATATAGTGCGCTGGCAGGTGTTGCCAAAATCGCCACCGAAAAGGATGGCACTATCACCATTGAGGTTGAGGATACTGATCCCAAGCGCGCAGCCGATGTCGCCAACGCATACGTTGAGGAACTCCTAAAACTTACCAGCCTGGTCGCGGTGACTGAAGCCTCGAAGCGGCGCCTCTTCTTTGAGCGCCAACTTGCTCAGGCCAAAGACAATCTGACCAAGGCGGAAGCGTCGGCGAGGCAGGCACTGCAGCAGGGGGGGTTGGTGGATGCGGATGCCCAAGGTCGCGCTCTGCTCGTTACTACCGCAAGTCTGCGCGGCCAGATCACCGTAAAGGAGATACAGATTGGCGCCATGCGCACCTTTGCCGCCGATCGAAACCCCGATTTGCGACTTGCACAGCAGGAGCTTGAAATGTTGCGGCGCGAGCTCGCGAAATTAGAAGGCGCAAGAGGCGTCACGGCGGCAATAAATGGTCAGAGCGATCAAGGTACCGAAAGCCTGCGCTTGTTGCGTGATGTCAAATACCAAGAGGTGATCTTCGAGTTGCTCGCCAAGCAATACGAATTGGCCAAAATCGATGAGGCCAAAGAGTCCACGATTATTCAGGTTGTGGACAAAGCTGTCCTGCCCGATCGAAAATCCAAGCCTAAGCGCCGAAATATCGTCGTCCTTTGGACACTGATGGCCGGGTTCTTCGCCTTGCTATGGGTATTCTTACATGAGGTGATTGCCCGCGCTCGCGAAAATCCGGATCAACTGCGCCAGATGCAAATGTTTCGCGGCTATTTGGTGGGGAAATGACACAGAAGTGTCCCCCTATTGGAGCGAGCTTCTTGTTCGATAGTAAAAGCACCGTAATCGTCCGGTCAGGTCTTCAATTAGCCACATTTTTTGTGCCGAGAAAGTAGCCGAGTTCAATATCTGTGAGCCGAGACAGGCACCGCCAAATGACAGTGTCGCTAAGCTGCGAGTCGCTGGTGCGTGCCAGATAGCCACTGAGGCGCGCAAGTTGCGTTAAGGCGGAGCGCATATAGGGAAATCCTCGGAATTTCGGATGTGCCTGGCTGAAGGTGCTGAAGGTGATCCGATTCAAAAGCTTGATTTCCAACGACGTGAAGGCGAGCGTCGGTGCGGCGTGTTGAGTCGCGCAGTTGAGCATTGTCTGGTAGAAAATCCGCCAGCCTAGGATACAGAACATCGCGAGTAGTTTGACCAACCGCTCCGCAGTGCGCACCTTCGAGTGCTCGGCTTTGCCGCCTGATTTCAGAAGCTTCTGGAAAGTTTCGATCCGCCAGCGAAGCGCATACCAGTGACTTCTCGATCGCTGAGGCGCACGAGGTGACTGGCAAACCGGTGATCAACTTCCAGGCGATCAAGTCACGGTTGCGTGGACGTCTCCGTTCTGTGGCGTACAGCGCGGTGAGCACGAGCGGTGGATAACGACTTTTATTTTCGATGGGCGGCAGTACCCGTGTTCTTCAGCGTGGCGCTCTGCGTACTTACGCCGCCTGATGCAGGTCGCTTGCGAGTTCGAGTTCCACAAAGGTACCGATCTTCGTTTCATGCTTTTTATACGAACTCTGACTTCCAATGACAGATCAATCCTCAAATATTCAAACGTCCATCCGCAAAATCTGGCAACTTCTCACTTCGCGAGAGCGCAAGGGCACAGTAATCCTGTTCGTTCTGACATTCATTGGCATGGGTCTAGAGACATTGGGCGTGGGATTAGTGATTCCAGCCCTCGCCATACTGACCCAGGCGGACTACGCTGAAAAAATCTCTTCCATTCAACCAGTTGTGCGAGCTCTTGGCCACCCTACCCAAGAAACCCTTGTTATTCTTGGTATGATTGTGCTCGTCACCATATATGCGATCAAGGCGCTTTTTCTCGGGTTCCTCGCCTGGCGCCAAAACTGTTTCGCCTTTGGCGTGCAAGCGCAACTCTCGCTACGACTATTCACAGTCTACCTGAGCCAGCCTTACACGTTTCATTTGCAGCGCAATTCAGCGCAATTGATAACCAATACAATCAATGAAGTCGCGATGTTCGGCGGCATCGTTACCAAAACGATGAGCATCTTCTCTGAATGTTTGGTGTTGCTGGGCATCTCAGTATTGTTGCTCGCTGCGGAACCGTTGGGCGCAGTCATTGTGGTCAGCGTGTTGGGTTTTGCTGGCTTGGGCTTTCATCAATTAACCCGCGCGCGTTTCCTTCGTTGGGGTGAGGCGCGTCAATATCACGAGCGCCTGCGGCTCCAACATCTGCAACAGGGTCTGGGCGCAGCAAAAGATATCAAACTGTTGGGCCGCGAATCCGAGTTTCTCGAGAAATACAGCATTCACAATACGCAAAACGCGCGGGTTGGGCAGTTGGAGCAAACCTTGGCCGCATTGCCACGTCTGTGGCTGGAATTGCTCGCTGTCGGCGGTCTCGCTGCGCTAGTGTTTACAATGCTAGCCCAAGGGCGCGAACTGGCCACTATACTACCCACGCTAGGACTGTTCGCTGCGGCAGCCTTCCGTGTGCTGCCCTCGGTCAACCGCATACTGGGTGCCGCACAAACCTTCAAGTATGGTCTTCCGGTTATAGACGTCTTGCATGCGGAACTCAGACTGCCGACCATGACCGCTGAAACGCGCAATTCGCTGAAACTACCTTTCGAGCGAACATTGGAACTCAACCATGTGGTCTTCACGTACCCTGGCGCAAGCAACCAGTCGCTAAAAGACATATCCCTGACCATCGCCAGCGGCGAATCGGTCGGTTTTATTGGCGCTAGCGGTGCTGGCAAAAGCACGCTGGTTGACGTCGTTCTGGGTTTGCTCACACCAGATACTGGGCAGGTGTGTGTCGATGGGCACGACGTTCAATCCAACCTGCGCCACTGGCAAGATCAGATCGGCTATGTGCCACAAACAATCTTCCTCACAGACGATACCCTGCGCCGCAACATTGCTTTCGGAATATCAGATGCCCAGATCGACGAAAATTCGATCCGCCGCGCAATATGCGCGGCGCAACTCGACGACTATGTAAACGGTTTGCCCGATGGACTGGATTCAGTAGTAGGTGAACGTGGCGTCCGCCTTTCCGGAGGCCAACGCCAACGTATCGGCATCGCACGGGCGCTTTATCACGATCCGGCCGTCCTGGTACTAGACGAGGCAACCAGCGCGCTTGACACCGAAACAGAGCGCGGCGTAATCGAGGCCGTACGCGCTTTACAAGGTACGAAGACAGTGATTATCGTCGCACATCGACTATCTACCGTGAAATATTGTGGAAGGATATATAAACTCGAAAATGGGCAAGTAATTGGAGAATAGAATTGCGCAATACGTGATGTAATAATTAAGCCCGCGAACAGTTAAGAGATATTGGATTATTTCACTTCAGATGTTACGAATATCGACATCGACACTAGCTTATAGCCCACAGTACGATTGATAGGAAGAATATGGCTGAATTCAAGATCTCAAATCGCATGATAGGAGATGATCACCCGCCAGTTGTAATCGCAGAAATTGGGATCAATCATGAAGGATCTCTAAAAACCGCGATCCAAATGGCTGATGCTGCTATTGGGGCGGGTGCGGAGATCATAAAGCACCAAACACACGTTGTGGAAGACGAAATGTCGGAGGAAGCAAAATCCATCATTCCGGGCAATGCCGATGTGTCTATATACGAGATCATGAGTCGCTGCGCCCTTTCTGAGGAAGAAGAATTGCAGCTAATGAAATACGTTCAAAATAAAGGAGTTATCTTCATCAGTACGCCTTTTTCAAAAAAAGCGGTGGATCGCCTCGTTAGGTTTGAAGTTCCGGCTTTCAAGATAGGTTCGGGCGAGTGCAATAACTATCCTCTTGTAAGTTACATTGCTCAGTTCAAGAAACCGGTGATCATTAGCACAGGTATGAACTCGATAGAGTCGGTGCGACCTTCAGTTGAAATACTTCGGCAGGCTGGCGTGCCCTTTGCGTTGCTTCACTGCACTAATATCTACCCTACACCGCCTGAAATCGTAAGGCTTGGCGCCATTGGGGAGTTAAAGACTGAATTCCCGGATGCGGTGGTAGGCTTATCCGATCACACAGTTTCAAATTACACCTGTCTTGGTGCAGTAGCGCTTGGCGCATCAATCCTCGAGCGACATTTCACCGACCGAATGGACAGACCTGGCCCCGATATCGTCTGTTCGATGGATCCTCATGGGCTTTCTTCTCTCATTGAGGGATCAAAAGTGATATTCAAAGCCCGAGGGGGGAATAAGGGGCCCGTGGACGGTGAGGCCCCCACAATCGCATTTGCATTTGTCTCTGTAGTCGCAACTCGCGTCATAGAAGCAGGCGAGGTCTTTAGCGAGGATAATATTTGGGTCAAAAGGCCTGGTACCGGTGATTTCAGTGCAAGTGACTTTTCACAACTCATAGGAAAATTCGCGAAGACCAAGATCATTGATGGCGCTCAAATAAAAAGAACTGACGTGAAGTTCGACCACTAGCATGGCCACGGAAAAACGTCGGAAAGTTGTATTCCTGACCGGAACACGCGCGGATTTCGGCAAGCTCAAGCCGTTGATGCTAGCTTTGCATCAGGACAATGCCTTTGAGGTGCACATTTTCGTAACGGGCATGCACATGCTGTCCAAGTACGGATATACCTGCCTCGAAGTTGAAAGGGCGGGGTTTGGCAATATCTACAAGTACATCAATCAGAACAGTAGCGACAGTATGGATCATATTCTGTCAAAAACCATTTCAGGCTTTTCAGATTTTGTAAAGGAAATTGCGCCGGATTTTATTATTGTGCATGGAGACCGGGTGGAAGCACTCGCGGGGGCAATCGTAGGTTCGTTGAACAACATCCTAACTGGTCACGTCGAAGGTGGCGAAGTGTCTGGAACGATTGACGAATTGATTCGCCATGCAGTTACCAAACTCTCCCATATCCATTTTGTTGCAAACGACACTGCGGGAGCCCGACTGACCCAGCTCGGTGAAAGTCGAGAAACAATTCATGTCATCGGATCACCGGATGTCGATATCATGACTTCGCCATCCTTGCCGACCATAGCGGAAGTTCAGCATTACTATGATCTCGCTTTTTCCGAATATGCCCTTCTGATATTCCATCCGGTGACTAGCGAGATCGAGGATTTGTACAGGCAGATTCGCGTGGTTGTCGATGATGTTCTGGAATCGGAACTAAATTACATAGTAATTTTTCCGAACAATGATCCCGGTACGGACATTATTTTGGAAGAATACAATCGCCTCAAGGATCACCCGAATTTTAAGATATTTCCTTCGATGCGATTTGAATATTTCCTCACACTACTAAAGCACTCTCGGGTAATCGTGGGCAATTCAAGCGCCGCTATCCGCGAAGCACCGCATTTCGGAGTGCCCGCTGTCAATGTTGGATCCAGACAACATAGACGAGTCAATTGTAATTTAGTCATAAATGTGCCCGCAGAGCGCGGACAAATTGTACGTGCACTCGGCATTGCGGAAAAAATGCCGCGCGAATCAATATCAATATTCGGGGACGGCAACAGCGCTTTACGCTTTCGCGACATAGTCGTTTCTACAGAATTCTGGAAGCACAAGACGCAGAAGCACTTTGTTGATCGTTTTTCGGGCTAAGAAGGCCACAATGCCATTGGTCAAGCAGACGTCTTTTTTATGTGTTCAGGAGAAGAGGGAGTGCTTCGCACTGTTGGTTAACCGAAGAGGAAACTGAAATGCCAGGCTACGAAGTCTTCGACGAAGAAGAGAGAAAAGCGGTCAACGACGTTTTTGACGCCAACGGTGGTGTTCTCTTTGCGCATGGTTTCGACGCTACGCGCAACGGAGTTTATCGCGTACGGGAATTCGAAGCGGCCGTAAGCAAGAAATTCAATGTCCCGTTTGCCCAGGCCGTTTCTTCGTGTACAGCCGCGTTAAGAGTAGCTTTGGCGGCGCTGGATATCGGGCCGGGAGACGAAGTTATTATCCCTGCTTTTACGTTTGTAGCTACTGCCGAGGCGGTGATTCAGTCAGGAGCCCGGCTCGTGATTGTAGATATTGACGACACGTTTACTATGGACCCCTCTTCGCTGGAGGCGGCGATTACCGAGCGCAGTGCAGCCGTGATTGCGGTGCATATGATGAGTGCTCCTGCAGATTTGGATCGTATATGCGCCATCGCGAGGAAGCATAAAATTCGAGTGATTGAGGACGCTGCCTGGGGCGTGGGAGGTACCTGGCGGGGTCGAGCTTTGGGGACCATTGGCGACATTGGGTGTTACAGTTTCGACGCAAACAAATGTATCAGTACCGGCGAAGGCGGGATGATTGTCACACATGACAAGACTTTGTTTGTCAACGCGCGTGCGTATCACGACCATGGCCACGAGTACTCCACTAGCACAGGCCGTGGCGAGGAGGGTGCAATTGGGGCGGGGTTCAATTACCGAATGACCGAACTTCAAGGCGCAATTGGTATTGTTCAGCTCGGCAAACTGGATACGATTCGCTCAGCGCAGCGGGCCAATAAGGCGAAATTGAAGAAGCACTTAGCCGACGGGAAATTTCCGTTCGGCTATCGTCGGATTCTAGATGAAGGAGAGTCAGGGGATGCTCTATTCTTTTTTCTGAAAGACCGAGAACAAACGCAGGCTTTCCTGGCCGGAATGAAGCGGCACGGACTTGCTACCAAGAATGTCCCAGACGCCATCCGCTGGCACTTTGCAAAGCATTGGTCGCATATGTTCGCGAAGTATGGCTGGTATCATGAAACCTATAAGTCTCAATGGCAACGTTCGGCAGACATATTGGAGCAGTCTATTGCAATTCCGGTGATGGTCAAGATGAGCGATGAACGTATTCAGGAAATCGCTCACACGTTGTTGGAGATCAGCCGGGATGTAAGTTAATGCTGTTAGCGTTTATTCCAGCACGTGGAGGGTCAAAGGGAATACCGAGGAAGAACCTCGCGCTATTAAACAGAAAGCCGCTCATCCAGCACACGATTGAAGCGGCTTTGGCGAGTCAGTACGTTGATGCGATTCTGATTTCAACAGATGACCAGGAAATTGCAGCGACGGCAACAAACTTAGGCGTGGATTGCGCGTACCGGAGGCCACCCGAGCTCGCCGCTGACACTACAGCCATGATCGACACGGTCGAGCATGGCTTACTATGGTTCGGGCGAACTAGGGGCAGCATGCCGGATGAAGTGCTGTTACTGCAGCCCACGTCGCCCCTGCGGGCGGCTTCAGATATTGATGGCGCGGTGGAGGCGTTTCGCAGCAAGGGTGTCGATTCTCTAGTCAGCGCCCATCCGATGGCTGAGCACCCATGTGAATGCGTGGTCACTGGAAAAAAGAGCTGGAACTTTCTCGCCCACGGTCCTGAAGGGGCGGTTCGCAGGCAGGACTACGAGGACAACTACTATTTTGTCAATGGCGCAATATATTTGGCGCGAACCGCAGTCTTATTGAAGGAGCGGAAATTTGTACACGAAGGGAAGTCGGCGCTGTACGTTATGCCGCGTGAAAGAGGTATCGACATCGATACGCCTTTGGATCTTATTCTTGCCGAAGCGATTTCACGACAGACAAATAATACGCCGCGAACCAGTCCTGGTGACTAACAACTCCCGCCGAATCAGCTGGCCAGCCTGAAATTTCCTGCGTCATTTGCGTTTGGCGCGTAGAACCAATCAAACAGATGCATTTATCGTGCGGGATACCACAGATGTTCAACAACAAGTCGATTCTTATCACCGGCGGTACGGGTTCGTTCGGACGGCAATACGTCAAAACACTGTTAGAACGCTACCAGCCAAAAAAAATAATCATCTACTCGCGCGATGAACTCAAGCAGTATGAGATGCATCAGCTGTTTAATCAAGATTGCATGCGTTACTTCATTGGTGACGTGCGCGACGGTAGCCGCCTCACTCAGGCGATGGAGGGCGTGGATTTCGTGATCCACGCGGCAGCGTTAAAGCAAGTGCCAGCGGCGGAGTACAATCCGATGGAGTGCATCAAGACCAATATCCACGGAGCCGAGAACGTCATCCAGGCTGCGCTGGAGTGCGAAGTCGATAAGGTCATCGCGCTCTCCACCGACAAAGCGGCTAATCCCATTAACCTCTATGGCGCAACAAAACTGGCTTCGGACAAACTGTTTGTTTCCGCCAATAATATTGCCGGGAGTCGCAAGACGCGCTTTTCTGTGGTGCGGTACGGCAACGTAGTGGGCTCCCGGGGCTCAGTGGTGCCATTTTTCAAGAAGTTGATCAATGAAGGCGCAGATCACCTGCCGATCACCGATGCGCGCATGACGCGTTTTTGGATTACTCTGCAGCAAGGTGTGGATTTTGTATTGAAGAACTTCCTGCGCATGCATGGGGGCGAGATTTTTGTGCCGAAAATCCCGTCCGTTCGCATCGTCGACTTAGCGAGCGCGATGGCCCCGAATCTGCCGCACAAGATTATTGGCATCCGTCCGGGCGAAAAGATTCACGAAATTATGTGTCCTGAAGACGATTCACACCTGACGCTGGTGTTTCAAGATCACTTCGTAATCAAACCGAGTATCACCTTCCTCGATCGAGGGACAAATTTCGCCGCTAACAAGACGGGAGAGGTGGGCGAACCGGCCCAACAGGGCTTCGTATACAACTCGGGGTTGAATGATCACTTCCTGGGCATTGAGGAGATCATCCAGTTCAATGATCTCGCTGGCGCATAATGATTGCCTACGGTCGCCAAGATATTACCCAAGCCGATATCGATGCGGTGCTGGAAGTCTTACGCTCGGACTTCCTCACCCAGGGCCCGATGGTTCCACGCTTTGAGCAGGCTGTCGCTTCCCGGGTAGATGCCAAACACGCCGTCGCGGTCAACAGCGCCACCTCGGCGTTGCACATTGCCTGTCTGGCGCTGCAACTTGGACCGGGCGACCTACTGTGGACTGTACCAAATACCTTTGTCGCATCTGCAAACTGCGGTCGTTATTGTGGCGCGGAAGTGGATTTTGTCGACATTGACACCTACACGTGGAATTTGAGCGTTCCAAAGTTGCGGAATAAACTTGTTCAAGCGAAGAAGGATGGTCGCCTGCCCAAGGTATTGGTGCCGGTCCACTTTGCCGGCCAACCTACCGAGCAGGAGGAGATCTGGGAACTTGCCGAAGAATACGGCTGCCGCGTCCTTGAAGATGCCTCACATTCCATCGGGGCATCGCGAAATGGCGAGCCCGTAGGGAGTTGCCGCTGGTCGGATATCACCGTATTCAGTTTTCACCCGGTGAAGATCATCACAAGCGGCGAAGGCGGTATTGCCCTCACTAAAGACGCTGAACTGGCAGAACGTATGGCGATGCTACGAACCCACGGTATCACGAGAAATTCGGCGCGATTGCTGGGTAACGGCACGACTAACACTCAGAAATCTAGTCCCAGGCCCGCTGAAATTGACCCTTGGTACTACGAACAGCAGATGCTCGGTTTCAACTACCGAATGACCGACATGCAGGCCGCCTTGGGCTCGAGCCAGCTTGACCGTCTGGATAGCTACGTCAAACGCCGTAATGCCTTGGCGCGCCGGTATGACGAGTCGCTCAAGGGCCTGCCGCTGCAACTACCCACCGTGCAGTCGCAGAACCAGTCGGCGTTTCATCTGTACGTGGTCCGACTGAAGCGCAACGCCACAGAGAAGAGCCACCGGCAGGTTTGTCATGAATTGAGGCAGAAGGGCATCGGCGTCAATCTGCACTACCTGCCAGTGCATCTGCAGCCCTACTACCGGGAACTGGGTTTCTTGCAAGGGCAGTACCCCGTTGCGGAAGCACACGGCGAATCAGCCATTACCCTGCCGCTTTACCCGGCACTGTCAGATCAGCAGCAGGATCAGGTGGTGAGCATGTTGAAGGAAGTGTTGTGAGAGTGGCGGTAATTCCTGCTCGCGGTGGCAGCAAGCGCATTCCGCGCAAGAATATTCGAGAGTTTTCCGGTAAGCCGATGATCGCCCACTCCATTGATTGCGCCCTGCAAAGCGGCTTGTTCGAGCGAGTTATTGTCTCGACGGACGATGAAGAAATTACGCGGATTGCCACTGCTTTTGGGGCGGAGGTTCCGTTTTGTCGGCCCCGCGAGTTGTCCGATGACCACACCGACACGACGGAGGTCATTGCACATGCCGTCAATTGGCTGCATCTTCAGGGAGCCGATCCCTCGGCGGTCTGCTGCATCTACGCGACAGCCCCCTTCATTCGCCAGGAAGACATCGCGCGAGGATTGGCGATCCTGGAGTCCGGTGACTGGCAATATGTGTTTTCGGCGACGAATTTCGCCTTCCCGATCTTCCGTTCCTTTCAGAAGCATCCCTCCGGCGGGTTGGAGATGTTCTTCCCAGAGCATTTCAAGACCCGCTCTCAGGATCTTCCCGAAGCCCTTCACGATGCGGGGCAGTTTTACTGGGGACGACCTCAGGCTTGGCTCGGCAAGGTCAGGATTTTTGACAAGACATCCACAGTTGTGTCGATTCCTCGCTGGCGGGTTCAGGATGTCGATACCCTGGAAGATTGGGAGCGTGCGCAGATCATGTGGCAGGTACTTCAAACCATTCAGGGTGGAAAGTAAGATTCGATGCAGATAGCTTTTCGCACTGACGCCTCCCTTACTATTGGTACCGGCCATGTTATGCGCTGTTTGACCCTTGCAAAGGCGCTGCGTGACCGTGGTTTTCAGACGTACTTTGTCTGCCGTGAGCACGATGGTCACCTTTGTGACCTGATTGAAGAGCACGGCTGCGCCGTTCGCCGGCTGCCCGCGCCCGCAGCAAGAAATAGAACCGATGACATTCTCACCCATGCCGCTTGGCTTGGTGCTTCTTGGCAGGAGGATGCCGAACAAACCCTCGCGGCTATTGAATCCGCGGACGCAAAACCCGACTGGCTTGTGGTTGACCACTACGCGCTGGACCAGCGCTGGGAATGTGCCTTGCGTGCGTCCGTCGGGCGCATCATGGTCATCGATGATTTGGCCGACAGGATGCATGACGGCGACCTCTTGCTCGATCAGAATCTGGTGGCGCATATGCACACCCGTTATGCGGGCAAATCGTCCATGGCATGCGGCATGTTGCTAGGGCCTGAATTCGCCCTGCTGCAGCCCGACTATGCCGAACTCCACAACCGCCTTCCTCCGCGGGAAGGCCCGATCCGGAACGTTTTTGTCTTTTTCGGTGGTGCTGACAGCAACAACCTGACAGGTCGTACCCTCGCCGCGATTCTGAATCTTAACCGACCAGACATCGAAGTCGATGTAGTCATTAGCGGCAGCAGCACACACGCGGAAGCCATTCGTCAGCAGGTGGCGGGGCATGGCAACGTTCATTTTCACAGCGGCCTGCCAACCCTAGCGCCGTTATTGTCGAAAGCGGATCTGGCGATAGGTGCAGGCGGCGCGACAAGTTGGGAGCGCTTATGTTTGGGACTGCCAACCCTTGTCGTTACCTTGGCGGAGAACCAGCGTCCCATTGCGGATGAATTGAGCCAGCGCGGTCTGATCCGCTGGTTGGGCCATCAGGATAGAGTGGATGTCTCAGCCATAGAAGAGGCACTTGAAAAGCTCTTTCAGCAGCAACTGGATCCGGATTGGTCGCTGCGATGTTTCGCGACGGTTGACGGCAATGGGGTCAATCGCGTTTGCGCGGCCTTGACCGTAGCGGCGAATACGCCCCTACGGGTGCGCTATGCCGGTTTGAAGGACGAAGTACTGTTGTTGGCGTGGGCTAACGACCCGACGACTCGACGCGACGGGTTTTTTGAAGAGCCAATCTCCGGAGTTGCTCATCGAATATGGTTTCGAAGTCATTTGCGTAACCCGGACGCATGCCGCCTCTATATCGTCGAAACAATCGATCGTGTGCCGCTTGGTCAAGTGCTATTTGAGCGTTCAGAAATGGCTTGGGAGGTCAATTACTCTCTCTCGGCTGTTTTTCGTGGCCGCGGCCTCGGTCTCTATATGCTAGAAGGGTCCCTGCTGAAACTTCGTGCCGGCATGCGCGGTGCGTTAATACTTAGTCAGGTGAAGCACGACAATCACCTATCCGGGAGACAATTCGAGTCGCTCGGTATCGAAATTCAGCCTTGTCGGCTAGGAGCGCGGTGGCATATCAGCGTGTGTTCTGATGCTGGTAGCTGGATCAACGCAAGTATTTCGCAGATGCTGGTCGGCTGGTTGGCGGAAGGGCATCAAGTCACTTGGGTCCATGATGCCGCGGATTTGCGCGCCGCGGACATCTGCTTCTATCTGAGCTATGGCAAGATTGTAGATGCCGCGATTCTGGCGCGACACAGGAACAACCTTGTGGTGCATGCCAGTAAGTTGCCTCAAGGTCGGGGTTGGTCACCGTTGACTTGGCAGATCTTGGAGGGCAAGAATCGCATACCGGTCACGCTATTTGAAGCAACCGAGGCTGTGGACAGTGGCATTATCTATATGCAGAAGGAGCTGGAATTTTCTGGTCTCGAGTTGATCGATGAATTACGGGACGCCATATCCGGCGCAACTCAAGACTTATGCCGGCACTTCGTGAGAGAGTATCCAGCGGTTATCACGACAGGAGTTCCGCAGAGGGGCGAGCCGACCTACTATGCAAGACGTCGACCGAGAGATAGCCAGTTTGATGTTGATCGACCATTGCGAGAGCAGTTCAATCTCTTGCGGACAGTTGATAACGAGCATTATCCGGCCTGGTTTGAGTTGGAAAACAAGCGGTTTTCGCTCAAGGTCGAGAGACAGGATGTCTAGTCGCTCACCGAGACTTTTGGGAATTCAGTAAATCCATATGCAAATAGCTCACCGAAAGATTGGTCCGGACGTGCCGCCGTTTGTCATCGCTGAAATGTCGGGTAACCACAACCAGTCGCTCGACCGTGCGTTGGCTATTGTAGAGGCAGCCTCAAAGGCGGGCGCCCAAGCCCTGAAGCTTCAAACGTATACCGCCGACACCATCACACTGGATGTCCAAGAAGGTGAGTTCTTCATCAACGATGCCCAGAGTCTTTGGAAGGGAAATAGCCTTCACGACCTCTACAAACGCGCCTATACGCCGTGGGAGTGGCATGCACCGATCATGCAGCGGGCACGCAAGCTAGGCATGATCTGCTTTAGCACTCCTTTTGACGAAAGCGCGGTCGATTTTCTCGAAACGCTTGCGGTACCGGCCTACAAAATCGCCTCGTTCGAGAATGTGCACTTGCCGCTGATTCGCAAGGTGGCGGCGACCGGCAAGCCGATGATCATCTCCACCGGTATGGCGACGCTTGCCGAAATCGACGATGCCGTGCGGACCGCCCGCAACGCCGGGTGCTGCGACTTGGTGTTGCTCAAATGCACTAGTACCTATCCCGCAACACCGGAAAACAGCAATGTACTCACCATCCCCCATCTGCGCGCCATGTTCGGCTGCGAAGTCGGGCTATCTGACCATACCATGGGCGTTGGAGCGGCGGTGGCGGCCGTTGCACATGGTGCTACCGTGATCGAAAAGCACTTCACACTCAGCCGTGCCGACGGCGGCGTGGATAGTAGCTTCTCATTGGAACCTGCCGAATTGGAAGCGCTTGTGATTGAGACTGAGCGCGCCTGGCAGGCGCTGGGGCAGGTCAGCTACGGCCCAGGCGAAGCGGAGAAGAAATCCCTCGTTTTCCGGAGGTCGATTTATGTCGCGGGCGACTTGAAGCAGGGGGACGTGCTGACGCCGGAAAACCTGCGCTGCGTGCGCCCCGGTATGGGCTTGCCGCCCAAATATTACGAAATGCTTCTGGGCCGGCGGGTGAATCAGGACGTAAAGAAAGGCACGCCGATGAACTGGGGATTGGTGGGATGATCGATTTATTGAGCGGTACATGAGTATCGGAACGCTGATAGTTGGTCTTGGACAAATCGGTATGGGTTATGACTTGGGGCTGAACCCGGACACCGATGTACGCTCCCATGCTCGCGCCTTCAACCTCCATCCTTCGTTTCACTTGCTTGGCGGGGTTGACCCAAGCGACCAGCAGCGACAAACCTTCGAGCGCGAGTATCGCTGCTCTTCCTTTGCCGATGTCGAGACCGCTTTGGCTCAAATCCAGCCCGAGCTAATAGTCATCGCCGTTCCGACGCCTGCTCACGGCGAGACCTTGCGCCGGACCTTGAGGCGATCTCGGCCAGTGGCCGTACTGTGTGAAAAGCCGCTGTCTTACGACCTGGAGGAGGCTCGCGCGATGGTGCAGGCCTGTGCGGAAAAGGGCGCCCGTCTGTTTGTGAACTACATGCGCAGGTCTGATCCAGGGGCGGCCGAGATCAAGCGGCGTCTTGGTTCCGGAGAGATCCGCTCTCCAGTCAAAGGCGTAGCTTGGTACTCGAAGGGGTTCATGCACAACGGTTCCCATTTCATCAATCTGCTCGAGTATTGGCTGGGAGAGATGGTAAACGCACAAATTCTTGCGACGGGACGACTCTGGAATGAGAGCGATGCGGAACCCGATGTGCGAGTCTCCTTCGAGGGCGGAACGATTGTGTTTCTGGCTGCCCGGGAGGAGGAGTTTTCCCATTACACGGTCGAACTCGTTGCGCCCAATGGACGGCTTCGCTACGAAAAAGGCGGAAATAAAATCGCCTGGCAGCCGGCCCGGCAGGATCCAAAACTCGCGGGCTATACCGGCCTCGCCGACGACATTGAGACAATCGAATCCGGCATGAGCCGCTATCAGTGGAATGTGGTGGACCAGATTGCTGCTGCGCTTGGAGGCAAAGAGGCGCGGCTCTGCGATGGCGACGAAGCTCTTCGAACGCTCGAATCCTTAAACGCGATCATGGAAAAACGATGAACACGACAAGAGACAACCTAGCTATTTTTGGTGGCCCCAAGACCATCTCGACCCCGTTTCCCCACTACAACCCGATTGGTGCCGAAGAAGTCGAAGCTGCCAGGAAAGTGGTCGAAAGTGGCGTGCTCTCGCAGTTCCTGGGCTGTTGGGACCCGGACTTTTACGGTGGCCCCAAGGTACAGGAGTTCGAGCGCAAGTGTGAGGCCTACTTTGGCGTGAAGCACGCTGTCACCGTCAATTCCTGGACCTCCGGCCTGATCGCCGCAGTCGGCGCCGTCGGTATTGAGCCGGGAGACGAAGTAATCGTTAGTCCCTGGACCATGTCTGCCAGCGCCACGGCAATCCTGCATTGGAACGCCATCCCTGTCTTTGCCGACATCGAGCCGGAGACCTTCTGTCTCGATCCTGTCTCTGTTGAAGCGAATATCACACCGTACACCAAGGCGATCATGGCGGTCGATATCTTCGGCCATTCGGCCAACATGGATGCGCTGATGGCTATTGCCGCGCGGCATGGGCTCAAAGTTATCTCCGATACCGCGCAGGCCCCGGGTGCGCTATATCATGGAAAATTCGCCGGAACACTCGCTGACGTTGGAGGATTCAGCCTCAATTATCACAAACATATCCACACCGGCGAGGGCGGGATACTGGTAACCAATGACAATGAAATCGCCGACAGGCTGCGGCTGATTCGCAACCACGCCGAGGCAGTGGTAGGTGGCAAAGGCGTGTCCGACCTGCGCAATATGGTCGGCTACAACTTCCGCCTCGGCGAAATTGAATGCGCCATTGGCATCGAGCAACTCAAGAAACTGGGGGGGTTTGTCGGAAGCCGCCAACGCGCCGCCGCGCGCATGACGCAAGGGCTGAGCGGCCTAACAGGTTTGCGCGCGCCGATTGTCGAATCTAATTGCACCCATGTGTTCTATATTTATCCACTTGTCCTGGACGTCGAAGCCCTCGGAGTACCACGGTCGCGCATTGCTGAAGCGCTCGTGGCAGAGGGCGTGATGGGACTGGCCACCGCCTATCAGAATTTGCATCTGCTGCCAATGTATCAGCACAAGATCGCATACGGATCGAACGGCTTTCCGTGGTCATCCAGCATTTGCCGCCGCGAAGTGAGCTACGCGAAGGGCATTTGTCCAGTGGCTGAGTCTTTGCAAGATAAAAGTTACCTGGGCTTTGCGATGTGTATGCACGAAATGACCGATGGTCATGTCGATTTGATTGTGAAGGCGTTTCGGAAGGTGTGGGATAATCTGCCGGCACTTTTCGAGAGCGCAAAAGCTGCGTGAGCGAACCGTCTCTAATCGCAGCCAGCAATACGTTGTTGTTGTGCCCGTTCACCGAAGCAGATATCGTGGACAACTACATAAGCTGGCTGAATGAGCCGGAGGTGGTCCGCTTCAGCAATCAGCGCCATCGACACCATGATCAAGAGAGTTGCCTGGCCTATCTGCGGACCTTTTTTGGTAGCGATAATCTGTTTCTTGGCATCCGCATTGCTGACGACAGACGGTTGATTGGCACCATGACGGCCTATATTTCGACGCATCATGGCACAGCCGATATGGGTCTTCTTATCGGTGAACGTTCTCTTTGGGGGCGGGGTTTAGGCCTCGAAGCATGGAGCCTGCTCATGCGCTACCTGCTTCAAACGCGGAAACTTCGCAAGATTACGGGTGGTGCGGCGCGATGCAATGTGGGGATGGTCAGGATCATGGAGCGCTCCGGAATGCAACTCGAAGCAACGAAGGTGCAGCAGGAAATTATCGAAGGTGAGCCGCAGGACGTCTTATATTTTGCCAAATTTAGTCCAGATTGACTTACCCGAACCGCTGGCCGTCGTTGCGCACGATGCCGGCGCTTCAAATCTAATTATTTCTTGGCTCAAGCACTATACCAAGCTCGTTCGACCGTCGCTGCATGGACCCGCAGCGGTTTTGTGGGCAGAGGCGTTTCCCAAGAACGAAATCGTGCCTGTAGAAGCAGCATTGAGGGATGCTTCTGTTCTGCTGAGCGGGACAAGTTGGGCGAGCGATATTGAGCATAAAGCTCGCAAGCGGGCGAAGAGCTTAGGAGTCCGTAGCGTTGCCGTAATCGATCACTGGGTAAACTATCGGGAAAGATTTATTCGAGAGGGCGAAATGATTTTGCCCGACGAACTTTGGGTTGCCGACACTGAGGCGCAGACGGAAGCTCGCCGCTGCTTTCCGGATCTGCCCATCCTGCAATTGCCTAACCTTTACCTTGAGGCACTCGTTCAGGAGGTCGCGGCCTGCCACCCCCAGTTCGCCCGCCAGAATCCGCAGAATATCCTTTACGTGCTTGAGCCCATACGGAGGCGCTGGGGAAACGACGATCGGCCTGGCGAAATGCAGGCCTTCGAATTCTTTCTTGGTTATCTATCGGGACTCGAGGGCGCTAACAAGATTCAGATCCGGCTACGTCCCCACCCATCAGATTGGGCAGGCAAGTACGATCACTGGTTCGAGCGCTTTCCCAATGTCGATCTGGTGATTGACTCCACCGGGTCTTTGTCGAATCAAATTGCTTGGGCTGACTGGGTGGTCGGATGCGAGTCGTTTGCCCTAGTTATAGCGCTGCATTCGAAGCGCGTTGTGATTTCAACCCTCCCCCCTTGGGCGCCCCGCTGCCGCTTGCCGCAACGGGAGTTGCTCCATTTGCGCGACATGGTGCATTTACCAGCATGAAATATTGCGAACGATGCCTGCAACCGGATACTCGGCCGAACGCGCAGTTTACTGAAGCGGGAATCTGCCCGGCTTGCCATTACTTTGACCAGCTACAGCATGTCGACTGGCAAGAGCGTTACGAAATCTTTGAAGACCTTCTTCGCCGGTATCCGCGCAAATCAAGTCAGCAATTTGACTGCATTATCGGTGTTAGTGGCGGTAAAGACAGCACCCGTCAAGCTTTGTGGATAAGAGAGAAACTCGGGCTTAAGCCATTGCTTGCATGCCTAACTTACCCGCCGCAACAGGTGACACAACGAGGGGTCGATAATATTTCCAGTCTCATCGAACTCGGTTTCGATGTCGTGATTTCCGCGCCTGCGCCTGGCATCTGGCAGCGGTCGATGAAGGAAGCGTTTCTAAAATTCACGAATTGGGCGCGCTCGACTGAGTTGGCTCTGTTTAGTGCGGTCCCTCAGTTGGCGATTCGATACGATATTCCGCTGATTCTATGGGGAGAAAATCCTGGCCTGCAGCTGGGTGACCTGAAAACGCTGGGAAATACTGGCTACGACGGTAACAATCTGCGATTCATGAACACTTTGTCTGGGGGAAGCCAAGATTGGATGCTGGAAGCAGGATTCCACCCCAAAGAACTCCTTCCCTACCGCTATCCGGATCCAAGTGAATTCGATCAGGCAGGATTACAGATCGTCTATCTAGGGTGGTTCTTGGGCGATTGGTCGCTGATCAACAATGCCATGTATTCCGGGCTGAACGGGCTGGCGTACAGAACGGATAGTGCTAAAAATACCGGAGATCTTCTGGGTGTGACCTCGTTGGATGAAGATTGGGTTACGCTCAATCAAATGATCAAGTATTACAAGTTTGGATTTGGCCGCGCGACGGATTATGTCAACGAGGAAATTCGATTGGGAAGAATATCACGCGATCAGGGCATTGCCCTTGTCGAGGAATACGATGGTTGCTGCAGCGAGGAATACATTGAAAGTTTTTGTCATTATATTGGCATTGCTCTAGAACAGTTTTGGCAGCAAGTCCATGCGAATGTAAACAAGGACCTCTTTGAAATCGGGGCCGACAAGATCATACAGCGGCGGTATCGGGTGGGCCTGGGCTTATGAAACGCCGTGTTATTGGGATCGTTGATTACGGCGCAGGCAATCACAACTCTGTTTTTAGCACGCTCAGCAGTCTGGATTATCGTTGCCATATCAGCCACGATGTCTCTGCATTGGAAAAAGTTGATTGCCTGGTTCTGCCGGGTGTGGGCGCCTTTCCGCGTGCGATGGCTGGCTTGAAAACCTTTAAGCTGGTTGATTTTCTGTCCGACTGGGCGCTTCAGGGCCAACCCATGTTGGGAATTTGCTTGGGCATGCAATTGCTGGCGGAACGGTCTCATGAGGACGGATTGACCCCAGGCCTGAAGATCATACCGGGAGAGGTCTTGCCCCTTAAAGATCCGCGCTGGCATATCGGCTGGAATTCTCTTCTGCGGATGCATCGCGATCCGCTTCTTGAGATTGATGAGCTATCACATTTTTACTTTAACCATGCCTACGCATTTTCAGAAGAAAAGGACTTTCAAGTCTATCAGGCCGATTGTGGCAAGAGATTTCCCGCAATCATCCGTCGTGGCTCTGTTGTGGGGCTGCAGTTTCATCCCGAGAAAAGTCAAACCGCCGGTCGCAAGTTGTTGAAACAGATCATCGATGGGCTCTGTCATGCTTAAGAAGCGATTGATTGGGGTAATTACAGTCCGAGACGGTTTGGCGGTTCAATCGATTGGCTATAAGCGCTATCTGCCGCTGGGCAAGCCAGAATACCTGGCGGAAAATCTTGACCGTTGGGGCGCGGATGAAATCCTGGTAATGTCCATTGATCGAACAGTTCGCGGTCTCGGCCCCGATCTAGGACTGCTCAAGCGTCTCGGAAAAGTGGGGATACGCACTCCGTTGATAGTGGCTGGAGGAATTTCTTCCAAAGACAACGCAATTGAGGTAGTGCATTCAGGGGCTGACCGAATCTGCATTGACGCGCTTTTGCAGGACAACCCGGAAGAGGTGCGCGCGATCGCCGAGTGCCTAGGCTCGCAGGCGGTCATTGCTTCATTGCCGGTCTCTGCAGGGACCGCGAGTTACATGTGGTGGGATTATCGATCCAAGGCTTTGCGACATTTGGCTACAGAAGTGTGTGCCTTGCTGGAAGATGGAGTCGTTTCCGAGGTGCTGCTTGTGGATTGGCAGCATGAGGGTATCCACGCGGGTTTTGACCAACGATTGATAGAGCGCTTTCCGATTCCGAATGTTCCGCTGATTGCCTTTGGTGGGGTGAGCCATCACGAGCAAATCGAACAATTGCTCAACAAAGAATCAGTTTCGGCCGTTGCCATTGGCAATTTTCTGAGTTACCGGGAGCATGCGATACAGCATTTCAAGATGCAATTGCAGGAATCGCATCTTCGGGGCGCTGTCTTTGCAGGAAGCGACGCGCGCGTATGAAGAACAACCGTCAAGCATCTGACGCACAATTCTGCAAGCGGTGCCTTTATTCGACTGATCACCCCCTCGGATTGGTGCTTGATGAGGATGGCATCTGTTCAGGCTGCCGGATTCACGAAGAAAAAGATACGCTCGATTGGGCGGAGCGATTTCAAAAGCTCAGAACACTGGTGGCGCCCTATCGCAATGCGTCCGGCAATAACTATGACTGCGTAGTCCCGGTTTCTGGGGCGGGCGATTCCTACTATATCGTTCACGTTGTAAAGAACTTATTGGGGCTCAACCCCCTTCTCGTCACATACAACAAGTATTGGAACACGCCTCTCGGCATCCGTAATCTAGCCAACCTCAGAATCAGATTCGACTGCGACATTCTTTCCAAGAACGTCAATCCAATTTCTGTAAAACGGATCGTCCGTACAACCCTTCGTGAGCTGGGCAGCATTTACTGGCATTGCATTGCCGGTCAGACTGTTTTCCCGGTTCAGACGGCAGTCAGCCACAAGATTCCTCTGATTATTTGGGGTGCGCATCAGGGACTGGAGCAAGTGGGCATGTTCTCCCATGAGCACGAGGTCGAAATGACCCGACGGCATCGCAAGGACCACGATCTCATGGGTTATGAAGCCGACGATCTGCTTTCCTTGTTTGACGTCCTCAAGGAAGAAGATATTTGGCAATATCGATATCCTTCCGACGCTGATTTGGACGAAGTTGGTGTACGAGGTATTTATCTGGGCAACTATGTGCGTTGGGATCCCAAAGCCCAGCACGAGAAAATGATCGCGGATTTCGACTATCAAACAATGTCTTTCGACCGCACCTTTGATTGCTACGATTTTGCCGATTGCTTCAATTACATGAATCTGCACGATCAGTTGAAACTCTACAAGCGCGGCTATTCGAAGGTCACAGATCATGCCTGCCGAGAAATCCGGCATGGGCGATTGACGCGAGACCAAGGCCTCGACCTGGTCCTAAAATACGAGCAAGCTCAGCCTCGACATCTGGATCTTTTTTCTGATTGGCTTGGGGTAACGTCGCACTCCCTGCAGTTCATCATCGATCAACACCGCAACAACAAATATTGGCGTGAGTTAAGTATGCGTGAGTGGGCTTTCAACGGATGGAGCCAGCAACATTCTACGGCGACTGCAAATCACAAGATCGGCGAAACAGATCTTGGTTTTATAGCCCATTCGCTAACTGACCACCACAAACTGGACCAATTTGTGGTGATCGGGAAAGGCCATCCTTGAGCGTGTGAGCCGGGAATCACAGATTCGAGTTATTTGGCGTTTTTATGACTTTTACAGGGTAGTTTTCCGATGCGCATTAAGACCAACATAATCTTTCTCTATGCGGACTCAATGCGGCGAGACCTGTCAACGTGCTACATACTTGAGCAAATTCTGAACGAACGCGGGTTCAAAACCCTCATCTGTTGTAGGCGGAATTTCCTGCGACTACTCAGACTTGTGGAGCCCAGGCAACTATTCATAGTCGGGCAAGTAGACATGTTTCACCAGCAGTCGATCCAGAGGGCTGCAAAAAATCACCAGACATACATTTATTTCATGCCGGCCGAAGGGTTCGCGAGCGACGCTGAATATGTCAACATGTATCCAAAAGACGTGGACTACAGTTTTATCCAAGCGGTCTTCTTTTGGGGAAAAAACTCGCTTGAATGGTTCGAGAAGAACCGGCCATCCGGCAACGCAAAAGCACTCAGACGAACAGGGTATGCTCGCTTGCCTATCGCGAGAGAATATTCTGCTATTGGCGGGAGGGGAGGAAAGAAGATAGGCTTTGTGGGGCGTTTTCCAGCGCTTAACGACATATACAAACGAAGCATGATGCGGTTTCTCGTATCGGAAAAGTCGGCGTCTGAGCGAGCAAAACTTATGGCCCGTCAAGATTCCGAGGCCAAGGCAATGAACTGCTATATCGAACTATTTGAGTTCATCGTTGAGAATACGAATTTGCAAGTCAGCCTCCGTCCTCACCCAAATGAAGATGTAACGACGTATCAGGCATTTATAAAGCGATTCGGGGAGAGATTCGAGATTGATCAATCATTTGACGTTGCGGAATGGATGGCGAGCTGTCATGCGATCGTTGGCATGGCAAGTTCTTCTTTCATTGATGCGCATGAAGTTAATACGCCAGTAATTTGCATCGATAAGTATCTAGGTTGCCAAAGCGGGACGCTGTTATTTGATCCGGCGCTGGAGTGGATGTATGAAAGCTGTCACCTGCCAAACAGCCTCGACGACATTAAGGCGTTGCTTTTAGGCGAAAGCCTGCGATCAGTTGCGAGCGAGAGATTCACGACGCTGATCGCTGAAGATTTTCGTGGTGACTCCGATACCGTATTTGAGACGATTGCTTCTGAAATACTAGAAAACTCACTAAAGCCGAAACCTCTCGATAATGCACTACTAATTTTTCTTAGATTTCTAGATTTTGTCTTAGCTAGTCTACATTTCGTCCGTAGAAATAATGCATTGCAGTTCGATTATTCATCCTATTATCATCCAATATCAGCGAAGCTGAAAAATGTCTCGGCGGAAATTAGAAAACGCGTGAATTTGGCACTTCCGTTCTAGCAATAGCTATCGAAACACAGGTCTAGGCTATTGCCCCTGCAACCCGGGGCGTATGTGGTAACGAATCAGCAATCAGCAATCAGCAATCTGCATATGTCCTTTGCGGATCCGTCAACCACCACGCGTATATTAATTCGCTCTTATGCAGAGTTCGACTGACGCTGGCAGTCGAACCTGGTTGAGTACACGCGCACGCTCGACCGATTGGTAAACCCGTCATGGCTGACTATCTTCTCCAAACAACCGGTAGAGCACCTAGTGAATCACTCCCATCTAGAGTGGTAATAGCGGGTGACTGGTGCGGCAAGATAACTGGTTTTGAAGCGAATGTATGCACGGTAACGTTAGATTACCCAATCAACTGCGCAGATGCACTTTGGATAAAGTGCGAGATCGACGCCGTCTTCGACGAATTGCTTCGGAAAGTGGGGGCGGCGTACAACAAATTATTCGGATTGGATAAAGATGCTAAGTATTACAAGATAGTAGTTGGTCGTTGGATTTATCATTTTCTCCATAACGTATACGAGAAGCGAGCTATTCTGAATAGAGCATCGCTGAAATATCCCGGAATATGGCTAGAAAGCTGCGGTAAAACCCATGCTTGGTCATTTGATTCGGACGACTATAGTCAGCAATCCTACTCATCGCACGACTTCAATTTTCGTATGTATTCCGGGGTTGCCGAATTCTTGAGTAGCATCCGAAAGCGTCATGTTGACATTGACGAGGCTTTGCCTCGGCAGCGCGGCGCAGAACTGGCGTTCGGGGCGAATCTGAAGAGTGGCGTTCAGTCGTTGGCCTGTGAAATTAACAGAATGTTGCGTGATCGTATGACGTTGGTGGTGTCGCCGAACTATCCACGATGCGGGCTTTACAACAGACTTTGGTTTTTCCTGAAAAGTGGTGGCGAAATCGTTCACTATAAATTTCCGCCGTTGCATCCGTCATTCGAGAAGCGGGATCCTAGCCTTCGCAAATGTCTTGCCCGCATAATTCATTGCAATGGGAAGAGCGAATTGCAAAATATAGCGTCGAGTTTGATTTTCAATTTTATGCCAGAATCCTTTGTTGAACATTTCGCGACTTATCGGGAACAAGCGCAGGTTTGGCTTAAAAGATATCCAAAAATCAGTCGCATTTTCACTACCAATGCTATACATACAGACGAGCCTTTCAAATATCTCGTCGCGGAAGCGCAGCCTCTGGATTTGTGGATTTCACAACACGGCGCTGGATACGGGTTTTCTGAGGTTCAATCGAGCGAGGATTACGAACGCGAAATCGCCAATCGCTATTTCACTTGGGGGTGGGGAGAAAATGTGCTTCCACATCCGAAACTTTTGCCCGCTCGACGTATCGAATACAAGAAAAATAATGCGATTGTTTTTACGTTGCCAACTGTTTCGGAGTATGCCGGCGTCCTTGAAAGCTATTTCATCGCAAGCAATTACCAACGTACCCTATGTCTTTCGGATCAACTCGTGGAATATCTGAGTTCAGAAATTCTCTCCAACGTTGTTTTGCGCCAGCGCGAAATAAAAGGGTTTCGCATGTACAAACCACCGATTGAAGTGCGTGAAGACGAAATACCAGATTTCCATGACAGCCTTAAGCGGGCGCGACTCCACCTGTCGAATCATATCGGGACTCCAGTACTGGAATCGCTTGCGATGAACGTGCCAACTGTGGTCATATGTGATCCCACCATTCAAAGAATGCGTTTGTCCGCGGCGCCCTTCTTTGAAAGGCTAAAGGACGTTCAGATTCTTTTCGAGGACCCGGTCAAAGCGGCACATCATATTAATTCGGTATACGCGAGCATTGACGACTGGTGGATGTGTGATTCGACTCAGGCCGCCGTGAGATCTTTTTGCTCGCGCTTCGCGCAGTCGGATCGAAATTGGAAAACTGCTTGGCTTAATGCGCTAAGAAGCTAACAGTGTGACGGAACCGATAATGTCGGACATCTATAACGATCAATCTTATGTTGCAAACAATCCCCAACTTCATCGGGAAGACTCAGCTTTTAAGTTTGAGCAGATTGCAGGGCTTTTGGAACAAATTCAGATACATGAAAATAGGATAAAAATTCTAGATGTAGGTGGGGGGGCGGGTGTTCTGGGGGGAATGGCGGCTGAGTACTTCACAGGTAAGGGCGTGGGCGTAGAATTTGTTGCCTTGGATTTGTCGGCGGAGATGTTAGGCGTCCAGGCACAAAGCAACCCGCACATAGTCCGTATTTGGAACTGTTCCGTAGTTGACTGCCCGGAGAAGGAATTCGATCTTGTTCTGATGATAGACGTTATCGAGCATATCCAGAACAAGGACATGGCAGCAAACCGCCTCAACGAAATTGGCAAAAACGTTATCTACAACATTCCGATACAAATCAATGTAGTCGATTTACTCAGGAACGCAGTGAATCGAGGCCTTTATTATTCTGAACAGACGCGTTTGATCGGTCACGTTCATTTCTTTAGCTATGCATCAGCGCGTAGATTTGTTGATCGGCATCATCATCGAATCGTGAGTTCCTTTAAGCCCTATTGTGTTTTGATGCTAGGGTCACGTGATCTCCAATATGTGGAGCTTAGAAAAGGCCGTGTCAGGCTGGCCGAGGTCAAAATTTCCTGCTGGATCGCCAAATACCTCCCGTGGCTGGCACCTTGGGTTGTTCAGGGCTCAATGTTTACGTTGGTCTCGAGGAAACCCGAAATTGCTCCCAAACGCTAGCGAGGTGTCCTGCGGACGCATTGCGGATTTCTGCCGAAAAAGTCATCGTCATACTTCTTTCAGAAATCGATTCGGAGTTCGACATTGCCGAGCGGAAAATAGCTTTTGCACGGCTCGATTGTGTCTGCTGCGCTGTCCCGACAGGACAAAGATGCATTGCCGAACGATTCTTCTTCTGCGTGCGTGATGGATCCCGCGCCATTTGATTTCATCGTGGTCGGCGCCGGCTCTGCTGGAGCGACACTCGCTGCGAGACTCGCTGAAAGCGGGTCCCACCGTGTGCTCCTGCTGGAGGCCGGCGGCGCGGACAAGAATCTGTGGTTGCGCGTGCCGCTTGGCGTAGGAAAGGTTCTGCACGACGAGCGTTACGTGTGGAAGTTTAATACCGAGCCTGAACTCGAGCTAAAAGGTCGCCGAATCTACTCGCCTCGCGGAAAGATTGTGGGTGGGTCGAGCTCGGTGAACGGCCTGATTTTCGTGCGCGGCTCGCCTGAGCGTTTCGACCGCTGGCGGGACAGCGGCTGCCCAGGTTGGGGCTATGCGGACGTGTTGCCCTATTTCCGGAGGCTGGAGGACTATCCGGCCGGCGACCCGGCGTTGCGTGGCCGCGGGGGGCCAGTTGCAATTACCGAAATTGGGCGTGGCGACCCATTGAGTGAGGCCTTTCTGGAAGCCTGCCTGCAGGCGGGCTATGGACAAACTGCCGATTACAATGGCGCCGCTGGCGACGGGGTGGGCTACCTGCAACTCACCACTCGCAACGGGGTTCGCGAAAGCACCGCAACCGCCTATCTGAGAACCGCGGCGCGGCGCGGAAACATAGAAATCCGTACTCACGCACGAGTTGAGCGGATCTTGTTCCAAGGCACTCGAGCTTGCGGCGTCGCAGTGCACTCGGGGGGTAGGCTGCAGAAGATTGTGGCGCGGCGCGAAGTCATCATTGCAGCCGGGGCCATCCAGTCGCCTCAGCTGCTCGAACTCTCCGGCGTAGGGGACGCGGATTTGTTGCAGCAGTTCGGCATCGGAGTGGTGCATCATCTGCCAGGCGTGGGCGAGCGGCTGCAAGATCATCTTAATGTACGCGCAGCCTACGAATGCAGCCAGCCGATCACCATTAACGACGCATTGCGCAACCCTTGGCGAGGGCTGAAACTGGGGCTACGATACCTGCTGTTCCGCGAAGGCCTGCTCGCAACACCTTCTGCCACCGTCCACGCAATGCTAAGAAGCACGACGGGCCTTGCGGAGCCAGACGTAAAGATACAGCTGGTTCATTTAAGCGAGCAGGGTCGTTTCGGGGTCGCACCGGAGTCCGGCGTCGACCCTTGCTCAGGATTCTCGATTGGCGCCTTCCAGATGTATCCGAAATCGCATGGTAGCGTGCATATAAACTCCCCCGATTCCAAGGTGCCGCCGCGCATCCGGGCAAATTACCTTAGTCATCCTGACGACCTCACGGTCACGCTGCGGGCACTCAAACTGGCTCGCAATATCGCCGCACAGCCCGCGCTAAGACCATATATTGTGCGCGAGTTGCGTCCGGGCGACAACATGCGCACTGACGCTGAATTGATCGAGTACATACGACAGGTAGGACAGACCACCTATCACAGCGTTGGCACTTGCCACATGGGCCGCGGCCAGATGGCGGTAGTCGATCACGAGATGCGCGTTTACGGTCTGCAATCATTGCGCGTCATCGACGCCTCGGTAATGCCGTGGCTGGTTTCCCCCAATACCAATGCCTCAGCCATCATGATCGGTGAGAAGGGCTCCGACTTGGTACTGCGCGCGGCAGCCGTCTGAGGGCGATGTCCTGAGCGTAGTTGAAGGTTGAGTTAGCGGTTAAACACAGAAATTAGGACACTCCCGGCGTTTGAAACCTCTCATTTCAAACCGCATCAAACATAGTGGCATTCGCCTTTTCTGCCAAAATTTCAATAACCTGCTAATTGTTGAAATATTTTGGATTGTGCTCCAGAAATGTTTTTGCAATAATATCAGCCACCAACTTACTTCCTCTTTGGTTTAGATGAATTTCATCATACACAAAGGCCGATGAACCCTCTATCTTCTTATCTAAATCAATGAGCAATACCCTTTCATCCCTCGAGACCTCTCTCACAATGTCATTCGCAAGACGATAGAGGCGAACAAATTCATCGTATGAAATCGGTTGCGGTCTTTTTTCATACAGAGTGCGGGAAAAAGAATCTGCCTCATTCAGTCGATTAGGCTGGGTCATTAAGACCGGCTCTATTCCCCATGCTCGCGTCACGGCCACAAAGGATTTAAGCGCCGCTTTAAAGTCACTTTCTAAAATATTTTCAATCTCTTTCAAATCAATCTTTTTGTCACGAAAATCTATCCACTCATCTGACCTTGAAACGCGCTCTACCTTATCTGCCAACCGATGACGAGTATTAAGCCAAATGTTCGAGAGAAAAACATCCTTTAAAGCTTTAGCGTTCCAGTACAATAAACCCATGCTATCAATGGTTGTCTGTTGAACAAGACGGCGTGACACCGGAGCATTCCAATAGGAAAGAGTCTTGCTTAGTATGGCTACATCATTTACGGCCTCCATTAGAACCGCATATCGGGGTTTGTATACGATGCCTTTGGCCAGATAACTAAACAGTGAATGCAACGAATGGTTAGCTGAACGACCGCCGTTTAGGACGCGAATATATTGCCCATCGTTTCTTCTTAGTGTTCTTGACAACAAATATGGAAACCTATATTCCTCATCCACATAGATACATTCGGTAGTGCTGCCGCCAAAGAAGACAACATCAACAGCTTTGTTCTTATTTGTTTCAGCGAAGTCGGCAGGTCCAAGAATGAATCCATCTTTATCTGTTCTTAGTCGATAACCTTTTTGCTCGAGTGACTGTGTCTCGATCATATATTCGTTGGTAGGCATGACAAGTTCATCAAGGTTCGGCGCGAACTCTGATAAAAGAATACTTCTCGTTGTTTGAAGTTGGTTAGATGTTAAAGTAGCTGGAGTGGTTGAAGTCAGTAAACCAACGAGGAAGTTAAATCCTTTCACGAGGATCAAAAGAAATACGAAAACGAGGAAGACCGTAAAAATCTTCTTGGTACAGTTCATATAGACTGGCCTTGTCCCTGATTCCCGTAGTTTTAAACGGGTCTTACCTACCCATCCTTGCAGCCGTGCAAGTTATTTTATTTGGCAGGAAGCTTGTTCATGATATTACAGAATTGTGTTGTTTGCGGTGGTGGGTGGCGTTGAGTTCTGACATGAACGAGAAAAATCACTCGCCTCAGTTGACTTTGCACGAGTCTCCGGGGCCAACCGATCGGAAAGTCGGCTTGGTGGTCGCTGGATTTCTGCTGCTATTGATGGTGTTACACGATTACGCTACGCTAAGGGAGGGGTTCATTGGATTGTCCTCGGCTGTGCTATTGGCGCTGGTGCTGGGCCTGTTCACCTTGGCCGCATTGAGACCCGTTACGCTCGCCCCGGTCAACAAAGTGTGGATGGGGCTTTCTCGAGTTTTGCACGCATCAATCAGTCCGTTGGTGCTGGGTGGCGTCTTCCTCCTCGTTCTGACTCCCATGGCGATTCTGCACAGAAACAAGAGCCGCAAGAGTTTTCCGATGGCCAAGGACCCTTGCGCGAAGAGTTACTGGATCCCCCGCGCTCCGCCAGGCCCGGACCCCAAATCCTTGTACCGACAGTTTTAGTCCTGCGACAGAAAGTGGAATTTCTCATCGAATTGTTGCAATTTCTGCGGATCCGCAAGAAATTGTGGCTTCTCCCGCTGATTCTGGTGCTTTTGGGCATTGGCGCACTTCTGGTAATAGTGCAAGGCTCGGCATTCGCGCCGTTCATCTACACGCTCTTCTGAGTTGCCACCGATGAATGTTCTGGGCCTTAGCGCCTATTACCACGACAGCGCTGCCTGTCTAGTCAACAACGGCCGGATTGTCGCCGCGGCACAAGAAGAGAGATTCACACGCAAGAAGCACGACGCGCGGTTTCCGCATTATGCTATCCGCTGCTGTTTGGGGCGCGGCGGTATCGGTCTGGGTGATATTGATCGCGTCGTTTTTTACGATAAGCCGTTTCTGAAATTCGAGCGCTTACTCGAAACCTATATTGCCTTCGCTCCCAAGGGTTTTGCCTCTTTTCGCATGGCGATGCCGGTATGGCTGCGCGAAAAACTTTTCCTCAAGGATCTGCTTAAGAAGGAGCTGAAAAAACACGGCAGCGCAGACTTCCACGAGAGGCTGCTGTTCTCCGAGCACCATTTAAGCCACGCCGCGAGCGCGTTTTTCCCCTCTCCTTTCGAGGAATCGGCGGTACTCACTATGGATGGAGTTGGTGAATGGGCCACGACATCGATGGCGGTTGGCCACGGCAATCGCCTCGACATCACAAAGGAGATTTTCTTTCCGCACAGCCTAGGTCTGCTCTATTCGGCCATGACCTACTACACCGGCTTCAAAGTTAATTCCGGTGAGCACAAAGTCATGGGGCTTGCTCCCTACGGCGAGCCGAAGTACGCAAAATTGATCATGGACACACTGATTGACATCAAGGAAGACGGCAGTTTTCGCCTCGACATGCAGTATTTCGATTACTGCGCGGGGCTGCGCATGACCAACGACCGCTTCGATGCCTTGTTTGGCGCGCCGCCACGCGATCCAGAAAGCATGCTCACACAGCGAGACATGGATTTGGCCGCCTCGGTCCAGGCGGTTACCGACGAGGTTGTGCTGCGACTGGCGAGAGCCTTGGTCAAGGAGACTGGCATCGAAAATCTTTGTCTTGCCGGCGGCGTCGCCCTCAACTGCGTGTCCAACGGTAAGGTGTTGAGGGATGGCGCGGTCAAGAATCTGTGGATCCAGCCGGCAGCCGGTGACGCCGGCGGGGCGCTTGGCGCTGCGCTTGCCGGCTATTACTTGTATGAGGGGCAGGCACGTATCGTCAATGGCAGCGACGCCATGCAAGGTTCCTATCTTGGGAACGAGTATTCCAGCGCGACAATCGCGGCTCGGCTTCGCGACGCCGGCGCGGTCTTCGAACACCTCGGCGAGGATCAACTTATAGAGCGTTGCGCATTCCTGCTGTCCCAGGGCCAGGCGCTGGGTTGGTTTCAAGGGCGCATGGAATTCGGCCCGCGCTCGCTGGGAGCGCGTTCGATACTGGGCGACCCGCGCTCGCCGGTCATGCAGTCCACGCTCAATCTTAAAGTGAAGTACCGCGAGTCGTTTCGCCCATTCGCGCCTTCCGTATTGCGTGAGGACGTTAGCGAGTGGTTCGATTTGAACGGCGATAGCCCTTACATGCTGCTGGTAGCCGATATTTCCGCGAAGCGACGTATCCTGATGAACGAGGATCAGGATAGGCTGTTCGGTATCGAAAAACTTAAAATTCCCCGCTCCGATATACCTGCCGTGACGCACGTTGATTATTCGGCTCGGGTACAGACCGTGCATGCTGACACCAACCCTCTTTTCCACCAGTTGATCAAAAGGTTCAAGCAACTCACGGGATGTCCTGTACTGGTCAATACCAGCTTCAACGTGCGCGGAGAACCGATCGTGGAAAACCCGTCGGACGCGTTTCGCTGTTTCATGGGCACCGGGTTAGATGCCTTGGCGATAGGGGATTTCCTCCTGCTTAAGTCACAACAGATTGCAAAAAATACGGTTGCTTACCATTCGCAATTTGACAGAGATTAGCGAGTCGACTTAAGGCAGAAAATGCAGCGCGAAGCGGGTGAGCGGATGAACCGCCGGTACGACCAACAAGGAGTAGAGGGTAATAGCCCCTGACCGTGAAGGTATAACAAACCGCGCTGCCATTCTCTCGAGATACAGTCAGAATTCAACCGGCTTTGACACATAGCCATGACACGACTTGTTTTCTTCCTGGAAAGTTACACCGCCGGTGGCGCCGATCGCGTAGCTCGGCTCCTGGTCGAGAACCTCCATGCAGACGTTATCTATCTATTGGTGAATCGGAGTATCGATACACGGATAATGTTCGCAACGCCGCTTCCCAAGCATGTGCAAGTGCGAAGATACAATCTCGTCACACCCATGGATCTTGGACTCTATGCCAATCGCTTTAGGAGCAATGCACTTGTTTTCGGGCTACTGAAAGCGGGCGACTATCTGGCGAGGTATCCGCTTCTCATCTGGTCATTCGTTTATTTTTCTGTCTTCATACGTCGTTTCCGCGCGACCCATTTTTTTGCACACAACGGCGGATACCCGGGAGGACTTTATTGTGGGACCGCTTCCATGGCGGCGGCTTTGATTCTGCGCGTAAGGTGTTTCTTGGCAGTGCATAGTTTACCCAGAGCTTATACCCGATTGCAGTGGCCTTTGGACTGGATTTGGGACCGAACTCTTGACCAGTGTTGCACAATGATTTGCGTGTCCAAGAGAAGCGCCGCGTTGTTGCGGAGCATTCGCGCCATCAAGCAACACCCGATCTGCATTTACAATGGTATTGAATCGGCAACTCTGAAAAGTTACCGATTGACCGGCGAGCTTAGGCTTCTTCACGTAGGGTATTTCGATTTCAACAAGAATCAAAGCATGGCCATAGAGTGCCTGGCTCAGTTGGTCCGAAAAGGTGTCACTTCGGTGAAGCTCACATTTGTCGGTGATGTAATGGTTCCGGAAGCCAGGGAAGAAGTCGGCATACTGGTCAAGAAATGGGGTCTCGAGAGCTATGTTGAGTTTGCGGGTTTTCGCGAAGACTTGACATCGTATTACGAAGAGAACGACCTGCTTCTATGTACCTCCAAAGTGGAAAGTTTTCCGCTTGTGGTGCTGGAGGCGATGCGCGTGGGCATGCCGGTGATTTCCACCAACGTTGGGGGTGTGGTCGAGCAAATCCAGGAAGGCAAGACTGGTAACCTCGTTGATGTTGACGATGTGGCTCGAATGAGTGATCGTATATTGTTCTTTTATGAAAATAGAGATCAGATAAAAATGATGGGAGAGGCGGCGTATCACTTATTTCAAGAGAAATTTACATTGAAGAATATGGTCAAAAAATATCACGCTGCGCTTGGCTTACGTGTCGAATCTCTGCCGTCCGCGGACGCCATGGCGCGCGATTAAATTCTCTATCGGAGCATGACTTTTGAGTTCTTTTCAGAATACTTATCGGAACAAAGTGGTACTTGTCACAGGCCATACCGGCTTTAAGGGAAGTTGGTTATCAATTTGGCTAAATCAACTGGGTGCGCGCGTCGTGGGTCTGTCCATAGATGTGCCGAGCACGCCCTGTAACTTTGCGGTAGCCCAGTTGGGGGAATTTGTCGAGGATCATAGAGCGGAAGTCTGTGATCTAGAGGTTGTCCGGGATATTGTCCTGCGTGCAAATCCGGATTTTGTCTTTCATCTCGCAGCTCAGGCGTTGGTGCGGCCGTCATACGAAGACCCGATTCGAACATTTGAAGTCAATGCCATTGGTTCCGCCAATGTGCTGCAGGCGTTGCGTGATCTCAAAAAGCCAGTCTCTACGGTAATGATCACAAGTGACAAGGCGTACGACAATGTCGAATGGCCCTGGGGATATCGGGAAACGGACCGGCTTGGCGGCAAGGACCCTTACAGCGCCTCAAAAGGTATGGCGGAGTTGGCAATTCGCGCGTTTATCGAGTCGTTCTTCAGCGGCGCCGAAACCGAGAAGAGGATTGCTGTTGCACGGGCAGGGAACGTTATCGGAGGGGGTGATTGGGCGACCGACAGGATCGTTCCGGATTGTATAAGAGCGTGGGCTTTGAGTCAGAACGCCGATATTCGCAATCCCAATGCAACCCGACCCTGGCAACACGTTTTGGAGCCTTTGAGCGGTTATTTGGCACTCGGCGCGGACTTGCACCGAAGAGCCGATCTCCATTCGCAGGCTTATAATTTCGGCCCGTCAGCGCTGCAAAATCATGCTGTCAAGGACCTAATTGATGAGATGCGAAGGCACTGGAAAAACGTGCGCTGGAACGATGTATCGCAGAGCGGAGAGCGCTTGCACGAGGCCGGCTTGCTCAAACTGAATTGTGATAAGGCCTTGTTCGACTTGAAATGGCGTCCGGTTCTGCATTTTGAAGAAACTGTACGCATGACCATAGAGTGGTATCGAACGTACTACTCAGAAAGCGAAGCCTCAATGTTCGCTTATTCTCAGAAGCAGATTCAGGAATACACCCTACTCGCTGCGCATCGGGGTTTGGCATGGGCGAAGTAGTAGAAATCGACGGCGTCCTTCTCACCCCATTGCGCATTATTAGTGTGCGGGACGGGGACGTGCTTCATGGAATGAAACGCAATGAACTTGGTTATTGCGGTTTTGGCGAAGCCTATTTTTCAAAAATTCAATCAGGATTGATAAAAGGATGGAAGCGTCACCGTGAGATGACACTCAATCTAATTGTGCCTTCGGGGGCAATAAGGTTCGTCATCTATGACGATCGACCAGACTCATCCACAAATGGGGGCTACTGTTCAGTGATTTTGTCTAACGGCAACTACCAACGGCTCACGGTTCCCCCTCTGGTATGGTTGGGCTTTCAAGGTATTCATGGGGGTGAGAGCATGCTACTCAATATCGCAAGCATTCCACATGATCCCGGTGAGGTCGAAAAGCGCGAAATACACGAGATTAAGTTTAATTGGGAGTCCTCGAAATGAAGGTGGTAATTCTTGCGGGCGGTTTCGGAACACGCTTAAGTGAGGAAACCGACGTCAAACCCAAGCCGATGATAGAAATAGGTGGCAAGCCGATTCTATGGCACATCATGAAAATGTACTCGCGTCACGGCTTCAATGATTTCGTTATTCTCCTCGGATACAAAGGTTACGTAATCAAAGAGTATTTCTCGAACTATTTTCTGCATCAGAGTAGTTTGACGATCGATCTCGCCAAGAACATCATCGAGTTTCACGATAATGAATGTGAACCCTGGAAAGTAACCCTTCTGGAGACAGGCGTGAATACCATGACAGGCGGCAGGATCAAGCGTGCGGCTAAGTTCTTGGGCGGGGAATCCTTTATGCTGACGTATGGAGATGGTGTCTCCGACGTTGACATTGAAAAACTTATTAAATTTCACCGAGCGCATGGTAAGGCTATTACGATGACAGCGGTTCAACCGGCGGGCCGATACGGCGCGGTGCACATTGAGGATGGAGGTTCGGTGCGCAATTTTATCGAAAAGCCGCACGGGGACGGGGGCTGGATAAATGGAGGATTCTTTGTTTGTGAGCCGAAGATTGTTGATTACATTGAGAACGATTCTACTGTTTTTGAACAAGATCCTTTAGTTAGATTGGCGCAGGATGGGGAGCTGATGGCTTCGCGGCATAAAGGCTTCTGGGGATCAATGGATACGTTGCGGGACAAGTCAAGTCTTTGCCAACTATGGGAACAAGGGCGAGCGCCCTGGAAAACCTGGTAGCGACCGTTGATATTCATCACCGGGGGACTGGGGTATCTGGGAGGGCGGATTGCTGCCGGATTGCTTCAATCCGGATGGCAGGTGCGCATTGGAACCAGTCGAACTAGTCCAATCGTCCCTAACGTTCTACAGTCAGCAGAAATAAAGGTGATCGACCTCAATTCAATTGCATCACTGAGGGCTGGGGTTCGTGGGGTCACAGCGATAATCCACCTTGCAGCGCTTAATGCAGGTGAATGCGCTGTGGATCCGGAACGCGCGCTGTTCGTAAATACGCTCGGGACACTTAAACTGATCCAAACGGCATTAGATGAAGGCGTTGATCGAGTAATCTATTTTTCTACCGCGCATGTGTATGGGGCCCCTCTGCGGGGCAAGCTCGATGAGCTTTCAGTGACCCGACCGGAGCACCCGTACTCGATAACGCATCGAAGCGCCGAGGATTATATTTTACAGGCCAGTGACGCTGGGCGTTTGCAAGGGACGGTTCTCCGCTTGTCCAATGCCGTGGGGCCTCCGGTATCGGCAGATTCAAACTGTTGGATGCTGCTTACCAACGATCTCTCCCGTCAGGCGGTCGAATCGAATAAGCTCGTGCTGCACTCCTCGCGACACCAGCAGCGCAACTTCATAGCGATAGGCGATGTAGTCGGATTTGTTGAGCAGATATTGGAGTCTAAAAATGACCAATTCACGAGCCAAATCGTCAATTTGGGCGGTCTAAAATCATTCACAACTCTAGAAATGGCAGAGCTAATTCGCGATCGCTGTTGGGCCATTCTGCGGCAGAGACCAACGCTTGTCATTTCTGATGTTGTTACCGATTGTAATAACGAACGTCTTGATTTTAGGATCGATAAGGCTCGACAGCTTGGATTTTCGCCGAATATAAATATCGAATCAGAGCTGGATGCTACGCTTCTGATGTCCAGGGACCATTTCTCGCAATGTTAGTAGATGAAGGATATCCGGGTAACTCTCCGCTCGTGAGCGTAATTATGCCGACTTACAACCAAGCAGGTTTTATCGCCAAGGCGATCGACTCTGTCTTGCGGCAAACAGAATCCAATCTTGAGCTCATCATCATTGACAATTTTTCAGACGATGGAACGAAAGAAGTGGTCCTTAGCCACCGCGATCCTAGAGTCCAATACTTCAGTTTCAAAAACAAAGGAATCATTGCTGCATCGAGAAACGTCGCAATTCGGCGCGCACGGGGCAAATATATCGCCTTTTTGGACTCGGATGATTATTGGGATCCAGAGAAACTGACACAACAGCTCATCTATTTTAGAAATGACGACGTCGTCGCCGTTTCCTCACGAGCAACCTTATTTGGCGAGAAGATTTATTATCGCGATCAAACAAATTTTGATGCAAAAAAAGAATTTTTCGACATTGGATACGAAGAGTTACTCAACGATAACCAAGTAATTACGTCATCTGTTGTCGTGCGTGCCGCCTCGCTATCAAAAACACAGTTGTTCAACGAAAATCCTGACTTTATCTGCATTGAGGATTGGGATTTGTGGTTACAATTGACAAAGCTGGGGAAGATTCGCATTTTGCGACAGAAGCTTGTGCACTACTTCGTTTCGCGAAAACGTGGAGAAGCCTATAGCCTAGTCGCGGAAAACATGACCAAGTTGATGGCGCGAGAGCGAGACTCTGGATTTCTGGCGGAGGCTTATTACCGGGAGCCGGTCTATAGCATCTTTCTCACGATTGCGCGAAGCTATATCGAATACGATGCGAAAAAAAGTCAAAAATATTATTGGAGTGTTCTTAAGGGGGCAACTAATGTCAATAAAAAGTTGAAAGCATTAGTGGGCTTCCTTCTTTGCTGCATGCCCTTGGGCCTCAGGCAGAAGCTCCTTTATGGCCTTTACCAGATAGAGCACGCTTTCGTCTGGCGAAAATGGTAGTGCAGCGTGGAAAATGAAATGCTGGTACAAAAAAATAAAAGCCTGCGGTCCGATTGGTGCGTTGGGTGAATAATTCTTCAGAGATAGGCGGTATCCGTTCGCGCATAGCGAGTACGACCAGACAACGATGGTTCTATCGGTTTGTCATAGCAGCCATTTATCTAAGTGCGCTGGACTCTTTGCTACGCGGAATGGCGAGGACTGTATCACCAACGCTCGAGATTCTTGTCGTCGGGCTAACTCAGCCGCTAATCTACGTACCACCGTTGCTATTTGCTTGGTACGGGACACATGATAGACGGTTCGTCCTGCTTTTGGCGGTTGTCGTATTTTTGATTCTCTCTTCCCCGCTGCGAATCCAGGGCGACCTGCTGTCATATTTACTCGGATTCAAATTGTATTTTGCTTGCCTCTTTTATATACCCATTATTAAGTACCTGTCGAAATCGCCTGCGTTTGAACGCGCCTTTCTCAAGCACATGTTTCGAATTCTTATTGCATATTCAATCTGGGCAGCGGTTGAACTTGTTTCTACCATCTATGTTCCCGCCATTGCTCTTCGCATGAAAAGTTTCGCCCTTTCGGAAGAGCAAGCAATGGGGCTGGGGCGTCCGATTGGAATGGCGTTGGACTATCAAACAGGCGCTTTCGCAGTCGCTGTCTTTTGCGTCCTTCTCCTTTTACAGAAAAGGTACGTTTGGTATTCTTTACTTCTTGGGCTCAGTTTTTTTCTCGGGCTGCGAACTTGGTTTTTTGCAGCTTTTGTAACCTCCGCGCTTGTAATGGGGACGAGAGCGAGCATTGGGAAGACAATCTGGATTATCGGCGGCGCAGTTCTTTTCGCCGGATTCTATTTGGCAGCGAGAAATTACATAGAGAGCTACTTAGTAGTTTTCGGTGGCGAAGGATCCAGCGGCCAAATTATTTATGATTTGTTTATAAGTGATGGCTGGTTCCTCTTCACTCATGGCGGCCTGCTTCCTAATGGATTTTTGCGGGTGGGTGCTTCGCCGATTTTTGGAGAGATGACGGATATCGTTCCGCACCAGTTTTTCGTCAATGAGATTGCAATACTTCGAATGCATTACGAGATGGGTGGGATCGTAACCCTAATGTGGCTTGTTATCATGTATTTTCCGTTCTTGTCTCGAGGCCTTACTTTCTACAGAAACCAATACATGGTCATCTTGTTCTTTTCTTCGATAGGTTTTGTGCATCATTTGACGGTATTGAAACCGTTTATATTGATCTTTCTAATATTTTGCAGTATTCAGACGTTTTTGAAGCAGGAGCTACCTGTAAAGTCAAAGCGGTTCCGCCGCTTCGGCGTGTCGAATGGTCGACGGCCGATCAAGGATTCGAGCATGACTACATGAAAATCCTCATTACCGGCGCTGACGGCTTTATTGGCTCGCACCTTACGGAGGCGCTGGTTAAGGCCGGCCATGATGTGCGCGCGTTTACTCTTTACAACTCATTCAATTCCTGGGGCTGGCTGGATCACTGCGATCACGACGTCAAGGGGCAGTTTGAGGTGTTCGCGGGTGATATCCGCGACCCGCATGGCGTGAAAACAGCGATGCAAGGCTGCAACGCAGTCTTGCACCTCGCGGCACTAATTGCGATTCCTTATTCCTACCACTCGCCCGATACTTACATCGACACGAATGTGAAGGGTACATTAAACGTGGTACAGGCCGCGCGAGATTTGGGCGTAGCAAAGGTGGTGCACACTTCAACCAGCGAAGTCTATGGCACGGCGCAATTTGTGCCGATTACGGAGGAGCACCCTCTGCAGGGTCAGTCGCCATACTCTGCGTCGAAGATTGGAGCGGACCAAATTGCGCTGTCTTTCTATTTGTCCTTTGGCACGCCTGTAGCAGTGCTGCGGCCCTTCAATACCTACGGACCGCGCCAATCTGCACGGGCCGTGATTCCGACCATCATCACCCAGATTGCAGCGGGAATTCGCAATATCAAACTTGGCGCTGTGCGCCCTACTCGCGACTTTTCCTTCGTTGAAGACACGGTGCGCGGGTTTATGGCCGCGATGGATTCCGAAAAGGTCATTGGTACGGTGACAAACATCGGCAGCGGCTTCGAAATCTCGATCGGAGATACCGCTAACGTCATCGGTGACTTGATGGGGGCAGAAATCGAAATTGAATGCGACAGCGTCCGCCTGCGCCCGTTAAACAGTGAAGTTGAGCGGCTGTTTGCCAGCTACGCCAGGGCCGAGAGACTGATGGGCTGGCGTCCGCAATATGGTGAGTTCGCGGGTTTCAAGCGTGGCTTGAAGAAAACAATTGATTGGTTCACCAAACCCGAGAATCTCGTGCGCTACAAAATAGATCAGTACAACCTGTGACCACAAAACGCGCAATCATATTAGCTGGTGGAAAAGGCACTCGCCTAAGGCCTTTCACGGTGGTATTGCCGAAACCGCTTATGCCGATTGGCGAGTATCCCATTCTGGAGGTAGTGGTCCGGCAGTTGGCGCGTTCTGGTTTTGACAGAATCACTATGGCGGTTAACCATCAAGCCGAATTGATCAAGGCATTTTTTGGCGATGGCTCAAAATGGGGGATTTGCATTGACTACTCGGTTGAGGATAAACCCTTGGGTACAATGGGTCCGCTGCGTCTGATTCGGGATTTGCCCGATCACTTCCTAGTAATGAACGGCGACATCCTGACTGACTTGGATTTTAGGGAGTTTTTTCAACAGCATGTGACAGCCGATCACATGTTCACCATTTCCTCTCACAGGCGACAGCAAGTAATCGACTATGGAGTGCTCGAAAAGAATGCGCTTCAGGATCTTGTCGGGTTTCGGGAAAAACCAACTGTCGATTACGAAGTAAGTATGGGTATCTACATGGCAAGTCGTTTCGTTCTGGAGTATATCCCGGCGAATCAATTGTATGGATTTGATGGCCTCATGGTCGATCTGCTCAAGGCGGGAAAAAAAGTCCGGGTCAAAAGTTTTTCGGGGTATTGGCTGGATATTGGTAGACCGGACGATTATATGCAGGCGATCGAGCAATTCGACGCGATGAGATCGAAATTTATCCATGACTAAGGTCTTGGTGACCGGCGCGACGGGATTCATTGGCACTCACTTGATCACTAGATTGGTGGCCGAAGCATATGAGGTCTTCGCCCCAAATAGTCAGTCCGGGGATATTGCCTCTAACTCGACTTGGAGCGCCTTTCCGAGTGCCGAAATTGTTATTCACCTCGCCGCCAAAACGTTTGTCCCGGACAGCTGGGTTGATCCGACTCTTTTCCTTGAGACGAATCTGAATGGGACTGTTTGCGCACTGAACTATTGCAGAGAACGCCGGGCTCGACTGATTTTTATTAGCTCCTATCTGTATGGGGTGCCTGAGAAGTTGCCTATACCAGAAAGTGCCAATCTTCACGCGAATAATCCCTATGCACTGTCAAAGAAGATGGCAGAAGAAGTATGCCGATTTTATTCGGACTACTATGGCGTAGGCGTCACGATTCTGCGGCCATTCAATATCTATGGCCCAGGCCAGAGCACTAAATTCCTGATCCCTTCGGTTGTCGAGCAGGTCATGGCGGATACCGAACTCAGGGTAAAGGACTTGGAGCCCAGACGCGATTACCTCTTCATTGACGATTTGATCGAAGCGTTTTTGAGGGTAATCCAAAGGCCGCAGCGATTTGAGATCTTTAATATAGCGTCCGGAACCAGTCATTCAGTGGGCGAGGTAATCAATTTAATCCAGAAAATCGCACAAAAACAACTACCGGTGCATTCCGATGGGGAAAGAAGGCAGCAGGAAGTGATGGATACCAGAGCAGATATTTCGCGGGCACGTGAAATTCTGGACTGGTACCCTCGCTGGTCTCTGAATGCGGGATGCGCCAGGATCATTCAAGACAAGAATAGCCTCATATAGTGATGGGTAAATATATATTGGTAGGAGCAAACCCTGCAGAAGATGCGTCCGCACATCGCGGGGGGGTCTTGACCCTGTCTAAGTCGTTGATAACTTATGCCGAGAGGCATGGCCATACCATTGAAGTGATCAATACCTTACGTTCTGGATTCGATAACCTGTCGCTCAGGCTTCGTTTGAAGGCAGGATGGAACCGCGTGCTAAAACTTTTGAAATCGTTGCGAGCCACAAATTGTAGCGGCGTGATTATATTGTCAGGCGCAGGACTTAGTTTCTATGAGCGGATTATCTTATCCAGTATTTGCAGATGGTTCGGTGTGAAAGATCTCTTTGTTATTGTGGATGGGTGGTTTCTTGATGTAAGAAAGGCCGGTTGTTTTAAACGGTATTGGCTGGGTCTGCTTCTACAGATTCCACATAAATTGGCGGCTTGTGGAGGCCAGTGGTCTGATCTATTTCGTGAGTTCGGCGTTACGTCCAGCCATATTGTTCAGATTCATTTTTGGCTTTCTGAAACCTTTGCTATTTCTGACCACCATAAAACGATAACCCTTGGCAGGCCGCTGCGATTCATTTTCGTAGGCTGGATGATCAGAGAGAAGGGTATTTATGAGATTCTCGCTGCGATAGAAGAACTCAGGAAGAGTTACAAGTTTGTCTTCACTTTCGTAGGAGACGGCGCTTTACTGAATGACGTACGGCAAGAAATCCGCGAATTGGGATGGGAGGGGAGTGTCTCGGCCTTGGGTTGGGTCTCGGATGCAGAATTTCAACATATACTCTCTTCAGCGGATGTATTTGTTTTGCCAAGCTATGCGGAGGGCTTCCCGATGTCCTTAATTGAGGCCTTCTCTAAGGGGCTTCCAGCCATATGCTCTGACGTAGGTGGGATTTCTGATTCGTTACGCGATGGTGTAAACGGGTATTTGATTCCACCCAGGCAGATTCAGCCGATTATCGAGGCAATGAAACGTTATCTCAGTAATCCCCAGATCATCGCAGATCACTCGCGAGCGGCTCTTGATATAGTCAAGACTAACCATATGGCGGAAACTAATTGCAGACTTTTTTTTGAAGCCTTGAGATGAACGGGATTATATGTGTGGCATCCTAGGCTATTTCGGTTCATTTTCCCCAGAGTCACTAAATCGCGCCAATCGGTTACAGGCACACCGTGGACCAGATGACTCTGGTGAATTCAACGATGCAGAAGCGGGCATTGGGATGGGGCATGTCCGACTTTCGATTCTCGATCTCTCGCCACTGGGGCGCCAACCCATGGCCACCGATGACGGCTCGGTAGTGCTAGTTTTCAACGGTGAGATTTACAATTTTCGGGAATTGAGGAGGGAACTGGAGGCGAAGGGAAATCGTTTTCGAGGACGTTCGGATACCGAGGTACTTCTGCACTTGTATCTAGCGTATGGCGATGCGATGTTGACCCGGCTCAATGGGATTTTTTCGTTTGCGTTGTGGGATAAACGCAGCCGCTCGTTGTTTGTGGCGCGAGATGCCCTTGGCGTGAAGCCACTCTACTACGCCGAGACAGAACCCGGGTTTGCGTTCGCGAGCGAAATCAAAGCGTTGTTGGCTCTGGTGCCGCAGTTGCGGGAACTGGATGCTCAGGCGCTCCATCGCTATCTGAGCTTCCTCTGGTGTCCTGGGGACGGAACGCCTTTTCGGGCTGTGCGCAAGCTGCTGCCCGGCGAAGCGATGTTGGTGCGCGAGCGTAAGATTGTCCGGCATTGGGCGTGGTATCAACTGCCGGTTTTTCGCGGGGTGATCTCCAATCTTTCCGAGCCGGCGGCAGTGTCAGGTACCGTGGATCATTTGCGTCGGGCCGTGCATCGACAACTGGTTGCCGATGTGCCCGTGGGGGCGTTTCTCTCCGGTGGGCTGGATTCGAGTGCAATTGTGGCCTTCGCCCGGGAGCAGGCTCCGGACATCCGCTGTTTCACCATAGAATCGGCAGGCGGAGAAGAGGAAGGCATAACGGATGATCTGCCTTATGCGCGTCGAGCTGCAGCGCATCTGGGGGTACCGCTGGATGTCGTTCGTATAGATGCAAGCCGGATGGCCGCTGATCTAGAGGGCATGGTGGCACAGTTGGATGAACCCATTGCGGATCCTGCGTCTTTGAACGTTCTCTACATTAGCCGACTCGCACGCGGGCAGGGAATTAAGGTGTTGCTTTCCGGCGCCGGCGGGGATGATGTTTTTACCGGCTACCGGCGGCATGTGGCGGTGAATTACGAACGTTATTGGCGCTGGCTGCCCCAGAGCGTGCGATCTGGATTGGAGCGGATGACGGCTAGTGCAAATCAGCGCAAGCCGTTGTTTCGACGCCTGGCCAAGCTTTCTAGCGGTGCCGGATTGGCGGGGGACGCGCGGCTGGCCAATTACTTTCTGTGGGCGAAAGAGGCGCAACTACTCGGTCTTTACACGCCGGAGTTTCGAGCGCAACTCGGAAAGCCGGCTGCCGCCGATCCTATGCTGCAGTTCCTCAAACCACTCCCTTCCTCGATATCACCTCTGGATCGTATGCTGGCGCTGGAACAGCGGTTTTTCTTAGCCGATCACAATCTCAACTACACGGACAAGATGTCGATGGCAGCGGGAGTCGAGGTACGGGTTCCGTTTCTTGACACGGATTTGGTGGAGTTCGCCGCACGGATACCTGCGCGCCTTAAGCAGCGCGGCAATGAAGGAAAGTGGGTACTAAAAAAGGCGATGGAACCATACCTGCCGCGTGATGTGATCTACCGGCCAAAGTCCGGGTTCGGTGCGCCATTGCGTCGATGGATGCGCATTGAACTGCGGGACCTTTTGGCCGATTTACTCGGCACGCAGAGCTTGCGGCAGCGTGGTTTGTTCGACAGTGCAGCCGTGCAACGACTAATTCAAGCTAATGATGAGGGGAAAGTTGATGCCAGTTACACGCTTCTATCGCTGATGTGCATTGAGCTTTGGTGCAGGAAATTTATTGATCAAGGCCTGGCAACACCGCCACATTTTTAGGAAACAACCAACTAACTGTTGAACAAGCAGCCCAGCAAGGCAGGGAAAAGTCGCAGGTGCACGACTTTTGGAACGACGCAGCTTGCAGCGCGAACCTGTATTTGCAGGCCATCGGCCATGTGGGCCAAATAGCCCAATCTGCGGAGCGGGATCATCTGGAACCTTTTATCTTGCCTTTTGCCGATTTTTAGACGACCAAAGTCAAGAGCGTTCTCGAAATCGCTGTTGGTTTGAGGGCCGACCATCAGTGCTTAGAGTCTCTTTCGATAAAAAAGCTTAATTGGGTAGGAAATGACCCAAAAAAAAGAGGTTTCCGATTTCTGGAATGATGCATCCTGCGGGGAAGATTTGTACCTTCCTGGTAGCGATATTGCGGGATACGCGGCGCAAGCGCAGGCAAGGTATGCCCTTGAACCCTATATCGAGGACTTTGCACGCTTCAAGGACGCTCGCGGAGCACGTGTATTGGAAATCGGGGTGGGGCTCGGAGCAGATCATCAGAAATTTGCCGAAGCGGGCGCAGCCCTTTGGGGCATCGACCTTACGGAACGTGCCGTTGAACACACTCGCCAACGATTGGCGGCTTTGCGTCTGAGCTCTCGCCTTGCTATCGGTGACGCGGAGAATCTCGACTTCATGGACCGGTCATTTGATCGTGTGTACTCGTGGGGCGTACTGCATCACAGTCCGGATACGCCAAAGGCGATAGCGGAAGTTTGGCGAGTGTTGGAATACGGAGGGACGGCAAGCATAATGATTTACCACAAGTGGAGCATGCTCGGTTTTATGCTTTGGGTGCGCTACGCGCTGCTGCGGTTAAGACCATGGATGACGCTTGCAGAGATCTATGCACGCTATCTAGAAAGCCCCGGCACCAAGGCCTATTCAGTCGCAGAAGCGCGAAGCCTGTTTGGCGCATTCAGTATGGTGAGGATACAAACGGTGCTGACGCACGCAGACTTGTTGGAAGCTGGTGCCGGCCAACGACATCGAGGCGGTATTCTGACGCTTGCACGAAAGATATACCCCCGGCAATTAATTCGCTGGACTCTCCCGCGTGCCGGGCTGTTTATGTTGGTTGAAGCGAGGAAGTAGGACTTGAAGCAAATTCTCCAAAACCTTAAGACGGGCGCGACCGAAGTAGCTGAGGTGCCGTGGCCGACCGTCAAGCAAGGGCATTTGTTAATCCGCTCGACGACGACTTTGGTGTCGGCTGGTACCGAACGCATGCTTGTTGAATTCAGCAAGGCAGGCTGGATCGACAAGGCTCGTCAACAGCCAGACAAGGTGCGCATGGTTCTGGACAAGATCAGAACCGATGGATTGATCCCGACGGTCGAAGCGGTATTCAACAAACTGGATCAGCCTTTGCCGCTTGGATACTGCAATGTCGGGCGTGTGATAGAGGTCGGACCAGGCGTTACGAAGTTTGTGGTCGGAGACCGCGTGGCTTCGAATGGAAAGCACGCTGACGTGATCTGCGTGCCGGTAAATTTGTGCGCCAGCGTGCCAGATAAGGTATCGGATGACGAAGCGGCATTTACTGTGCTGGGAGCGATTGCGTTGCAGGGAATTCGCCTCGCGCAGCCGACGTTGGGTGAATTCGTGGCGGTCACCGGGCTGGGGCTGATCGGCTTACTCACAGTTCAGTTGCTGCGCGCGCAAGGTTGCAGGGTACTGGGAATAGATTTTGATGCCCACAGGCTGGCATTGGCTCGACAGTTCGGGGCCGAAGTAGTGAATCTGGCGGCTGGCGAGGATGCTGTTACTTCAGCGCAGCGGTTTTCTCGTCAGCGCGGAGTCGACGCGGTAATCCTTACCGCGTCGACCAAGAGCAGCGAGCCGGTGCATCAGGCAGCGCTGATGTGCAGAAAGCGCGGCCGCATCGTATTGGTCGGCGTCACCGGCCTTGAGCTTTCTAGGACGGACTTCTTCGAGAAGGAACTGACTTTTCAAGTGTCCTGCTCCTATGGACCGGGGCGCTATGACACCAACTACGAGGAAAAAGGTCTGGACTATCCAGTCGGATACGTGCGCTGGACGGAACAGCGAAATCTCGAGGCTGTGCTGGACACAGTGGCGACCGGTGCATTGGATTTGAAATCGCTTGTATCTCACCGATTCGCGATCGAAGACGCGGGGCGCGCCTATGAGTTAGTGGGCGGATCGACCCCTTCTTTGGGAATACTGCTCGAATACAACCGTAGCGGCGAAGCGCCTGAGCTAACACTAAACCGACAGACTGTGACACTGCTCGCGCAGGCCACGGGTCCTACCCCTACTGAAGGGGTATCGATGGGTTTCATTGGATCCGGAAACTACGCTACTTCTGTGCTGATCCCGGCATTCAAGGCAACTGGGGCGCGAATGAAGACGGTGGCTTCAAGTGGAGGCGTGAGCGGCCTGCATGCCGCGCGGAAGTTTGGGTTCGAGGCTACGACTACAGACGTAGTAAGCGTGCTGACGGATGCAAGTATTAATACAGTGGTAATTTCGACCAGGCACGATAGCCACGCACGATTAGCATGCGACGCCTTGCGGTCAGGCAAAAATGTGTTCGTGGAGAAGCCTCTCGCACTGCGCATCGAGGAACTTGCCGAGATCGAAGCAGCCTCCAGATTGGCAAAGTCGCTTCTGATGGTGGGCTTCAATCGCCGCTTTGCGCCACAGATTCAGAAGATGAAGGTTCTGCTTATAGGCGCGAGGGGGCCAAAATCTCTCGTAGTCACGGTAAATGCAGGGGCCATTCCCGCGGATCATTGGACCCAGGACCGCGATGCTGGGGGCGGTCGAGTCGTGGGCGAAGCGTGCCATTTTATCGATCTACTGCGGTTTTTAGTTGGCGAGCCGATTATCGAGTGGAGGCGAATGGACATGAAGACTGCCTCCCACGATACCGTGACCTTGGAACTCAGATTCGCCGATGGGTCGATAGGCACAGTGCACTACTTCGCAAACGGGAACAAGTCATTTCCCAAGGAGCGAGTGGAGGTGTTTTCCGAGGGTCGTGTGTTGCAACTGAACAATTTTCGCAGACTGACTGGCTATGGTTGGCCGGGATTCAAGAAGATGAATTTGTGGCACCAGGACAAAGGTCAGCGCGCTTGTGCGGCGGCCTTTGTTCAGGCAGTAGCGCAGGGTGGCAGGGCACCGATTCCGTTGGAAGAGATTCTTGAAGTCAGCAAAGTGACCATTAGTCTGGCTGGCCATTGCGGCTGAAGAAGAAAATTAGATGAAAATACTTACGGTTTTCGGCACACGACCTGAGGCCATAAAAATGGCGCCCCTAGTCGCTGCCCTTAAGGCAGATCGTAGGTTCGAGGCGCGCCTTTGCGTAACGGCGCAGCACCGTGAAATGCTTGATCAAGTCTTGACCCTTTTTGAACTGACCCCTGACTTTGACCTAGATATCATGAAGGAAAACCAAAGGCTAACTGAAATAACCTCCCTAATTTTGAGGGGAATGGAAGGTGTATTTGCGACCTTTAGACCGGATATGGTCTTAGTGCATGGAGATACGGCCACGACCTTTGCAGCGAGTCTGGCCGCGTACTATCAGAAGATACCTGTCGGCCATGTCGAAGCTGGGCTTCGCACCGGCGACCTGTATTCGCCCTGGCCCGAGGAGGCGAACCGGAAGTTAACCGGTGTGCTTGCGGCGCTGAATTTTGCACCAACTGACGCCGCTCGTGAAAATCTTCTACGCGAAGGCGTGGAAGGTAGTCGGATTTTTGTCACAGGCAACACGGTAATCGATGCGTTGCTACAAGTAGTTGCAAAGCTAAAAGCAAGCCAAACCCTGCAGGCGGAATTTCAAAGGAAATATTCTTTTCTTCCAGAAAATCATCGAATTATTCTAGTTACCGGTCACAGACGTGAAAACTTTGGCGGCGGCTTCGAGCGAATCTGTCACGCGCTCATGGACACCGCACGTGCGTTCTCAGATGTTGAGTTGGTCTATCCGGTACATCTGAACCCGAATGTACGCGAGCCGGTCGGTCGGTTGTTGGCGGGCTTCAGGAATATACATTTGATCGAGCCGCTCGAATATCTTCAGTTCGTTTACTTGATGGATCGTGCCTACTTAATTGTTACGGATTCGGGCGGAATTCAAGAGGAGGCACCTTCTCTAGGAAAGCCTGTTCTGGTCATGCGCGACACCACTGAGCGACCCGAGGCTGTTGCAGCCGGCACGGTGCAGTTGGTGGGGACTGATACCGCTGCAATTAGGGGTGGTATTCATCGCTTACTGACGGACGCTACTGCGTATCACACCATGAGCTTTGCTCACAACCCTTATGGCGACGGGAAAGCATGTCAACGCATCCTGGACGCGCTGGCCGCCGAACACACAACACATGTATGAAGGACTAAACTGTATGGCGTTTGAAACAATTTCCGTGATCGGTTTGGGCTATATCGGGCTGCCAACGGCTGCGGTTTTTGCCTCACGAAAAAAGAAGGTGATTGGCGTGGATGTTAATCAACGTGCGGTGGACACCATAAATCGAGGTGAGGTTCATATCGTTGAACCAGATCTCGATATGGTGGTAAGGGCGGTGGTGACCGAGGGTTATCTTCGCGCTACCACGCAGGCTGAACCCGCCGATGCCTTCTTGATTGCAGTTCCAACACCGTTCACTGTCGAACACGCACCTGATCTGCGCTTTATAGAGTCGGCCTGCATTTCAATTGCGCCGGTATTGAAGCCCGGCAACCTGGTAATTCTGGAGTCCACTTCACCGGTTGGCACTACCGAACAGATCGCCGCCTGGTTGAGCAGGGCGCGACCTGATCTGCGCTTTCCGAAAGACTGCGGTGAGAGTTCAGACATTCGCATTGCATATTGTCCGGAACGCGTTTTGCCGGGGAACGTGCTGCGCGAGTTGGTACAAAATGACCGCGTTATCGGAGGCATGACGCCTAGGTGCTCGCAGGCTGCTATCGCGCTTTACAAGACTTTTGTGCTTGGCGAATGCTTTGTCGCCACCGCGCGGACGGCCGAGATGTGCAAGCTGACTGAAAACAGCTTCAGGGACGTGAACATCGCCTTCGCGAACGAGCTCTCCATCATCTGTGAACGATTGGAAATCAATGTTTGGGAGCTGATAAAGCTGGCCAACCGCCATCCTCGGGTGAATATTCTGCAGCCAGGGCCCGGTGTGGGTGGTCACTGCATCGCGGTAGACCCTTGGTTTATTGTCAGCAAGACGCCTGACCTGGCACGCCTGATTCGCACTGCGCGCGAAGTAAATGATGCAAAACCAGAGTGGATCATCAATCGCGTCAAGCTGGCCGTTGCTGAACACCTCCAAGCACATCCGGACAAGACCGCAAAAGAATTGACTCTGGCGTGCCTTGGCCTGGCGTTCAAGCCCGACATTGATGACTTAAGGGAAAGTCCCGCTTTGGCGATTACCAAGACACTCGCTATTCATCACCCGGGACGCGTGCTGGCAGTTGAGCCAAACGTGAAAATATTGCCTGCCGAGTTGATTGACGCAGGCGCCGTTTTGGTGGATGCCGACGTAGCGCTGTCGAGTGCGGACATCGTATTGGCGTTAGTGGCGCATCACAGCTTCAAAGAGTTGTCACCATTCGCACCGCAGGGTAAGGCAGTGATTGATGCGTGTGGGCTATGGCGCTGAGATTTTAAGTTGAAGCTCGGTCGATTGCTGAGAACTGTACGGCATCTGCGGCCTGTACAGGTTTATGGAAGGCTGTGGCATCGTTTCTATCGACCTCACCCGGATCTGCGGCTCGCTCCGGCCGTTCGAGCGCAAACCGGCTTCTGGCATCAAAGTGCATCACACCTGCCCTCCATGGCTGGCGCTTTTGTATTCGAATTTTTGAATGAGACTGGCCGGGTGCAGACGGCTGAGGATTGGCGTGATCCGCGGCGGACCAAGCTGTGGCTCTATAACTTGCATTATTTTGACGATCTCAATGCACAGTCGGCGACAGCACGCACAGCGTGGCATCGGGCGTTGATTTCACGTTGGGTTACAGAAAATCCCCCAGGTTTTGGCAACGCGTGGGAACCCTATCCGACGTCTATACGAATCGTGAATTGGGTTAAGTGGGCGCTGGCGGGCAATCGACTGGAACCAGAGTGGGTCCAGAGCTTGGCTGTTCAGACGCGTTGGTTGCGAAGGCGGTTGGAGTGGCATCTGTTGGGGAATCATCTTTTTGCAAACGCAAAGGCGCTCATTTTTGCGGGGCTATTTTTCGATGGAGATGAGGCTCGGGAATGGCTACAGCTAGGGCTGCGGATACTGCATAAGGAAATACCTGAGCAAATTCTGGCCGATGGTGGACATTTTGAACTCAGTCCGATGTATCACGCCATCATTCTGGAGGATCTGCTGGATCTCGTGAACGCAGGTGGAGCATGGCCAGGCGGGCTTCCAGGCAAGATGGTAGAGGAGTGGTTCCCGGTTGCATCACACATGATGCGATGGCTAGAAGGATTGAGTCACCCGGACGGCGACGTCGCTTTCTTTAACGATGCAGCATTTGGCATTGCCCCGACGCATGCGGATCTGAAAGCGTACGCAAATCGGTTGAACGTTGCTGCGCCAATATCTATCCAGAATTCTCCTGTCTCACTCTTTCCTGAATCGGGTTACGTCCGCCTGGAGCGCGGCGACGCCGTGGCACTGCTGGATGTGGCTCGAGTCGGAGCCCCGTATCTGCCAGGGCACGCCCACGCTGATACGCTATCGTTCGAGCTGTCTCTATTCGGCAACCGGGTAATTGTAAATTCCGGTACCTCTCAGTACGGCCTCGGAACAGAACGGTTGCGCCAACGGGGCACAGCAGCCCACAACACGCTTACGGTGAATGGACATGACTCTTCGGAAGTGTGGAGCGGCTTTCGCGTGGGCCGCCGCGCGCGGCCGTTCGATCTGCGGATCACCGATGTTGATGAGACTGCGATCGTAAATTGCTCACATGATGGTTACCAAAAACTGCCAGGGCGACCAGTGCATAATCGAGAATGGCGCCTGAGATCGAACTGCCTTTGCGTCATTGATCGAGTCAGTGGTACGTTCGAACAGGCCATTGCGCGTTTCCATTTTCATCCGACCGTCGAACTTCTGCCCGAGCAGGCATTGCGCCTGCCGACCGGCGAGTGTGCGCAGTGGTCAGTTGATGGCGGAACGCCAAGAATCGTACATACGTTATGGCATCCGGAATTTGGGGCTTCGCAATCGAACAGGTGCCTCGAAATTGAATATGAGCGGCCAGAAATAAGCTTTACACTGCGCTGGCGGCAGATTTGAACATTCTCATTCTAAGTTTCTACTTCCGTCCCGATTTGAGTGCAGGGTCTTTTCGAGCCACGGCGTTGGTCGATACACTCTGCAAAATCGTACCCCCCAACACGCAGATCGATGTAATCACTACATTGCCCAATCGATATCATTCCTTCTCCGCGGATGCACCTCTGGTAGAACAGCAGCCCGGCTTGCGGATATCACGCATTTCATTGCCAAAGCACCACGGCGGCATGCTGGATCAGTCGAGAGCATTCCTTACTTACTTTTTTGGTGCCCTCCGACAGGTTGCCGGGAAGGATTACGACCTAGTGTTCGTTACATCAGGTCGGCTTATGTCGACCGTATTGGGTGCTTTTATTTCACGTTGGAAGTACGCCATACTCTATCTCGATATCAGGGACATATTTGTCGACACGATCAAAGATGTGTTACCGCGCCGGTTCTCCTGGGCCATACTGCCGGCTTTCTCATTATTGGAACGCTGGGCAGTCAACCGCGCTGATAAAGTGAACCTGGTCTCGCGGGGTTTTGCCGAGTACTTCAGTGCTCGCTATCCGCTTAAGCGATTCTCCTATTTCACCAACGGAATCGACAACGAGTTTCTTGCGGCTGCTCCTACACATCCGTCCATCCCTGTAGATCTTGCACTCAACCGAACCCTTAACGTGGTATACGCCGGCAATCTTGGAGACGGGCAGGGCCTGCACGCGATCTTGCCTGCGCTTGCCAAAGCAATGGGAACACGTGTCCGCTTCAGGATTATCGGAGACGGAAGCCGCAAACCTCTCCTGGAGGCTTTGCTGACAGAACATGGCGTGACGAACGTAGAGTTGTGTTTGCCCGTCAAACGGGATGAATTGCTTGAAGCGTATCGCTCCGCAGACGTTCTTTTCTTACATTTGAACGACTATGAGGCCTTCAAGAAAGTGCTGCCTTCAAAGTTGTTTGAGTATGCGGCATTGGGCAAACCTATCTGGGCTGGCGTCGCAGGGTATGCGGCACAGTTCGCGATAGCCGAGATCAGCAACGCCGCTGTTTTTTATCCATGCGATGTCCCGGGAGCCATGCGTGCATTTTCGACTTTGAAGATTCAGGATATTCCTCGCGACGCTTTCATTGGGAAATATGCAAGATCAAAAATTAACCTGGAGATGGGGGCTGATATTCTCAGTGTTGCCCGCGGGGAGTCGTGATATGCAATCCGCCACTTCCGTAGTCGGCGCAAGAAAGGACTGCTATGACAGGTAAACCGGAAATGATGTTGGTAACTGGAGTATCCGGCCATTCGGGACGCCTGTTTGCCGAGCGTTTGGCACGGGAGCGATACTCAGGCGCCCTGCGTTGCGCGCTGCGGCCTTCCAGCGATGCAGGCTTTCTTGCAAAGACCGCATTGAATTATTCGGTGGCGATCGGCGATATCACCGACCCCACGTTTCTTGATGAAGTGATGAAGGGCGTCGACACCGTTCTTCACATCGCGAATACAAGATTCTCCGAGAAAATTATCGCGTCGGCCATACGCAACAAAGTTCGCTGGGCGATCCTCGTGCATACCACCGGACGCTATTCCAAGTTCAAGAGCGCGGCGGAGGATTACATAAGAATCGAGGACGGTATCTTAGGGCTGCGGGACAAGATCGCCGTTACGATCCTCCGTCCAACAATGATCTACGGCAGTTCAAGAGACCAGAACATGTTCAAACTGGTCGACTATCTTTGTCGGCACAAATTCTTCCCGATATTCGGCAATGGGAAGAATCTGATGCAGCCCGTGCTCGCTCAGGATCTCGCCAACGCCTATTTCGACGTGCTTTCAAATCGCGAGATCACTATGAACCGCGAGTACAACCTGTCGGGTAAGGAGCCCATCAGTTACATCGACATCGTGCGCACGGTCTCCCGAGCGCTGGGGAGGAGTAACGTCATGGTGCCTGTACCGATGTGGCTCTCACTGCTTGGCGCGAGGGCGTACAACGCAGTGTCCAGCAAGGCGATAATCAGCGTCGAGCAGGTTTTGCGTATGAACGAAGACAAGGTGTTTTCCCACGAAGCCGCTTCCAGTGACTTCGGATACACCCCAAAGGGTTTCGAGGAAGGCATTCGCGGTGAGGTGGAGGAATATCTGCAGGGCAAGAGGTCACCCTTCTGATGCGCGGTAAACCCCTAGCCTTCATTTTTCTCGGCCTGCTCGCCGCCCTCGTAGCCTTCGTCGCATTCTTCATCCGCGGCGCCCCACTTTACTATCCTCATGCGATCCTCGAAGCCCCTGGCAAGCTGCAGTTAACGTTTTTGCGCGCCGGCCTTCCGAGCGCAACGGACTGCGAAGCCGCCGTTGCCTCTATTACCAACCTGGTTCAAGCGGCCTGTCCAACCTGTCGTGTTCGGACGCGGCAATGCCTCACCACCCTCACTGCAGAGCAAAGCAATCTGTTTTCGGAAGAACCCCTCGAATCCCCGTCGGTTCGACTGGCCAACGGCACGGTGACCTTTTCGTCTCTTGATACTACTTTCGCGCTTAACGCTTGCCGCGAAAGTGAGCGGCAGTCCGCAAAAGGCGCGGGGCAAGTTTTTTGCTATCCGGCCGGAACAGTGCGCCCCTTGCATCACTTTGGCACCCCCTCGACATGGGAAAAGATCCGGTCCGACCCGAAGGTCTGGTTTGCGCTCGCCGCTCTGGTCGTGGTTGGTGTCTCCTATATTTACGTGCGAAGCCGGGCCGCCGAACTGATCGCCGGCTTGCTCGCCTGGCCGCGGCGAAGAAAGCAGATGGCCATGCTCGTGGCGGATGTTCTGTCAATTCAAGTCACGCTTTGGCTGGCACTTGCGTTGCGTCTGGACACCTTCGCTGCCCTGCAGGGCGATGCAATCATGCTGCTTTTGTTAGGCCCTCTGCTCGCGGTACCCCTTTTTGTTGTATTCGGACTCTACCGTTCGATCATTCGGTATCTGGGCATCCAGGCGATCTCGGCAATTGCCAAAGCCGTGCTTTCCTATGCCGCGCTGCTGGCGATTCTGGTGCACCTGCTTGGATTCGAAGGTGTTCCGCGTTCCGCGCTGGCGATTCATGCTTTGTTGGTGCTGTTGCTGATCGGAGCGGGGCGTGCCATGGCACGCAACTGGCTGCGTCAGTCGGCATTCTCGCAAGGCATGATACGCAGGAATGTCGTCATTTACGGCGCCGGGGCGGCCGGGATTCAGTTGGCGACCGCCCTCGCCTATAGCAATGAACTCAAGCCAGTCGCCTTTCTGGACGACGATGACAGATTGCACCGAACCCGCCTGGGCGAGCTGGTTGTATTCCCGCCTCAGCACCTGGCAGAACTCATCGACCGCCATCGTGTGACGGAAGTACTACTCGCCATTCCTTCGACCTCCCGTCAGCGTCGCAGCGAGATCATCGAAGCGCTCGAGCGTCTGCCGGTTAAGGTACGAACTCTGCCTTCCTTGTCCGATCTTGCGGAAGGGAAAATAAAGACGGAGGATCTGCGCGAGGTGGAGATCGAAGACCTCCTGGGACGCGATTCGATTGCGCCGGTTGCGCGATTGTTGCGGACCACGGTGTCGGGAAAATCTGTCATGGTGACCGGAGCCGGCGGCTCGATCGGTGCGGAGTTGTGCCTTCAGATCGCTGAGCTTCAGCCGGAATATCTGGTGCTTTTCGAACAGTCCGAATTCGCCCTATACAGGATCGAACAGGAACTCATCCATCGCGCCGGATTGCTGCCGAATCGAAAAGCGAGAACCAGGTTTGTGCCCCTGCTAGGTTCGGTAACCGATCAGGCGAGGCTCGAGCGAGTAATTGCAACTTTCGGCGTCAAGACGATCTTCCATGCCGCCGCTTACAAGCACGTG